>JAKBNS010000085.1 GCA_021830925.1 Pseudomonadota bacterium | reverse complement strand
GTCGATGAACCGGCCCAGTTCCCGCAGCAGCGGCACGAAGGGGCGCAGCACGATGCCCAGCACGCCCAGGATCAGGATATGCCCCAGGCGCCGGTAGCGCAGCACGTGCACCGGGCTGCCCACCCCGCGCAGGCGCGTGGCCATGCGCTCGGTGTTGCCGGGGTCGACCACCCTGTCGTCGACGCTGACGGCCAGCAGCATCGGCGGATGCCCGCCCTGCACGAAATGCACGGGCTGGCTGAGATGCCGGTCCTGCGCGGGGAAGATCTCCTCCAGCACGGGATCGCGCAGGGGCAGGAAATCGTAGGCGCCGCCCAGGCCGATCACCCCGGCGATGGCATCCGTTCCGAGCTCGCGGGCCCGCAGGTAGGACCCATCGGTGGCGAGCAGCGCGGCCATTTGCGCGCCCGCGGAGTGCCCCATGAGGAAAATGCGCCGGGGATCCGCCCCGAACTCGAGCGCATGCTCGCGCGCCCAGGCGAACGCGGCGGCCGCGTCATGCACGAAATCGGGAAACCTCGCCTGCGGGTACAGGCGGTAATCGGGCACGACGGTCACGCAGCCGCAGGTGGCCAGCGCCTGCCCGACGAAAAGGTAGTCGCCGCGCGAACCGCTCTGCCAGCTGCCCCCGTGGAAGAACACCACCAGGGGCCTGGAGGCTGGCATGGCAGGTTCCCGCGGCATGTACACGTCCAGGCGTTGTCGCGGATGCTCCCCATAGGCCACATCCCGTAGCCGGCGCAGGCCCCGGCGGGGCGTGAGGGCATTGAGCAGCCTGACCGGACGCAGCGCCTGGAACATGGCCGTCATCGTAGTGCCCCGCCAGCGCCCATGGGCTCAACCCAGCGCATCCGCCAGCGCTCGCCCGCTGCGCCATGCGCCCTCGATGCGCCCGCCGGCCAGCCAGTCGCCCGCCAGTCCCAGCCCGGCCTTTGCATGCCAGATCATGCCGGGCGCCGGGTCCAGCGTCCCGCGCGCGTACAGCCAGCGATGCACCGTGACCTGGCGCGGCGTGCCGCGGGCTCCGAGGTCCGCGAAAGCCTCCAGCATGCATGCGCCGACCTCGGCGGGCGGCGCGTGGATGCGCGCACGGCTCCACTGCGGCCCGGCGTGCAGGACCCAGCAGCAAGGCCCCTGGCGCCCCGGCTTGCGGTGATCGGCACAGACCCAGGACAAGGGCCCCTGGTTGACGAAGGCGCCATCCACCTCGGGCAGCGGATCCGCGTCATACACCGCCATCACGCACCAGCAGGGTTCCATGGGGTCCGGCTCGGTGCGCCAGCCAAGCTCGGGGTCGACAGGCTGGAGCAGGGCACGGGCCTGCGCGGGTGGAAGCGCCAGCAGTACGCTGTCGAAGCTCTCCCCGTGCCAGCCATGCTCGTCGCTGTGCAGGCTCCAGCCCGCTGCCCCGCCACGCAACTCGGTCACGGTGTGCCGCAGCCGCAGATCCAGCCCCTCGGCCAGCCAGCGCCCCAGCGCCGACATGTGCGGCATCCCCACGTAGCGCTGCGGTGCACGTGCCTGCCCAGACCCCCGCGGCGCCGGCCCGAACACTTGCAGCCTGGGTGACCATGGCTGGCACACGCCGGCCTCGCACCATTGCGCCACGACCTGGGCGAACTCCGGCGTGCGGGCGGAGAAGTACTGCGCCCCGTGATCGCAGGACCAGCCATCGGCCCGACGGGTCGCCGCGCGGCCCGAGGGGCCCCGGCTCTTGTCGAACAGCGTCACGCGGTGCCCGCGCTCGCGCAGGCGCCTGGCGCAGCTCAGTCCCGCGATGCCGGCACCCAGCACCGCGACCCTGCGCCGTGGACCATGCGCGACGCCGCCATCCTGGTTCAAAGCCTGGTTCATCGAGTCTTGGAGGGGCAATCAGCCGCCAGCACAGGCGGCGAACAGTTCGTCGAGGGCGAGAGCCGCCGCGCGATGGTCTGCCTCGACATGCTCATAGATCGCCTCGCGGTCGGCGATGGCCTCGGGAGCCCATCGCAATTCCATCAACGAGAGGGCTCGAGTCGTCGCCGGGTGGCTTCTCGACGTGCGGCAAACCTCTCTTCGACCTGATCATCGGGCGTCAGTCGACCGGCGTTTGCAGAATTGAGCCCAGCTTGAACCTGGCGGGGAAACCAGTCTTCATGGTCGGCTGCGTCTTGGTGTTGCTGGACAAATTCCCGCATGAAATCCCGCAGCAACTGCGCGCCGGTACGGTCGCGCTCCTTGGCTGCCATGGCGAACTGCTTCTTCAACGCATCGTCGACTCTGAAGGTGAAGGTCGCTTCGCTGATCCTGTGGATCTCTTGTGTTACACAGGGCGTGCACTGTAGCACCAAGGCCTCCCTGTGCGCTTCACCGTGAGCCAATCAGGGGGGCCGTGAGACGCGAACGTCCGCTCGAGGCCGCTTCGAGCCATGTCGACAGCAAGGCGCTGCGGAGTCAACACTGCCGTTATGGTTCTTGACACCATAGATCCGCTAGGATGTCATGGGACGCATGGCCGCTGTCGCTGTTCTGAATGAAAAACGTGTGTTCGGACGCGGCTTCGTTCAGATCGTCGTGTGGGCGCTGAGCGAGCCGATTCCCCCGTCAGAACATCGGTTCAAGTATCGGATGGTCTACGTCGTCGATGGCGCCCGCATCGTGGGCTACGACAACGAGCGTGGCAAAGGCGATCATCGGCATCTGGGCAACCGGGAACTGGCCTACGCTTTTCGTGACGTGGCGACGCTGGTCGACGATTTCTGGGCAGACGTCAAGGAGGTCGCGAGATGACCACACTGCACATTCGCGTCGGAGACCCCGTCGTCACCACGCTCGATCGTGCCAAGGCAACGATGCAGGCGCTCGAACACGGGGAGAGCCCGGTGCCTTACTTTGGCATCGGGTTCGACTCGCTGCCGCAGTTCTTGGCGGTGTTCACGCCACGACGATGGGAACTGGTGTCGCGATTGCGTCAGGCAGGGTCACTGACCATCGCCGAGCTCGCTCGCCAGCTTCACCGCAATTACAAGAATGTCCACGACGACGTCGCCGTACTGATGCAGTGGGACACTGTCCGTCGCGACGAAGACCATCGCGTCTTCGTGCCTTGGGACGAAATCGACCTCCGTCTGCCGTTGGTCCATCAGGCCGCATGACCGTCTCCGCATGATCCTCAGCTTGGGAATCCTGAGCGAACAGCATCGGCTGCTTTAGGTCGGGACCGGCCGCTCAGCGAAGTGACCGTGGGCGACTGCAAAGGCCGAACAGCAGCGCCCCGTTCCAAGCCATTCATTCCTGGAGGAACCTTTCGATCGGAGCGGGGCGGCCGAGCAGATAGCCCTGGGCCTTGTCCACGTGCAGGTCGCGCAGGATCGCCAGTTCGGCTTCCGACTCGACGCCTTCGGCGACCACTTCGCTTCGCGTCTCCTGCGCGAAGCGCACAAGCGCGGCGGCCAGCGCGCGATGGCCCGTGTCGGTATCGATCTGTCGGATCAGGCTGACGTCGAGCTTGATGACGTCGGGCTTGAGTTCGAGGATGTGCCGGAAGCTCGCGAAGCCGGCGCCCGCATCATCCACGGCAAGCCGCAATCCGCGCCGGCGCAAGGGCGCGAGGACCTGCACGATCCGTGCATAGTCGTCCACGGAGGAGTGCTCCGTGACTTCCAGCATCAGGCGTTCGCAGGGGTGGTCCGCAAGCGCTGCATCGAGGGCCCCGCTCAACACGGTGGCCGGCGATGCGTTGATGGAGATGTAGGCGTCCTCGGGAAGGCGACTCAGGCTGCGCAGTGCCTTGTCGATGACGGCCAGTTCGAGGGTCTGCTGCAGGCCGATTTCCTGGGCCTCGTCGAACCAGAGGTCGGGAGTTCGAACCGGCTCGGCCAGGAAGCGCGTCAAGGCCTCGTAGCCCGTGACCTGGCCGTCCAGGATGCGAACGATGGGCTGATAGACGATGGCGAAGCGCTCCGCGTTCAGCACCCCCGTGTGGCGGGCGACGAGCACTTCGCGTCGGTTCTCCTCGGCCACCTGGCGTTCGATGAACTTGGCCGTGATGTCCGCGAAACACCGCATGGTCTCGACGTCACGTGCGCTGAGCGCGAAGTCCGCCGTTCGACTGAAGCAGCAGAAGGTGCCGTAGATGCCGCCGTCACTCAGGCGAATCGGGACACTGAGGTGCGCGCCGACCGGCACGGCCGCGGTCGCCGGGAGCTTGCGCGCTTCGGCATGCTGCATCGCGTCCTGGATCAGTTCGGGCAGACGGCCATCGACGACGCGCTGGCAGTAGCTGTCCTCCAGCGGATCCGAGTCCCCGATGCGTAGCGGAACCACGGCACCCAGCGGGTCCACGTAGCGAAAGATGCGGCGTCCATGCTTGAACTGGGAGATGAACGCGACTTCCATGTGGACAAGCGTGCGCATGGAGCGCAACGCGTCCAGGACCAGGTCGTCCGCCGAGCGCTGGTTGTTTGCCATCTCCCCCTCGCGGTGTTGCGCATCGAGTCGATGCGCACTTCTGCCGAGATCCCGGAATTGCCGACAACAAGAATGTCTGAATCTAGAGGATTTCGGGAGGCCGTTGGCAAATGTTTCGAACGGTTACAGCTATGACAGCAACGGCCGTGACGATGGCGCCGCCCTGGGGCCAGGAAGGGCGATCGCTCGCGGCGGCCGGCTTCAGCGCGGCAGTTCGGCGCGTCGAGGCAGGTCGGCGCCGCGCCGGGAGCAGGTGATGGCCGCGGCGCGCGCGGCGAACTCGAGCATGCGTCCGAGCGCCTGGGCATCCAGCGCGCCGGGGGCGTCCTTGTCGAGCAGGCCGGCCTCGGACAGCCAGGTGAGCATGGCGGCCTGGAAGGTGTCGCCCGCGCCCACGGTGTCGACCAGCACGGCGGCCTGTGCCGGCACCTCGGCGTGCGCGGCGCGCGACCAGGCGACTGCGCCCTGCGCTCCGCGCGTGACCACCACCAGCGAACAGCCCGCCGCCTGCGCGCGTTGCGCGAAGGCCTCGGGGCACGTGCCGGGAAGCAGCAGCTGCAGATCCTCGTCGCTGATCTTGACGATGTCGCAGCGCGCCAGCATCCACTCCAGCAGCTCGCGCCAGGGCGCAAGGTCGGGTTGGACGTTGAGCCGGATGTTGGGATCCCAGACGATCAGGCGGCGCTGCCGCTCGCGCTCGACCAGGCGGCGCAGCGCGGTGCCCACCGGTTGCACCGCCACTGCGAAGGAACCGAGGTGGATGGCGCGAACCGCCTCGGGCAGATCGCCCAGGGCCTCCAGGTCCAGTTCGCGGTCGGCCGCGCCCTCGCCGTAGAAGGAGTAGGCGGGAACGCCTGCCGAATCCACGCCCACCAGGCTCAGCGTGGTGCGCGAGGCGCTGCGCTGCAGCAGGGAAAGGTCGACGCCCTCGTCCTGCAGGAAGCGCACGATGCGCTCGCCCAGGAAATCCCGCGACAAGGTGCAGACGAAGGCGGCGCGCTGTCCCAGGCGGGTCAGGCCCAGCGCGACGTTCAGCGGCGAGCCGCCGACGCGCGCATCCATGTCCATGCCGCCCGGGGTGTCGCGCACCCCGAACACGTCCATCAAGGCTTCACCGCACACCACGAACATCGATCGATTCCTGGAAGGAAGAATGGGTTTCAGGCCGCGGACCGGGGGTCGCGGTTGCTCTGCAGGTACAGCTGGATCAGGCGCTGGGTCGACGCGTCATGGGGTTGCGGCGGCGTGCGGCCCTCCAGTTCGGCCAGGATGGTATGCGCGAGCTGCTTGCCCAGCTCGACGCCCCACTGGTCGAAGGAGTTGATGTCCCACACGATGCCCTGCACGAAGATCTTGTGCTCGTACAGCGCGACCAGCGCGCCCAGGCAGAAGGGATCCAGGCGCTCCAGCAGCAGGGTGTTGCTGGGGCGGTTGCCGTCGAACACCTTGTAGGGCAGCAGGCGTTCGATGGCGGCCGCGTCCAGCCCCTGCGCCTGCAGCTCGGCGCGCACCTCGTCGGCGTTGCGCCCGCGCATGAAGGCCTCGGACTGGGCGAACATGTTGGCCATCAGGATCTCGTGGTGCCCGGGCAGCGAGCCGCGGCCGTCGAGCGACGCGATGAAATCGATGGGCGAGATGTGGGTGCCCTGGTGCAGCAGCTGGAAGAAGGCGTGCTGGCCGTTGATGCCCGTCTCGCCCCAGATGATCGGCGCGGTCTCGTAGTCCACCAGCCGGCCGTCGAGCGTGGTGCGCTTGCCGTTGGACTCCATGTCGAGTTGCTGGATGAACGCGGGCAGGCGGTGCAGGTACTGGTCGTAGGGCGCGATCACGTGGCTGCCGGCGCCGAAGAAGTTGATGTACCAGATGCCCAGCAGCCCCAGCACCACCGGCAGGTTGTTCTCCAGCGGCGTGTCGCGGAAGTGCTGGTCCATGCTGTGGGCGCCGGCCAGCAGATCCAGGAAGTTCTTCTCCCCCAGGTACAGCATGATGGGCAGGCCGATGGCCGACCACAGGCTGTAACGCCCGCCCACCCAGTCCCAGAACTCGAACATGTTGGCCGGGTCGATGCCGAACTCGCCCACCGCCTTGCGGTTGGTCGACACCGCGACGAAATGACGCGCCACGGCGGACGGATCCCTGGCCCGGTGCACGAACCAGTCGCGCGCCGTGTGCGCGTTGGTCAGGGTTTCGTGGGTGGTGAAGGTCTTGGATTCGATGATGAACAGCGTGGTCTCGGCGTGCACCCGGCGCAAGGTCTCCTTGAGCTGCGAGCTGTCGACGTTGGAGACGAAATGCATGCTCAGGCGCGGATGCGCATGCGCCTTCAGCGCCTGGCACACCATCAGCGAGCCCAGGTCGGAGCCGCCGATGCCGATGTTGACGATGTCGGTGATGGGTTGCTGGGTGTAGCCCAGCCACTCGCCGTTGCGCACGGCGTCCGAGAAACGGGCCATGCGCTCGAGCACGCCCAGCACCTTGGGCATGACGTCCTCGCCGTCGATGCTCATGGGCTGGCCGGAGCGGTTGCGCAAGGCGATGTGGAAGGCCGCGCGTTGCTCGGTGGTGTTGATGCGCTCGCCCGCGAACATGGCGCGGATGCGCTCGGGAACCCCCGCCTCGCGCGCCAGCTGCAGCAGCAGGGTCATGGTCTGGTGGGTGATGCGGTTCTTGGAGTAGTCCAGGCGCAGGCCGCTTTGCTCCAGCCAGAATTTCTCGGCGCGCTGCGGGTCGGCCTCGAACAGGCCGCGCATGTGCCAGTCGCGGGCGCGCGTGAAATGGCTCCACAGGGCCTTCCAGGAAGGCAGTTCGGTCAGTTGGCTCATCGCGGGTACGGTGCGGTTTCGCCGCGCGTCGCGGACCGCGGCGCGTGGGGGCAGGGTGGGTTCAGCTCGGATCCTCGGCCTCGCGCTTGCGCGTGCGCAGGCTCTGCTTGGTGCGCTCCAGCGGCTGGATCACCGCCGGGCCGCGCTTGAGCGCGACGCCGACCGCCAGCACGTCGATCAGGGTCAGGTGCAGGATGCGCGAGATCATCGGACTGTAGATCTCCGCGTCCTCGCGCGCATTGGCGTAGATCGGCACCGTGGCCATGCGCGCCAGCGGAGAGCCTGGCGAGGTCAGCGCGATCACCCGGCATCCGTTGCCCAGCGCGATGTCGGCGGCGTCCAGCAACTCGTTGGTGCGCCCGGAATTCGAAATCGCCACCAGCACGTCGCGCGGGCCAAGCAGCGCCGCGGCCATGGACTGGATGTGCGGGTCCGAATAGGCCACCGTGGGGATGTCGAAGCGGAAGAACTTGTGCTGGGCGTCGGCGGCGATGATTCCCGAGTTGCCCAGGCCGTAGAACTCCAGGCGTCGCGCCTGGGCGATCAGATCCACCGCATCCTCGATGCTTTGCGGGCTGACCTCGTTGCGGCACTTGATCAGCGCGGAGATCACGTTGTCGAAGATCTTCGCCGAGACCTCCGCGATGCTGTCGCCCGCGGTGACGTCCGCGTGCACGTAGGGCACGCCGCTGACCAGGCTGCCGGCCAGCTTGAGCTTGAGCTCCTGCAGCCCCGTGCAGCCCACCGAGCGCGCGAAGCGGATCACCGTCGGCTGGCTGACTCCCGCCGTGCGCGCGATGTCGGCCACCGCGGCGCGCACGAAGTCGTTCGGATGCTGCAGCAACTCGTCGGCCACCTTGCGCTCGGCGGCGGACAACTGTGCGTACTGGTCGCGAATACGTTCAAGCATGGGGCTGACGCTCCAGGTATTGGCGCAGCCCGACCCCGGCGCCGATCAGGGCGGGCCAGGGGCTGTGGATCACGAGCACGGGAATGCGCGCGAGCAGCACGGACAGCCGCCCCTTGTCCTCGAAACGGGCACGAAAGGAAGATTGCTCGACGAAATCGCCCAGGCGGGGAACGATACCCCCACCAATATACAGACCGCCGCGCGCGTCCACGGTCAGCGCGACATTCGCCGCCACCGTGCCGAGAATGCGGCAATACACCTCCAGGCTGCGGCGACACGAGGGATCGGCGCCGCTCAGCCCCAGTTCGGTGACGCGCGCCGCCGGCAGCGCCGTGCCGGCCTTGCCCGCGCTGGAGCACACCCACTCGTGGATCAGCTCCAGCCCGCGGCCCTGCAACAGTCGCTCGGCCGAAACGTGGCCGTAGCGCGCGTGGGCGAAGCGCCAGAGTTCGACCTCCTCCTCGTCCACCGGGCTGAAGCTGACGTGCCCGCCTTCCCCCGCCACGGCCTGCCACGAGCCGTCGGCGGCGGCCACGAGCGCGCCCACGCCGAGTCCCGTGCCGGCGCCGACCACGCCGCGGGCCGCGCGCGGCTCGGCCTGGCCTCCGCCGATGCGTCGCAGCTCCTGCTCGGGCAGGTAGGGCAGCGACAGCGCCAGCGCGGCGAAGTCGTTCATGACCAGGAAGGTCTCCAGGCCCATTTCCCGGCGCAGCGCCTCGATGGAGAATTCCCAGTGGTGGTTGGTCATGCGCACCCGGTCGGTGTAGACCGGGTTGGCGATGCCGATGGCCGCGTGGCGGACCTCGGTGGAAGTGGTGCGCAGATAGGCGCGCATCGCATCCTGCAGGCTCGGATAGTCGGCGCAGGCGAGCACGCGGATCTCGCCGATGCGTCCGTCCTGCTGCAGCGCGAAGCGGGCGTTGGTGCCGCCGATGTCGGCCAGCAGGTAGGGCAGGGAGGTCGGCATCATGCGGCCCAGTAGGTGCGCACCGTCACGCGGTCCTGGCGCAGCAGGCGTGCCACCGGCAGGGCGCTGCGCGGGTCGGCGCAGGCGGTATCGAACACGCGCCGCTTGGCCTGTCCCGCGATGGACAGCCACAGGGCCGAGCAATCCAGCAGCGCCGCCAGGCTCATGCTGATGCGCGCGTGCGGCGCGGCCGGGGGAATCACCCCCACGTAGCGCTCGCGGCCGGCGGGGTCGAGCGCGGCCTCGATGCCGGGCGCGCCGGGAAACAGCGAGGCCGTGTGCCCATCCTCGCCCATGCCCAGCAGCGCCAGATCGACGCGCGGCAGGTCCAGCCCGGCGCGCCGCACGCACTCGTCCAGGTCGAGCGCCGGGTCGGTCGCCAGGCCGATCAGCCGCGCCTGCGCCGCGCGCCCCCGCAGCAGATGCTCGCGCACCAGGGATTCGTTGCTGTCCGGGTGATCGGCGGGCACCAGGCGTTCGTCGACCAGGGTCAGCGTGACCCGGCTCCAGTCGACCTCCAGCTCGCGCAACCGGGTGAACAGGGGAATCGGCGAACGCCCGCCGGACACCGCCAGCACGGCGTGCCCGCGCTCGGCCAGCGTCCGTTCCAGGCCCTCGCGCACGGCTTGCGCCAGTGCCAGGACCTGGGCGCGCGGGTCGTCGAATTCCTGCAGGGTCCACGCCATGGGCGTCACAGCTCCTCGTGCCAGGATGCGCCGTCGCGCGACAGCAGCGCGCTGGACGCGGCCGGCCCCCAGGTGCCGGCCGTGTACCACTTCGGCTCGGAAGGGTCGCGGTCCCAGGTCTCGAGAATCGGCTCCACCCAACGCCACGCCGCCGCGAGTTCGTCGCGGCGCATGAACAGACCGAGCTGACCGCGGATCACGTCCAGCAGCAGGCGCTCGTAGGCGTCGGCGCGCCGGCGGTTGGAGGTGGACAGGAAATCCAGGTTCAGGAAGGTGGGTTGCAGGCGCATGCCGTCGCCCGGCTCCTTGGCCAGGAAGTGCAGGCTGATGCGCTCCGCGGGCTGCAGGCGGATGACCAGGCGGTTGGCGCCCTGCAGGCCGCCGGGCATGGCGAACAGCGACAGCGGCACGCTGCGGAAGCTGATCACGATCTCCGCCAGGCGCTCCTGCAGGCGCTTGCCGGTGCGCAGGAAAAAGGGCACCCCGGCCCAGCGCCAGTTGGAGATCTCGGCCTTCACCGCGACGAAGGTCTCGGTGTGGCTTCCCTTGGCCACGTCGGCTTCCTGCTGATAGGCCACGACCGGCTTGCCGTCCACCGCGCCGGCGCGGTACTGCCCGCGCACCGTGCGGCTGGTGACCTCGTTTTCCCCGATGGGCTTGAGGGCCTTGAGCACCTTGAGCTTCTCGTCGCGGATGGCGTCCGCGTCGAGCGAGGCGGGCGGTTCCATGGCCACCATGCACAGCAGTTGCAGCAGATGGTTCTGCAGCATGTCGCGCAGCGCGCCGGTTTTCTCGTAGAACTCGCCGCGGCCTTCCACGCCGAGTTCCTCGGCGATGGTGATCTGCACGTGGTCGATCCAGTCGCGGCGCCACAGGGGCTCGAACAGCACGTTGCCGAACCGGATGGCCATCAGGTTCTGCACCGATTCCTTGCCCAGGTAATGGTCGATGCGGTAGATCTGCTGTTCGCCGAAGTGCTGCGCCACCTCCGCGTTGATGGCCTCCGACGAAGCCAGGTCGTTGCCCAGGGGCTTTTCCAGCACCACGCGCACGCCCGGGTGGTTGAGCCCGACCGCGGCCAGGTTGGCGCAGATTTCGGTGAACAGGCGCGGCGCGGTGGCGAGATAGCACACCACCACGCGCTGCGCGTCGCCGCCGGGCAGGCGCTGGGCGAGCTGCTCGAAATCCTCGGCGTGGGCGGAGTCGAGCTTGAGGAAGTCGATGCGCTCGACGAAGCTGCGCCAGTTGGGATCGGCGGCGTCGACGCGGGTGTGCGGGCGCGACTGCTGCTCGACCTGTTGCAGGTACTGATCGCGTGTCGCGGCCTTGCGCCCGAGCGCCAGGATGCGGCCTTGCGGGTGCAGGGTGCCGTCTCGGTGCGACTCGAACAGCGCCGGCAGGATCTTGCGCATGACCAGATCGCCGGTGCCTCCGAACAGCACCATGTCAAAAGCGGGAGTGGTGGACATGGACTTGGCGGGGCTTCCTAGGTGACGGTGCCCGCCCGGCGCCCGACGGGCGGCACGTGGCAGGCTGGCATTGCCCGTAATGCGCCACAGGGCATCTGGCCCGCGGGCTGGCGCGGCGACGGCATCGGAGGCATAGTGTATGTAGCGAAACTACAGCTGGTCAACTCGAATGCTGGTACAGTGTAGTATTGTTACGCATGGTCGAAAAAGGTCTGAAAGTTCTACAAAAACAAGGAGATAGTCGCACTTTTAGGGGGTTGTACTACGGGATTTCCCTATCCGGATGCCCCTCGTATGTCGTTAAGCTACGTTCAAAATCTGAAAAGCCATGGATTCGAAGCCCACTCTTCATCCGGTCGTCGCAAGCATCACGCAGCGAGTCGTCGAACGCAGCGCGCGTACGCGCGCTTTGTATCTTCGGCGCATCCGCGCGGCCTTCGGGTCCAAGGTGCAGCGCAGCCAGCTGTCTTGCACCAATCTTGCGCATGCGATCGCCGCCATGCCCGGCCCCGCCAAGGGGCGCCTGGTGCAACTGCAGGAACTGTCGCCGCCGAACCTGGCCATTGTCTCGGCCTACAACGACATGCTGTCGGCGCACCAGCCGCTGCAAGCCTTTCCCGAATGGATCAAGCAGGCGGCCGCCGAGGTGGGCGCCACGGCGCAATTCGCCGGCGGCGTGCCGGCGATGTGCGACGGCGTCACCCAGGGCCAGCCGTCGATGGAACTGTCGCTGTTCTCGCGCGACGTCATCGCGATGGGCACCGCGGTCGCGCTGACCCACCAGATGTTCGATGCCGCGCTGTACCTCGGCGTGTGCGACAAGATCGTGCCCGGCCTGATGATCGGAGCGCTCAGTTTCGGCCACCTGCCGGCGGTGTTCGTGCCGGGCGGCCCGATGGCCTCGGGCATGCCCAATGACGAGAAGGCGCGCATCCGCCAGCGCTACGCCGAAGGGCTGATCACCCGCGAACAACTGCTCGAGGCCGAGACCCGCTCCTATCACAGCGCCGGTACCTGCACCTTCTACGGCACCGCGAACTCCAATCAGATGCTCATGGAGGTGATGGGGCTGCACGTTCCCGGCACCGCCTTCGTGCCGCCGAACACCGAGTTGCGCAAGGCGCTAACCATGGAGTCGGCGCGCCGCGCGGCCTCGCTGAGCCATGGGGGCGAGCATTTCACGCCGGTGGGGGAGATGATCGACGAGCGCTCGGTGATCAACGGCATCGTCGGACTGTTGGCCACCGGGGGCTCGACCAACCACACCATCCACCTGGTGGCGATGGGGCGGGCGGCCGGCATCCAGATCGACTGGAACGATTTCGACGACCTGTCGCGCGTGGTGCCGCTGCTGGCGCGGGTCTATCCGAACGGCAGCGCCGACGTGAACCACTTCCACGCCGCCGGCGGCGTGGGGTTCGTGATCCGCGAACTGCTCGACGCCGGCCTGCTGCACGGCGACGTGCGCACCGTGGCCGGCGAGGGCCTGCGCGCCTACACCCGCGAGCCCTGGCTGGACGGCGAGCGCCTGGCGTGGCGCGACGTGCCCGTCGAGCCGCTGGACGACAGCGTGTTGCGCCCGGTATCGCGCCCCTTCAGCGCCGACGGAGGCCTCAAGCTGCTGTCGGGCAACCTCGGGCGCGCGGTGATCAAGGTCTCGGCCGTCAAGCCGGAGCAGCGCGTGATCACCGCGCCGGCGCTGGTGTTCGACAGTCAGGACGAACTGCTGGCCGCCTTCAAGCGCGGCGAGCTGGAGCGCGATCTGGTTGCGGTGATCCGTTTCCAGGGGCCGCGCGCCAACGGCATGCCCGAGCTGCACAAGCTCACCCCTACGCTGGGGGTGCTGCAGGACCGTGGTTTCAAGGTCGCTCTGGTCACCGACGGGCGCATGTCCGGAGCCTCCGGGAAGGTCCCGGCGGCGATCCACGTCACGCCGGAAGCCATCAGCGGCGGGCCGTTGGCCCGCGTGCGCAACGGCGACGTGGTGACCGTCGACGCCGAGCGCGGAGTGCTTCTCGCGCAGGTGCCGCAGCACGAATGGGAGGCTCGCCAGGCCGAGTCCGGCGACACCTTGGCACACGAGTTCGGATGGGGGCGCGAGTTGTTCGCATCCTTCCGGCGCCATGCCGACGGGGCGGAGCAGGGCGCCGCGTCCTTCGCCCATCCCGATTATGAACACGAACTGGCCCGGGTTCCGGTGGAGGCCGCGCGATGAACTCCCGTGAACTGCTGAGCCTGGCGCCGGTGATGCCGGTCATCGTGGTGCCCGATGCCGGTCTGGCGGTGGACATGGCGCGCGCGCTGGTCGACGGCGGCCTGCCGGTGCTGGAAATCACCCTGCGCACGCCCGCGGCCTTCGAGGCCATGCGACGCATCCGCGACGCCGTGCCGGGTGCCGTGGTGGGCGCGGGCACCGTGCTCGACCGCGCGCAGTGGCAGCGCGCCGTCGACAGCGGGGCGGTGTTCGGCGTCAGCCCCGGATTGACCGCGGAACTGGCCTCGGCGGCGCGCGCCAGCGCCTTGCCCTTCCTGCCCGGCGTGGCCACCGCGTCGGAGGCGATGCGCGCGGCCGACGAGGGCTTCGACACCCTCAAGCTGTTCCCGGCCGAGGCGGTGGGGGGGCGTGCCTTGCTGCGCTCCCTGCACGGGCCGCTGCCGCATCTGCATTTCTGCCCCACGGGTGGAATCCACGTCGGCAATGCCGCCGATTACCTGGCGCTGCCGAACGTGGGTTGCGTCGGGGGTTCGTGGATCACCCCCGAGGCGCTGGTCGCCGCGCGCGACTGGGCTGGCGTGCGCGAACTGGCGGCGCAGGCCGCCGCGCTGCGCCCCGGCGCGGGCGCGCGCTGAAGCCCGACAGGAGGAGCCGCCCAGACTTCGCCGCCGTCCGAAAGGCCCGATTTTTTCCCGTGCGCGACCTTCGCCGCGCACGATCCGACCCCGCCTGGTCCGCGTCATCCAGTTCCGGGGTCATGCTTGCCAAGCACCTAGCAACAGACGCTCGTGGAGACAACTGTGAAAAAAACCGTACTCGCTCTTGCAGTCGCCGGTCTCATCGGCATCCCCCTCGCCTCGGCCCAGCAGAAAGAGGTCCAGGTGATCCACTGGTGGACCTCGGGCGGTGAAGCCGCGGCGCTGCAGGTGCTGAAGAACGACCTGCAATCGCAGGGCGTGCAGTGGCACGACGTGCCCATCGCCGGTGGCGGCGGCGCGCAGGCCATGACCACGCTGCGTGCGCGGGTGCTGGCGGGGGACCCTCCCACCGCCTCCCAGATGCTGGGCTTCGACATCACCGACTGGGCCAAGCAGGGGGTGCTCAAGAACCTGAACTCCCTGGCGCAGAAGGGCGACTGGGCGGCCAAGGTGCCGAAGGCCCTGCAGGCCTTCGACGTGTACAAGGGCAACTGGATCGCCGCCCCGATTGACGTGCACTCGACCAACTGGGTGTGGGCCAACAAGGCCGTGCTGGCCAAGGCCGGCGTGACCTCCGCGCCGACCACCTGGGATCAGTACATCGCCGACCTCGAGAAGGTGAAGAAGGCCGGCTTCATCGGCCTGGCGGTGGGCGGCCAGTCCTGGCAGGAAGCCACCATGTTCGACGGCGTCGTGGTGTCCACCGGCGGCCCCGAGTTCTACAAGAAGGCCTTCATCGACCTCGACCAGAAGGCGCTGAACTCCCCGACCATGCTCAAGGCCTTCGAGCGCATGAGCGAACTGCACAAGTTCGTCGACCCCAACTACGCGAACCGCGACTGGAACGTGGCCACCGGCATGGTGATCAACGAGAAGGCCGGCTTCCAGATGATGGGCGACTGGGCGCTGGGTGAGTTCAACCACGCCAAGAAGGTCCCGAACAAGGACTTCCTGTGCTTCCGCACCCCGGGCACCCAAGGCACGGTGACCTACAACTCCGACGTGTTCGTGTTCTTCAACGTCAAGGACACCGCGGCGCAGGATCAGATGGCCGAGGACATCATGTCGCCGAAGGTGCAGGCCGGCTTCAACCAGCTCAAGGGCGCCGCCCCGGCCGAGCTGGGCACGCCGTCCGCCGGCTTCAACGCCTGCGGCCAGAAGGCCATCTCGGATCTGGCCTACGCCGACAAGCACGGTACCCTGTTCGGTTCCATGTCGCAGGGCTATGCTGTGCCGCCGGCCATCAAGAACGCCTTCTATGACGTGATCGCCCGTGAATTCAACGGTGAAATCACGCCCCAGGCCGCGGTGAAGCAACTCGCCGACGCCGCCAAGGCGCAGTACTGATCGGTCGCTGGTACCGAGCGTGAGAGCCGGCCGGACCCCGCGGGGCCCGGCCGGCTTGCGAATGCCTCCCGCGGGAGGTTGCGAACCGGGCTTGGGAAGGTGAGAGTCTTGTCGAAAAGGTCAATGCAATGAAAGCAGGATGGCTGCCCAAGCTGCTGCTCAGCCCCAGCGTGCTGCTGGTGCTGGTATGCGTGTACGGCTACATCGCGTACACGGTGTTTCTTTCGTTCACGACGTCGCAGATGCTGCCGTCGTACCACCTCAACGGATGGACCAATTACCACATCCTGTTGGGTTTGCATAACTGGTGGGTGTCCGCGAACAACCTGGCGGTGTTCTCGGTGCTGTACATCGTCATCAGCCTGGCCCTGGGCCTGGGCCTGGCGATCCTGATCGACCAGAACATCCGCGGCGAATCCGCGATGCGCACCATCTTTCTGTACCCGATGGCGCTGTCGTTCATCGTCACCGGCACCGCCTGGAAGTGGATGCTCGACCCCGGCGTGGGCCTGCAGGAAATCGTGCGCAGCATGGGTTGGACCAGTTTCACCTTCGACTGGATCACGCGCGAGCACATGTCCATCTACTGCATCGTCATCGCGGCGATCTGGCAGTCCAGCGGCTTCGTCATGGCCATGTTCCTGGCCGGCCTGCGCGGCGTGGACAGCGAGCCGATCAACGCGGCCCGCATCGACGGCGCGAAGACCTGGCAGATCTATCTGTACGTGATCATTCCCCAGCTCGGCCCCGTGCTCGCCTCGGCCTTCGTCGTGCTGGTGACCACCGCCATCAAGTCCTACGACCTGGTGGTGGCGCTGACCAGCGGCGGGCCCGGCAACTCCAGCTGGCTGCCTTCGGTGTTCATGTACCAGTACACCTTCACGCGCAATGAGATGGGCGTCGGCTCGGCCAGCTCCGTGCTCATGCTGCTGGCGGTCGGGGTGTTCGTGCTTCCCTATCTGATCAACGAGGTCAAGCGAGTCAAAAATGCCTGAGCAGTCTGCAATCCCGGCGACACGGCGGAGGTCGGCATGAAGGCGTCGCGCGTCATCCTCTACATCATCCTGGGCTTCATGGCCGTGCTGTTCCTGGCACCGTTGGTCATGATGCTGATCAACTCCTTCAAGCCCCTGAGCGAAATCCAGACCGGGGGCCTGATGACCATGCCCCAGCACTGGACCCTCGGCCCGTGGCGCGAGGCCTGGAGCCACGCGCAGATCGGCGTGGAGGCCAAGGGCCTGAAGCCGTACTTCGGCAACTCGGTCGAGATCGTGATTCCCGCCGTGGTGATCTCCACGCTGGTGGGCGCCTTCAACGGCTACATCCTGACCCAGTTCCGGTTCCGCGGCCAGCAGATCGTCTACGCGCTGCTCCTGTTCTCGGTGTTCATCCCCTTCCAGATCGTGCTCATCCCGATGGCGCGCACCCTGGGCCTGCTGGGCATGTCCGGGACCATCACCGGACTGGTGTTCGTCAACGTGGTCTACGGCATCGGTTTCGTCACGCTGTTCTTCCGCAACTACTACGCCAACTTTCCCTACGAGCTGGTGCGCTCGGCGCGCATGGACGGCGCCGGCTTCTTCGGCGTGCTCTGGCGCATCCTGCTGCCCAACAGCGCGCCCATCATCGTGGTCACGGTGATCTGGCAGTTCACGAACATCTGGAACGAATTCCTGTTCGCCTCCACCTTCGGCAGCTTCAACACCTCGCCGCTGACGGCCGCGCTGAACAACCTCGTGAACAGTTCGATGGGGGTCAAGGAATACAACGTGTATTTCGCCGCCGCGGTGATCGCCGCGCTGCCGACCCTGGTGGTGTATATCGCATCCGGTAAATATTTCGTCCGCGGCCTGATGGCCGGGTCGGTGAAAGGCTGAACGAAAATCATGGCCACGCTTCAACTCCAGAACGTCCGCAAGAGCTTCGGCAACGTCAAGGTGCTGCACGACGTTTCCATCGACATGGCGGACGGCGAGTTCCTCGTGCTGGTCGGCCCCTCGGGCTGCGGCAAGAGCACGCTGATGAACATGATCGCCGGGCTCGAGGAGCCCACCGGCGGGAACGTCGTGCTGGCCGGGCGCGACATCACCAACTTGCCGCCGGCGGACCGCAACATCTCCATGGTGTTCCAGTCCTACGCGCTGTACCCGAACATGACGGTGGAGAAGAACATCGAGTTCCCGCTGCGCATGCGCAAGGTCGAGAAGAGCGAGCGCGCGCGCCGGGTGCAGACCGTCGCCTCGCTGCTGCAGATCGAGCATCTGCTGGCGCGCAAGCCGCGCCAGCTCTCGGGCGGTCAGCGCCAGCGCGTGGCCATCGGCCGGGCCCTGGCGCGCGAGCCCCAGCTCTACCTGTTCGACGAGCCCTTGTCCAACCTCGACGCGCAGCTGCGTCTGGACATGCGCACAGAGATCAAGAAGCTGCACCAGCGCCTGCGCGCCACCATCGTCTATGTCACCCACGACCAGATCGAGGCCATGACCCTGGCCACGCGCATCGCGGTCATGAAGGACGGGGTGGTGCAGCAGGTCGGCACCCCGCACGAGGTCTACAACCGTCCCGCCAACACCTTCGTGGCCGGCTTCATGGGCTCGCCGCGCATGAACCTGACCCGCGCCCGCGTGTTGCGGGACGACGCCGGCCTGCGCGTGGTCTACGGCGCCGACGGCGCCGGCCAGGCCGTGCTGCATCTTCCCGACCAGCATGGCGCGCTGGCCGAGCGCGCCGGCGAGGAGGTCATCGTCGGACTGCGCGCCGAGGCCATCGGCCTGGCCCACGACGGCGTGCGTCCGGGGCCGCTGGAGCGCATCATGGACGTCACCATCGAGGTGGTCGAGCCCACCGGCGCGGACACGCTGGCGGTGTTCAGCCTGGGCGGGCAGGAACTGACCGCGCGCCTGGAGCCCGATTTGTCGCTGCAGGCCGGTCATCAGGCGCACCTGCTGGTCGACCTGTCGAAGATCGTGTTCTTCGATCCCAAGACCGAGCAGCGCATCGGATGAGCACGGCCATGCGTTGGGGCTTCGTCGGTGCCAGCGATATCGCGGGCCGGGTGATCGAGTCGCTGCGCAAGCTCGACGGCGCCGAGCCGGCGGGCATCTGCTCGGGCAGCCAGCAGCGCGCGGACGAGTTCGCCCGGCGGCACGGCCTGGCGCTGGCGGGCACCGACCTGGCGAGCTGGCTGCGGCAGGGCGCCTTCGACGCCGTCTACGTCAGTTCGACCAATCAGTTGCACGCGCCGCAGGCGCTGGCGGCGCTGCGCCACGGCTGCCACGTGCTGTGCGAGAAGCCGCTGGCCATGTCGGCGGACGACGCGCGCGAGATGGTGGCCTGCGCCGAGAGCTCCGGGCGCGTGCTGGCCACCAACCACCACCTGCGCGGCAGTCCCGCCAACCAGCGCCTGCGCGAGCTGGTCGCTTCCGGCGAACTCGGCGAGGTGCACTCGGCGCAGGTGTCGCACGCCGTGTACCTGCCGCGCCACCTGCAGGGTTGGCGCCTGGATCGGCCGGAGGCCGGCGGCGGCGTGTTGCTGGACATCCTGGTGCACGACGCCGACATCCTTCGCTTCGTGCTGCAACGCGAGCCGCGTGCCGTGGTCAGCTTCGCCACCAGCGCCGGCATGGCCCGCGCCGGGCTGGAGGACAACGCGATGAGCGTGCTCGAATTCGACGGCGGCGTGCTGGCGCAGTGCCACGAGTCCTTCGTCGCCGCGCATGCGCAAAGCCGCGTGCACCTGTTCGGCACCCGCGCCAACGTGTACAGCGTCGGCGCGCTGTCGCAGGCGGGTACCACGCGCCTGGTGCTGCGCGACGAGCGCGGCGAGAACCTGATCGACGTGCCCGCGGCCGATCTGTACGAGAACACCCTGCGCGCCTTCACCGAGGCCTGCGCCGGTCGCGGCGCGCCGCTGAGCAGCGGCGCCGACGGCCTGGCCTCGCTGCGCGTGGCGCTGGGTGCCCTGGAATCGTCGCGCCTGGGCCGGCGCATCGAACTCTGAAGCCGGTCGGAACCCCGATGTCCTCCTCCTCCCAGGCGCATCCCGCCGCCGCGCGCGTCGCGCAGCCGCTGCCGGTGTTTCGCAGCCCGGAATTCCTGCGCGCGCACGTCCAGCAGACCCTGGCTTTCTACGCCCCGCGGGAAATCGATTCCAGCGGAGGTTTTTTCCAGTATTTCAAGGACGACGGCAGCGTGTACGACCGGCGCAGCCGGCACCTGGTCAGCAGCACCCGTTTCGTGTTCAACCACGCGATGGCCCTGCGCCACTTCGGCGACCCCGCGCACCGCGATGCGGTGGCCCACGGCGTGCGTTTCCTGCGCCAGGCGCATGCCAAGCCCGGCGGCGGCTACGCCTGGACCCTGGAGTGGGACGGCGAGCACGCGCGGGTCCTCGATGCGACCAATCACGGCTACGGGCTGGCCTTCGTGCTGCTGGCCTACGCGCACGCGCTGCGCAGCGGCATCGAGGAGTCCGCGGCCTGGCTGGAGGAAACCTTCGACTTGATGGAGCATCGGCTGTGGGAGCCGGAGCATGCGCTGTACGCCGACGAGGCCGACGCGCAATGGCGGGTCGGCGCCTACCGCGGGCAGAACGCCAACATGCACGCCTGCGAGGCCATGCTGGCGGCCTTCGACGCCACGGGCCAGGCTCGGTACCTGGAGCGCGCGGAACTGCTGGCCGACTCCGTCACCCAGCGCCTGGCCCAGCGCGCGGGCGGGCTGGTTTGGGAGCATTACGACGCCGCCTGGTCGCCCGACTGGGAGTACAACCGCGGCGACCGCAGCAACATCTTCCGGCCCTGGGGCTACCAGACCGGCCACCTGACCGAATGGGCCAAGCTGCTGCTCATGCTCGAGCAGCGCCTGCCCAAGCCGCGGCGCGACCCCAGCCTGCTGGAGCGCGCCCGGCATCTGTTCGACACCGCGATGCGCCACGGCTGGGACGAGCGGCACGGCGGCCTGGTCTACGGTTTCGCGCCCGACGGCCAGGTGTACGATGCCGACAAGTACTTCTGGGTCCACGCCGAGAGCTTCGCCGCCGCCGCCGCGCTGGCGGTGCGCACCGGCGACGATGCCTACTGGGACTGGTACGAGCGCATCTGGCAGGTGTCGTGGCAACACCTGGTGGACCATCGCTACGGCGCCTGGTTCCGCATTCGCGGGCCGGCCTGGGAAGCGCTGGACGACTGCAAGAGTCCCGCCGGCAAGACCGACTACCACACGATGGGCGCCTGCTACGAGGTGCTGCACTGGCTGGACGCGCCCCGGGCGCGCTGAACCCTCCATGGATCTGCAAACCGAAATCGAGCGCGTGCGCGAGCAGGAAGCCGCGCTGGTGTGCGCCCCCTTCGACGCGCAACGCGCGTGGGAACTCGGCGTGGCGCTGCGCGAGGCGGCGCTGGCGCGGTCGGCCAGTCTGTGCATCGAGGTGCGCCTGAGCGGACACACCGTGTTCCTGCACGCCATGCCCGGCACCAACCCGAGCAATGCCGACTGGGTGCGCCGCAAGCACAACACCGTGGAACTGCTGGGACGCAGTTCCTACGCGGTGGGCCTGCAGATGACCCAGGAGAACACCACGCTGGCCGACAAGATGGGCCTGCCGCTGCGCGACTACGCGTCGCACGGCGGCTGCGTGCCCCTGCGCGACGCCTCGGGAACGGTATGGGGGTCGGCGGGGGTGTCCGGCCTGCCGCAACTGCAGGACCACGAGCTTGTGGTCGAGGTGCTGGGCGCCTTCGTCGCCAGGGCCCGGACATGACCGCGGCATCCGCGCGCCTGCGCTGGGGCATCCTGTCCACCGCCGACATCGGGCGCCGCAAGGTGCTGCCGGCGATGCTGCGCGCCGAGGGCGTGGAGGTGGTGGCGGTGGCCTCGCGCAACCTGCAGGCCGCGCGCGACATGGCGGCCGAGTTCGGCATCGCGCGCGCCTGGGGAAGCTACGAGGAACTGCTGGCCGACCCCGGGGTGGACGTGATCTACAACCCGCTGCCCAACGACCTGCACGTGCCGTGGACCCTGGCGGCCGCGCGCGCCGGCAAGCACGTACTGTGCGAGAAGCCCATGTCGCTGGACGCCGCCGAGCTGGAGGCGCTGCGCGAGGTGTGCGGGCGCGTGCACCTGCGCGAAGCCTTCATGGTGGAGTACCACCCCCAGTGGATCCGCCTGCGCGAGCTGGTGGCCGCGGGCGAGATCGGCGAGCCGACCGCCGCGCACGTGCAGTTCTCCTACTTCAACGCCGACCCGGCCAACATCCGCAACCAGGCGCGAAGCGGGGGCGGGGCGCTGTACGACATCGGCTGCTACGCGGTGTTCGCCGGCGAATGGTGCTTCGGCTCCCAGCCGCATCGGGTCATCGCCACGCTGGACCGCGACCCCGCCTTCGGCACCGACCGCCATGCCAGCGGCCTGCTCGACTTCGGCTCCGGGCGCAGCCTGGGCTTCACCGTGTCGACGCAGTCGGCGCGGCGCCAGAGTCTGAGCCTGGTGGGCAGCCGCGGCAGCCTGCGCATGCCCTTGCCCTTCAACGCCTTGCCCGACGTGCCCTGCGTGCTCGAACTGCAGGGCGAGGCCCAGGATGCCCCGGTGCGGCGCATCGAACTTCCCGCGGTGGACCAGTACGGCCTGCAGGCCGAGGCCTTCGTGCGTCAGATCCGCGGCGGCCCCCCCGGCGACGCCAGCCTGGAGCAGGCCATGGCACGCATGCGCGTGCTCGACGCCTTGCGGCGCAGCGAATCCTCCGGCCGCTTCGAGACCCCGTGACCCCGCCGGGATCGGCGCGGCGAGTGCGCGCCCTGGTGTTCGACCTCGACGGCCTGCTGGTCGATTCCGAGCCCATCTGGCATCGGGTGCGCGGCGCCTACGCGGCCGCCCACGGCGTGAGCTGGACCGACGCCGACCGCCGCGCGGTGCTCGGCGGGGATTCCGTGTTGTGGCTGTCGCGCCTGCGCGAGCGCATGGGCGACGGACGCGAACTGGCCGACATCGAGGCCGAGGTGGAGCAACTGGTGGCCGATGCCTACCCCGCGCAGCTGCGCCCCATGCCGGGTGCGCAGGCGCTGCTGCGGCGCCTGGCCGGACAGCTTCCGCTGGCGCTGGCCACCGGGTCGAGTCGGCGCATGGCCCGGCTCGCGCTGCGCCTGAGCGGTTTCGAGCAGGCCTTCGACGTGGTGTGCTGCGCCGACGACGTGGCGCGAGGCAAGCCCGCGCCCGATCTGTACCACCTCGCGTTGCAGCGCCTCGGCGTGGCCCCGCGCCATGCTGTGGGTGTGGAGGACTCGGGCAACGGCGTGCGCGCGCTCAGCGCCGCCGGGATGGGGGTGGTCGCGGTGCCCGCGGCCGAAGGCCTGGAAGAGCCGGTGCGCGCGCTGGTGCACGCGCAACTCGACCATTTGTCGCGCATCGACCTGGAATTGCTCGAGCAGGTGCTCGAGCGCCGGGATGTCAACAGCCTGTCCGGAGAAGCCTGATGAACCCGATGCCGCGTGCCCCCGAGGGGGTCCTCGAACTGCGCAGCCGCGAGCTCGCGGCCTGGGTGATTCCCTTCGGCGCCCGGCTGATGCAACTTTGGTGGCTGGGCGCGCCGGAAGGGCCTCGACCGCTGACCCTGGGCTTCGCATCGCCCGAGGCCTATCGCAGCGACACCATGGCCCTGGGGGCGGTCTGCGGGCGCTACGCCAACCGCATCGCCGACGCCGTGCTCGAGCGCGACGGGCAGCGCTGGAAGCTGGACGTGAACCATGCCCTGGGCCACTGCCTGCACGGAGGGCGCGCGGGCTTCGGGGTGCGGGACTGGGAGCTCGCGCGGCACGACGAGGCGGCCGCCTGCCTGCGTCTTCGGTCGCCGGACGGGGACCAGGGGTTCCCCGGCACCTGCGACGCCGAGGTGGAATACGCCGTGAAGGATTTCGCGCTGGAGTGGACCGCAAGCGCGCGTACCAGCGCCGCCTGCCCGGTCAACCTGGTGCAGCACAGTTACTGGAACCTGGACGCTGCGGCCGGCCTCGGCGGCCACCGGTTGCAGGTGGGGGCGTCGAGCTACCTGCCCGTGGATGCGCGGGAACTCCCCGGCGACCCGCTGCCGGTGCAGGGCACGTGGCGCGACTGGCGCGAGTCGGCCCCGATCCCGGCGCAACGCGTTCCCGAACTCGACTCGGCGATGCTGCTCGACACGCCGGCGACGAGCCTGCGCGAGGTGGCGCGGCTGCAGGCTGGAGGCCTGGGGCTGCGGCTGCTGACCGACCAGCCGTTGCTGCATCTGTATGCCGGCGCTGGCCTTGCGCCCACGCAGGCCCGGCTGGGTGTGGAGCACCGACCCGGTGCCGGGCTGTGCCTGGAAACGGAAGCCTGGCCCAACGGGCCGGCACTGGGGCGCGCCGTCTGGTACGACGCCCAGCGCCCCTATCTGCACCGCATGCGCCTGGAGTTCGAGCGGATCTGAGCGCCCCCAGGGCCGGGCTTCGCCCAGCCCCCCCGTGGGGGTCAAGCAACCTTGGGGCGGCCCGGCGGTTGCTTGAGAACTCCGGCGCGGCGCGGTTTCAGAGCTGGCGCAGCGCGGCGGCGCGCAGGTCGGCGGCGAAGCCGGGCTGGGCGGTGGCGTAGCGCTCCGAGCGCTCCAGCACGAGGCGGATGTCGCGACGCTGGCGACGCTGGGCCAGGGTTTGGCGCAGCGCAGCGATCCAGTCCTGGCGCGCCGCCGCGGGGGCACGCAGGGGAGTACGGGGGAGCAGGAGAGCGGGGCTGAGGTTCATGGCTTTTCCTTGGTTGACGCACTGCATCATAGGGTAAACCCGAGGATTTTGCACGCGCCGCCCATGCCCCTGTTGTATCAGGGTTACTACTTAGTCCTGCGCGCCCGCCCGGGACGCCTGCGCGCAGGCCTCGACGGCCTGCAGGGCCATCACGGCCTCCTCGTCGGTGGGCAGCGCCAGCACCGCGACGCGACTGTCGTTGCCCGACACCAGGAGTTCGCCGGCGGCATTGGCCGCCTCGTCCAGTTCCATGCCCATCCAGCCCAGGCGCCGGGCCACGGCCGCGCGTATGGGCGCCTGGTGGGTGCCGATGCCCCCGGTGAACACCAGCGCATCCACGCCCTCGATGCTGGCCGCGGTGGCGCCCACGTGGCGCACCACGGAGGCCACGAACAAGTCCACCGCCTGGCGCGCGCGCGGGTCCGGACTGTCCAGCAACTGGCGCATGTCGCTGCTGATCTCCGATACCCCCAGCAATCCACTCTCGTGGTAGAGCAGGTCGCTCACCTGTTTCGGGCTCAACTTGTCGTGCTCCATCCAGCGCAACACCACGCCCGGATCGAGGGATCCGCAGCGCGTGGACATGACCAGGCCGTCGAGGGCCGTGAATCCCATCGACGTGCTCACGCTGCGCAGGTCGCGCATGCCGCACACGCTGGCACCGCTGCCGAGGTGGGCCACCACCACGCGGCCCGTCGCGCGCTGCCCGAGCAGGGACGGCAGGCGCCGGCTGATGGCGTCGAAGGACAGGCCATGGAAACCGTAGCGCTGATAGCCTCGATCGTGCCAGCGGCGCGGAATGGCGTAGCGCCGCTCGCTGTCGTCGTGCCCGGCGTGGAACGCGGTGTCGAAACACGCCACCTGCAGGGCCTGTGGCAGCGCGTGGCGCGCCGCGCGCACGCCCTGCAGTCCGGGACCCTGGTGCAGCGGCGCCAGCGAGGTCAGGCGCCGCAACTCGGTTTCCACGCCGGCGTCGATGCGTACCGCGCGCGTGTGCTTGAGTCCGCCGTGCACGATGCGGTGGGCCACCACGCCCGGTGCCTCCAGGCCGAGCTCGCGCTGCAGCCAGGCGATCAGCCATGTGGTCTCGGCACCGATGTCGGCGCGGGCGGCGCGGGGCTCGACGCTGTGCTCGGGCTCGCCGACGAAACCGTAGCGCAGCAGCGCGCTGTCGTCGTGCCGGTCGATGGATCCGCGCAGCAGGGCTGTCGGCAGCCCTTGCGCCTGCCGCGCGGCGTCGGCGTCGAACAGCGCGAACTTCAGGCTCGACGAGCCCGCGTTGACACTCAGGACCAGGCTACCCATGGATTCAGGCTCCTGGTGCGGCGTGCGAGGCCAGCAGTACCGCCAGCGCGCAGGAGGCCATGCGCGCATCGGGCAGGTCGGCGCGGCTGGTCAGGATCACCGGCACGCGCGCGCCGAGCACGATGCCCGCCACCTTCGCGTCCGCCAGGTACTCCAGCTGCTTGGCCAGCATGTTGGCGGCCTCCAGGTCCGGCGCCACCAGCACGTCGGCGCGCCCGGCCACCGCCGAGACGATGCCCTTGGTCTGCGCCGCGCGCAGCGACACCGCGTTGTCGAAGGCCAGCGGCCCGTCGAGCAGGCCACCTTCGATCTGTCCGCGTTCGGCCATCTTGCACAGCGCCGCCGCGTCCAGCGTGGAGGGAATCTTCGGCGTCACCGTCTCCACGGCCGACAGGATGGCCACCTTCGGCTCGGGCATGCCCAGCGCATGTGCCAGCTCGATGGCGTTGAGCACGATGTCGCGCTTGGCCAGCAGGTCGGGGGCCACGTTGACCGCCGCGTCGGTGAGCAGTTGCAGGCGCTCCAACCCCACCACGTCCACCACGAACACATGGCTGATGCGCCGCGCCGTGCGCAGTCCGGCCTGCGCGTCGAGCACCGCATGCAGCAGCTCGTCGGTGTGCAGCGAGCCCTTCATCAGGGCCTGCACCCGGCCTTCGCGCGCCAGCGCCACCGCCCGCGCCGCCGCCGCGTGGCTGTGCTCGGTGGATTCCACGGCGAAACCCGACAGGTCGATGCCCGCGGCCCGGGCCGCCGCTTCCAGGCGTTCGCGGGGGCCCACGAACACCGGCTCGATCAGCCCGGCGCGCGCGGCGTCCACCGCGCCGCCCAGCGACACCGCGTCGACCGCGTGCACAACGGCCGTGCGCAGCGCCCCGGCGTGTCGCGCGCGAGCCTGTTCGACCAGCGCGCGCAGCTTGGCGCCCGGGTCGCGCAATTCCAGCCGGGGCAGGGCCACGCGCGCGCGGCGCACCTTGGCCTGCGGCACCAGCACCTGCGCCTCGCCATCCACCACGGTTTCGTTGCGTTGATTGACCACCCGGCACTGCAGGGTGGCGCGGGGGCGGCCGTCGGGCAACGTATCCAGCGCCGCCAGCGTGACCGTCACGCGCACCGTGTCGCCCAGACGCACCGGCTGCGCGAAGCGAAGTTGCTGGCCCAGGTAGACGGTACCCGGTCCCGGCAGCTGGGTGCCCAGCACGTTGGAGATCAGCGCGGCGCTCCACATGCCGTGCGCGACGATGCCGTGGAAGGCGTCGTCGGCGGCGAACTCGGCGTCCACGTGCGCCGGATTGACGTCGCCGGAGGCCAGCGCGAAGGTCTGCACCTCGTCGCGCGTGAAGGTGCGCGACAGGCTTGCGCTGTCGCCGAGCTTGAGTTCGCCCAGCGGGCGGTTCTCGATCCAGTCGGTCATCGTGGGGTCAACGTTGCAGGACGTAGGTTCCGGGGGCGTCCCCGAGCAGTCCGGGGTGGGAAAGCCCCATGCGGGGCGGCGCCGCGCGCGCCGAGCTGCGCGCGCTCAGCCATTGCGACCAGCGCGGCCACCACGAACCCTGTTCGGCGCCGGCCTGGGTCAACCAGTGCTCGGGATCCAGGTACGGCTGGCCGGCGGCGCGCCGGGCCCAGCGGTAATGCCGGCCCGCGTGCCCGGGTTCGCTGACGATGCCGGCATTGTGCCCGCCGCTGGTCAGCACGAACTCGATGTCCGAGTGGGCCAGCAGGTGGATCTTGTACACCGAGCGCCAGGGCGCCACGTGGTCGGTCTCGGTGCCGACCACGAACCAGGGCTGGGGGGCGTTCTCCACGCTCACGGACTCGCCGTTCACCCGCCAGCGTCCCTCCGCCAGGTCGTTGTTCAGGTACATGCCCCGCAGGTACTCGCTGTGCATGCGATAGGGCATGCGCGTGGCGTCCGCGTTCCAGGCCATCAGGTCGTTCGGCGGCCGGCGCTGGCCCATCAGGTACTCGCGGGTGATGCGCGAACTGATCAGGTCGTAGGAGCGCAGCATCTGGAAGGCGCCGGCCATCTGGCTGGTGTCCAGGTAGCCTTGCGCCCACATCATGTCCTCCAGGAAGCTGACCTGGCTGTCGTCGATGAACAGGGACAGTTCCCCAGGCTCGGAGAAGTCCACCTGCGAGGCCAGCAGGGTCAGCGTGGCCAGTCGGCGGTCGCCGCGCGCGCCCAGCGCCGCCGCGGCGATGGACAGCAGGGTGCCGCCCAGGCAGTAGCCCACGCCGTGCACCTGCGCGCCGGCGCAGATACGGTGCACCACGTCCAGCGCGGCCAGCGGCCCGAGTTCCAGGTAATCGTGCATGCCCAGGTCGCGATCCTCCCCGGTGGGATTGCGCCAGGAAATCATGAACACCGTGTGACCCTGGTCGACCAGGTAGCGCACCAGCGAGTTGTGGGGCGACAGGTCGAGGATGTAGTACTTCATGATCCAGGCCGGGACGATCAGTACCGGCTCCGGGTGCACCTTCGGGGTGGTCGGCGCGTACTGGATCAACTCCACCAGGCGATTGCGCATCACCACCTTGCCCGGGGTCAGCGCCACCTGGCGTCCGGGCATGAAATCCTCGCTGCCGGCCGCGGGGGCGCCGCCCAGCATGCGCTGCAGGTCGTCGCGCCAGATGTTGAAACCCTTGAGCAGGTTCACCCCGCCGCTTTGCAGGGTCAGGTCCAGCACTTCCGGGTTGGTGAACGGAAGGTTGTTGGGCGCCAGCGTGTCGAGCATCTGGCGCGCCGCGAAGGACACCACCTGCTCGTGGTGCCGCGACACCCCGCGCACCCCGGTCGTCGCTTGCTGCCACCACTGCTGCTGCAGCAGGAAGGACTGCTGCAGCAGGTTGAAGGGAAAGCGCTGCCAGTCCGGATGCGCGAAGCGGCGATCCCGGTCCTCGGCCTGCACGCAGCAGGCCGGGTCGGGCTCGCCCCGATGGTGCCCCAGCGCCTGCATCACGTAGTGGGCGTAGACGGCCGCCATGCGCGCCGCTTCGCTGGTCAGTTCCATGCGCTTGCCGGGCGAAGACAGCAGATGGGTCCACCAATCCGACGCCGCCAGGCCGAGCGACGCCGGCGACAGGCCGAAGGTGCGCCGCGCCTGCAGCGCATGCGCGGCACGATCGATCAGGTCGGCCACCCCCTGTTCGGGCCGCGGCGCGCTGCGCAGGGCTTGGTTCATCGCCCCAGCGGGGGCCCCCTGCGCCGGAACCGCCTGCACGGGAGCGGCGCCGACCGGAGCGGGCTGCGCGGGCGCGGTCCGCTCGCCGGAGCCCCGTGACGGAGCGCTTGCCCGGCGCGGACGTGGAGTCCGCCCGGCAGCGGCGGCTTGTGGCTTCATGGGAATCTCCCGGGATCGACGGTGGCCCGCCTATCGGGGGATTATGGATGTTGCAGCGCGAAAACCCGCTTGACCCACGTCAAGCGCCGTGGGAAGCCCGCTCAGGCGGGCCGCGCGGCCCGGGAACTGCGGCGTGGCGGCGCAGCATGCACAATACTGGGCTGTTTCCCATTCGAGTCGAAGGATCTTCCCCATGCGAGTCACTGTCATCGGCGCCGGCTACGTCGGCCTGGTCACCGCGGCGTGTTTTGCCGACGTCGGCAATACCGTGGTGTGCGTGGAGCGGGATCCCCAACGCATCGCCGCGCTGCGCAAGGCCCAGGTGCCGTTCTACGAGCCGGGCCTGAGCGAGCTCGTGGCGCGCAACGCACAGGCCTCGCGCATGCGTTTCGTGGAGGACGTCGCGCAGGGCCTGCCGGGCGCCCAGGTGTGCTTCATCGCGGTGGGCACGCCGCCGCTGCCCAGCGGGCAGGCCGACATGAGCCAGGTGCGCGGCGCCGCGGCCGAGATCGGGCGTTGCGTGGACGGGCCGCTGGTGGTGGTGCAGAAGTCCACCGCGCCGGTCGGCACGGTGGCCATGGTGCAGGGCATCATCGACCAGGAACTGGCGGCGCGCGGTGTGCAGCACTGGGTGCGCGTGGTCAGCAATCCCGAATTCCTCAAGGAAGGCTCGGCCATCGACGATTTCACCCGCGGCGACCGCATCGTGCTGGGAAGCCGGGACGAGCGCGCGGTGGCCGTGATGCGCGAGCTGTATCGCCCCTTCAACCGCAACCACGAGAAGATCATGGTGATGGATCCGGCCAGCTCGGAACTCACCAAGTACGCCGCCAACACCATGCTGGCCACGCGCATCTCCTTCATGAACGAGCTGGCGCGCCTGGCCGAGGCGGTGGGCGCCGACATCGAGCAGGTGCGCCTGGGCATGGGCGTGGACCAGCGCATCGGCAGCCATTTCCTGTACGCGGGCGCCGGTTACGGCGGCTCGTGCTTTCCCAAGGACGTCAAGGCGCTGGCCTTCATGGCGCGCGAGGCCGGGCTGCGCGCGGAGCTGACCGAGGCCGTGGATTCGGTGAACCAGCGCCAGAAGCAGCGCATGTTCGAGAAGATCGCCGCCCATTTCGCCGCCGACGGTCTGCGCGGCAAGACCATCGCCGTATGGGGCCTGGCCTTCAAGCCCAACACCGACGACATGCGCGACGCGCCGGCCATCGACCTGATCGAGGCGCTGCTGGCGGCGGGCGCGCGCGTGCGCGCCTTCGACCCGGTGGCCATGGAGTCGGCGCGCCGCCTGTGGGGCGAACGCGAGGGCCTGGAAATCGTGGCC
>JAKBNS010000209.1 GCA_021830925.1 Pseudomonadota bacterium | reverse complement strand
CCGCGCAGGGTGAGGATGCGACGCGGATGGCGCGGGTCGTCCTCGAGCACCGCGCGGATCCGGCTGACGTGCACGTCGATCGAGCGGTCGTAGACCTCCTGCGCGCCGCTGCTCTTGACGGCGTCCAGCAGGAAGTCGCGCGACAGCACGCGTCCCGGATGCCGGGCCAGGGCCAGCAGAAGATCGAACTGGTAGCCGGTGAGCTGGCGCACTTCGCCGTCGATGCGGGCCTGGCGGGATTGGGGATCGATCTCCAGGCGCCCGAAGCGCAGCAGCTGCGTGCTGCCCGGCTGTCCCTGGCGCCTGCGCACGATCGCGCGCAGCCTGGCCAGCAGTTCGCGCGGCTCGAAGGGTTTGGCCAGGTAGTCGTCGGCCCCGAGCTCCAGGCCGATCACGCGATCCAGCGGATCGCCGCGCGCGCTCAGCACCAGCACGGGCAGGTCGTCGCCGCCGCCGCGCAGGCGCCGGCACAGGTCGAGTCCGTCGCCGTCGGGCAGCATGAGGTCGAGCACCACGGCGTCGAAGCCCGGGCCGTGGCGCGCGGCGTCCAGTTCCTGCTGGGCCAGCGCCAGCGTGGGCGCGTGGCGCACCGTCCAGCCGGCCTCCGACAGGTAATCCTCGACCATGCGCCCCAGGCGCGCATCGTCCTCGATCAGCAGCACGCGCGGGCGCAGTGCGGCTGCGGGCGGCGAGGCGGTAGCGGAAGTGGTGAATTCGGACATGGAGTCGGGCCGGAGGGGTACGAATGCTCCGACCCGCTTCGCATGATGCGACTCGCGCGTTGCCGGCGTGTTCGTACGTATGTCGAAGTATTGCGCAAGCCGGGCCCCGGCGCGTGACCTTCGCGGTCCTCGCGGCCGCCTACTCGCCTTCGCCGAACTTGTCGCGCACCAGCGCGCCGATCGCCTCCAGCGCGCGCTCGGCGTCGGCCCCCTCGGCCTCCAGCGCGAGGCGCGTGCCCTTGCCGGCCGCCAGCATCATGACGCCCATGATGCTTTTGGCGTTGACCCTGCGCGAGCCCTTGCTGAGCCAGACGTCACTGTCGAATTCGGAGGCCAGCTTGGTCAGCTTGGCCGATGCCCGGGCGTGGAGCCCGAGCTTGTTGTCGATCAGGATGTCGAGTCGGGGCATGGGGACAGCGCCGCGGCCGCGGCACAGGGTTCGCGGGGCTCCGAGGGCGCGCAGGGCGCCGCGTCGGCTTCGATTTCGGCGATCGCGCGCCGGCCGCCTTCCACGGCGCGCTCGACCAGCCGGTCCAGCCCTTCGCCCCGGTAGCACAGGCAGCGCAGCAGCATCGGCAGATTCACGCCGCCCACCAGACGCAGGCGCGCCGCACCGGCGACGTCGAACACCAGGCGGCGCGCCGTGTTGCACGGCGTGGCCCCCGCCGTGTCGGCCAGCACCAGCACCTCGCCGTCGTCGGCGGACAGGCGCGCGATGGCCCGCTCGGCTTGTCCCAGCAGCGCCCGCGTGTCGGCATCGGGCTGCACGTCCAGCGCCTCCAGGCCCGCGGGCGTCGAGCCGTACACGTGCTCCGCGCAGGCGCACAGGGCGGTGGCCAGCGGAGCGTGGGCGATGATCAGGATCCCGGGCACGACAAAGGGGTTGGAACCGGTCGGACCCTCGATGGTAGCTGCATTGCAGCAAAACTGCCTCGGGAAGTCCCCGAGGCCGTGATCCGGCCGCGGTCGATCCGGGCTGCGCTCAGTTGGCGGCGCCCAGTTGCACCGAACTGGCGAAGGTGTGCGCCGCATCCTCGCGGTAATCGGCTTGGCTGGCCAGCACCGTGGCCTGGAACACCTGCGTGCCCTGGGAGAACAACACCACGTGCTCGCGCAACGCTGCCCCGCCGGGCGCCTGCCCGGCCAGGTCCAGTTCGACGGCATCGGCCTGACCGGGCGTCGCGTGGCGTACCTGCGCGGCGCGCGCCTGCAGCACCTGCCCGCGCATGTTCGCGACCGCGTCGCGGCGCAACTCGGCCAGTGCCGGCGCCACGAGCGAGGCGTCGCCGAGGTCGGCGTGGGCGAGGGCGAAGGTCATGTGGGAGGCCTCGCAGCCGGTCATGCTCATGTCCAGGCGCTTGCCCGCCAGCACCACGGGCTGGGTCACGCTCTGGGGCTTGCAGGGGTATTGCAGCAGGATGTCCACCCCGTGCGGGCCCGCCTGGCGCCAGTCCAGCGCCGGCGAGCAGGCCCATAGCGAGCCGGCCAGCGCCGCGCCGAGGGCGATGCGCGCCGCGCGGCGCGCCGATCCGGGCCGGGACGGGCTCATGGCTGCACGCGCAAACGCAACCGCCCGTGGGATTGATCGGCCGCAAGGCCCTTGCGCGTATCCAGGATTTAGCATCCCCGCATTATCCCAGCGTCCCGGATCCCGGCGACCCCGGCGGTCCGCCACGGCCATGTCCGCCTGCGCGTCAACTCCTGCATCATCCCGCGCCGCGCCGGCGCGCGGCGATTTCGCGCGCTGGCTGCTCGCCGGCCTGCTGTTTGCGGGCGCGCTGGCCGCGCCTGCCGGCGCGCGCGCCGCGGGAGGGGCCGGCGCGCGCGCCGATTCCGCGGTCGGCGCCTCGCCGGATACCCCGCTGCCGGCCGCTCGCCGACTGGGTGCCGAGGCACGCGCCGCCGCCGCCCGTGGCCAGCCGCTGGTGCTGATGTTCAGTCTTCCGGGTTGCGGCTATTGCGAGCAGTTGCGCCGCAGCACCTACCGCTGGCTGCTGCGCGACGGCGTTCCCGTGGAACAGCTCGAGATGGTGCCCGGCTACGCCCTGCAGGGCTTCGACGACCGGCCGACCGACGGCGCGGCCCTGGCTGCCCGCTACGGCGTGCGCCTGGCGCCGACGGTGCTGTTCCTCGGCCCGGACGGGCGCGAGATCGGCGAGCGCCTGGTGGGGGCAGGCGTGCCTGACTTCTACGGGGCTTTCGTCGACCGCTCCCTGGGCCAGGCGCGCGGCCGGCTGAAGGCGGGTGGCGGATGAGGCGCGGCGGCCGCGTTCGCTGCAGGCGCGGGATTTCCCTTATATACTCATACTGGTAGGTGTATCCGGAAGGGCGCGCGGGGCGGTCCCGCGCGGCGCATCCCGGAGCACGTCGCAGGCACACGGGGGCAGGAGATGAGGGTTCGCGGGGTTGCATACGTGGCGCTCGCCGCGCTGGCGCTGGCCGGTGCCCGGCCGGCATGGAGCCAGGCGCGCACGCTGGACTTCGGGCAGGCCGTCGAACTCGCGCTGCACCAGAACCCGGACCTGGGTGCCGTGCAGGCCCAGGTCGCGCAGGCTCGCGCAGGGGTGGAGCAGGCCCGCGGCGCGCGCCTGCCGCGCCTGAGCGCCTCGCTCGGGGCCACGCGCACCGACGACGCGCTGAACGCTTTCGGGCTCAAGCTGGCCCAGCGCGGCGCCACCTTCAACGATTTTGGCGCCGGACAGTTCAACCCGGCGCTTCCCGGGGTGCTCGGGGTGGCGCCGACCAACCTGAACTACCCGGCGCCGGTGAACGACTTCAGTTCGCGCCTGGAGGCGCAACTGCCGCTGTACACGGGCGGCAAGCTGCAGGGCTATCTGCGCCAGGCGCACGCCATGCTGTCTGCCGCGCAGGCCGGGGATCGCGCGGCGCGGCAGCAGATCATCGACCAGGTGTTGCAGGCCTATGACGGGGTGTGGACGGCACGCGCCTACGAGCAAGTGGCGGCCAAGGCCCTGCAGGCCGCGCAGAGCCAGCTGCGCATGGTCGACAACCTGTATCGCCAGGGCGTCGTGCTCAAGAGCGACTTGCTGGCGGCCAGGGTGAACCTGGAGAACGTACGCATCCAGCAGCAGCAGGCGGCCGACCTGGAGGCGCAGGCCATGGACGGCCTGCACGTCGTGCTGGGCCTGCCGCTGGACCAGCCCATCGAGCTCGCGGCGCCCGTGCGCGTGCCCATGCCCGAGGGCTCGACCGCATCGTGGATCGCCACCGCGCAGGCCGACAATCCGCGCCTGGCCGCCCTGGGCCAACAGGTCGCGGCGGCCGGCGCCGGGGTCGACGTCGCGCGCGCCGACCTGTACCCGCAGGTCGGTGCCATGGCGCGTTTCGAGACCCACGACCCGAACCCCGGCTTTTCCGCGCACAGCTACACCGTGGGGGTGCAACTGAGCTGGAACCTGTTCGACGGCGGCGTGACGCGCCAGGCCGTCGATCAGGCCGCGGCCGCGCGCGAGGCCCTGCAGCTCAAGCTGCGCTCGGCGCGGGAGCAACTGGGCATGCAGGTGCAGGACGCGGCCCGCAAGGCAAGCCTGGCGTCCAGCCAGATCTCCGGGCGCGAGCTGGCGGTGAGCCAGGCCGAGGAGGCCGAGCGCATCGTCGAGCAGCGTTACGCCAACGGCGTGGGCACGCTGCTGGAACTGCAGGGCGCGCAGGCCATGCTCGACAAGGCGCGCGCCGACCTGGTGCTGGCGCGCAGTCAGGAGACGACCCAGCGCGCGGCCCTGCTCCTGGCCCTGGGCCGCCTCGATCCGGGCTCCTTGCCGATTCGCTGATTCCCATCGCTTCCGCTTTCACGTCGAGACTGTCATGACCCATCCTTCCTTGCCGGCCGCGATCAGGCCGCTGGCGATCGCGCTCGCCGTCGTGCTGGCCGCCGGCTGCTCCCGCCACGAGGTTGCCCCGAGCGCCGCGGCGCCGCGCACGGTCGCCGCGCGGACCGTGACCCTGGCCGCGAGGGACGCCGCCACGCGAACCCTGCTCAGCGGGGTGGTCGCGTCGAGCCGCCAGGTGCAGGTGGCCTCGCGCCTGATGGGATACATCCGCTCGATCGACGTGCACGAAGGCCAGCGCGTGAAGACCGGGCAGCCCTTGCTGCAGATCGATCCCACCGACATCGAGGGACAAGTGGCGCAGGCGCGCGCCGGGCTGGCGCAGGCCCAGGCCAACCTGGCCGACGCGCAGACCGACTACCAGCGCTTCGGCAAGCTCTACCGCGCGGAGGCGGTGACCCGCCAGCAGTGGGATGGCGTGCAGCTTCGCTACAAGGTGGCGCAGCAGCAGGTGGCGGCCGCGCGGGCCGGATTCGACACGGCGGCCTCGCAGTTGCGCTATGCGCGCGTGACGTCTCCCATCGACGGCGTGGTGGTGCAGAAGATGGCCAATGCCGGAGACCTGGCGACGCCGGGGCGCCCGCTGCTGGTGGTCGCGGGCGAGGGCAATCTGCAGGTTCGCGTGCAGGCGCCGTCCGAGGTGTTCGATCGCCTGCGGGTCGGCGAACAGGTGCCGGTGCTCGCCGGCGCCCGCGAGGTGACGGGGCGGGTGGCCGAACTGGTGCCGGTGGCCGATCCGCTGAGTCACACCCATGCCGTCAACATCGACCTGCCGGCCGACGCCGGCCTGGCCAGCGGCAGTTTCGTGCGCGTGGGCTTCGAGCTGGGCAGCGCACCGCAGCTGCGGGTGCCGGCCGAGGCGCTGGTCGAGCGTGCCGGGATGCAGGGCGTGTTCGTCGTCGACTCCGAGGGCACCGCGCATTTCCGGCTGGTGCGCACCGGCGACAGCGCGGGCGGGCAGGTCGACGTGCAGGCGGGGCTGCGCCCCGGCGAGACCGTGGTCACCAGCGATCTCGAGCGCATGGCCAACGGCGTGAAGGTCGGCGGAGGTCCTCGTGGCTGAACATGTCTCCATGAACAGCGCGGGCCGGCTGGCGCGCGCCTTCATCAATTCCAAGATCACGGCGCTGGTGATGCTGGCGCTGACCCTCGCGGGGGTGCTGGCGCTGCTGGTCACGCCGCGCGAATACAACCCGCAGATCGTCGTCCCGGCGGCCAACATCATCGTGGCCAAGCCCGGCGCCGGGCCGCGCGAGATCCAGGACCTGGTGGTCAAGCCCCTGGAGGCGATCATGGCCTCGATGTCGGGCGTGGATCACACCTACGGCTACGCGACCAACGACTTCGGCGTGGTGACGGTCCAGTTCAAGGTCGGCGAGGACCAGCAGAAGAGCCTGGTCAAGATGTACAACCAGCTGATGCAGAACCTCGATCGCATTCCGCCCGGGGCGATGCAGCCGGTGGTCAAGCCGATCGACGTCGACGACGTTCCCATCCTGACCGTGACCCTGAGTTCGCGCAGCCTCGGCCAGAGCCGCTTGCGCGAGGTGGGCACGAAGATCCTGGCCCATCTGCGCGCGACCCCCGGCGTTTCCTTCAGCCAGGTCGTCGGCGGCGCGCCGCGCGCGGTCAACGTGTGGATCTCGCCGCAGCGCCTGGCGGCCGCCGGCATCTCGCTGCAGCAGGTGGACCAGATCCTGCGCGGCACCAACGCGGCCGCGCCGCTGGGCAACGTGGTCGACGCCGACCACGTGGTGCCGGTGCGCATCGACAGTTTTCTCGGCGGCGCGCGCGAGGTCGGCGACATCCTGATCGGCGCCCCCGACGGCAAGCCCGTGTACCTGAAGGACGTCGCGCGGGTGGAGGACGGTCCCGAGGAGGTCGACTCCCTGTCGCACTTCGCCTGGGGCCGCGCGGCGGCGGGCAAGCCGCAGGGGCAGGAAATGAACGCGGTGACCCTGGTCATCGCGAAAAAGGCGGGCACCAACGCGGTGGTGGTGGTCGATTCGGTGCTGAGCAAGCTGCACGCCATCGAATCGTGGGCGCTGCCCGAGGGCGTGCACGTGACCGTCACGCGCAACGACGGCGCCAAGGCCGACGAGGCGGTCAACACCCTGGTGGAGCACCTCGGCGTGGCCATCGTCAGCGTGTCGCTGCTGCTGTGGCTGTTCCTCGGCTGGCGCGAGGCGGCCATCGTCACGCTGACGGTGCCGCTGACCCTGTTCGCGGTGCTGACCGTCGACCTGATCGTCGGCGAAACCATCAACCGCATCACCCTGTTCGCGTTGATCCTTTCCCTGGGGCTGCTGGTGGACGGGGCGATCGTGGTCATCGAGAACATCCATCGCCACCTGCACCACGGGCCGGTCACGGATTTCGTGCGCACTGTCGTGCATGCCACCAACGAGATCGGCAACCCGACCAACATGGCCACGCTGGCCGTGATCCTGGCCTTCGTGCCGATGGCCTTCGTCACCGGCATGATGGGACCGTTCATGCGCCCGATACCGGTCAACGTCCCGGTGGCGATGATCGCCTCGCTGCTGCTGGCCTACACCGTCGTACCCTGGGCGGCTCGCGCCTGGCTGTCGAAAAAGGCGGCGCGCGAGCAGTTGCAGCACAGCGAGCCTCTGGAGGAGGAGGCGGGCGAGGCCGGCGCGCGCCAGCCGGATCGCCTGCATCGCAGCTATCTGCACCTGTTCGAGCCGCTGCTGCGCAGCCGCTTGCGGCGCAACCTCATGTTGCTGGCCGTGCTCGTGCTGCTGCTGGCAGCGATGCTGATGCCGGCGTGGCAGTTCATCCGCCCCTCGGGCATGAACGGTCCGTTGTCGCCGCTGGGCGTCGAGCTCAAGATGCTGCCCAACGACGATACCAACAGCTTCCTGGTGGAAGTCGACACGCCGGCGGGCTCCTCGCTGGAGCGCACGGATCAGGTCGCGCGCGCGGTCGGCGACGTGCTGGCGCGCAACCCCGACGTGGTCGACTACCAGACCTTTGTCGGCATGGCCGCTCCGATCGACTTCGCCGCGCTGGTGCGCGGCGACGACCTCAAGCGCGGCGACAACTTCGCGCAGATCCGCGTCAACCTGCTGCCCAAGGGGCGGCGCGGGATGTCCTCACACTCCATCGTGCAGCAATTGCACGAGCAACTGGCCCCGCTGCGCGCGCGCTTCGCCTCCACCGTGATCAAGCTGTACGAGACGCCGCCGGGGCCCCCGGTGCGCTCGCAGGTCATGGCCGAACTGTACGGGCCCTCGTACGCGCACCTGCGGGTCGTGGCCGGGGAGGTGCTGGGCGATTTCGACCGCACCTACGGCATGATGAACCAGGACGACTCGGTGACGGCGACCAGCGCCGAATACCGCATCGTCATCGACCGCAGCAAGGCCGCGCAGTCGGGCATCGTGCCGGGCCAGGTGATCGCGCTGCTGCACGACTACGTCTCCGGCATGGGGGTGGGCGCCGTGCACCTGGCCGGAGCCGACGAGCCGGTGAGCATCGTCGTGCGCGTCTCCCGCGCCGAGCGCCAGTCGGCGCGCCAACTGCTGGACATGCCCATTCGAGGCGCCGGCGGACGCATCGTTCCCCTGGGCGCGATCGCCCGCGTGGAACCCGCCGATCTGGCCAAGCCCATCTACACCCGCGACCAGCACCCGGTCGTGTACGTGGGCGGCGAGATGGCGCGCTCCAGTCCCGTGTACGCGACCCTGAGCCTGAACGGCCGGCTCGACGGACAGCGGCTGGCCGACGGCACGGTGCTGCGCACCGGCAACCTCGGGTTCACCGATACGCCGCCGTCCGACCTGAAGGGCTACCAGCTGCTGTGGGGCGGCGAGATGCGCCTGACCCTGGACGTGTTCCGCGATCTCGGCTCGGCCTTCATCGTGGCCCTGGTGTTCATCTACCTGCTGCTGGTGGCCTACTACAAGTCCTTCATGCTGCCGGTGATCGTCATGGGCGCCATCCCCCTGACCTTGATCGGGGTCTTCCCCGGGCACTGGCTGACCCACCAGGCCTTCACAGCGACCTCGATGATCGGGGTCATCGCGCTGGCCGGCATCGTGGTGCGCAACTCCCTGCTGCTGATCGACTTCATCCTCGATTACCGCGCGCGCGGCTACAGCCTGGAGGAATCGGTGGCCCAGGCCGGCGCGGTGCGCCTGCGCCCGATCCTGCTGACGGCGCTGGCCATCATCTTCGGCTCGGCCATCATGATCACCGACCCGGTGTTCGGCGGGCTGGCCGTGTCGCTGATCTTCGGCACGCTGCTGTCCACGCTGCTGACCCTGATCGTGATCCCGCTGATGTACTACATCTGGCAAGTCCGATTCGTCCTCCCGCGCGCCGCGCGCAACGCCTGATTCCCAGGAGCCTTGCATGACCACCGAACGCTACATCCGCATCCTCGCCGGCTGTTTCATCCTGATCTCGCTGGCCCTCGGCGCTCCCGCCAGCCCCTTGTACGTGTCGAGCTGGTTCCTGTGGTTCACCGCGTTCGTGGGCGCCAACCTGCTGCAGTTCGGGTTCACGAACTTCTGCCCCATGGCGCTGATCCTGCGGCGCCTGGGAGTGTCCGACGGCGCGCCCTGCGCGCGCTGAGGCGGCGGGCGGGCCATGGCCGCGAAGGCGCATACCCGCCGCAGTGGGTATCATCGGCGCAGCGCCGGCGACGTACCGGGCGCGAAATCCCCCCATTGCGGAGACTCCTCGATGTCCGTATTGACCAACGCCGCGTCGCGCACCGACATCCTGAACCGGCTCAAGCGCGCTGAAGGCCAGTTGCGCGGCGTGCAGCGCATGATCGACGAGGGCGAGCCCTGCCTGAAGGTGGCTCAGCAGCTCTCCGCGGTGCGCAAGGCCCTCGACAGCACCTTCGTGCGCATGACCGTGTGTTTCATCGAGCAGGAACTCGACGCTCGCCTGGAAGGCAGCAACGCCGAGAAGTCGAGCCTGGATTCGATGATGGAAGAAATGGAAACCCTGCTGGCCCGGATGAGTTGAGGGGCCCCCTCCGTCGCGGGGGGCGACCCCCGCTCCGCCCCCCCGAGGGGGGCACCCCCTGCCTTGGGGCGGCCCTGCGGCAGGAGGGTTCTCGGCATGGGGAGGGCTCGCGTGCAAGGGAGACTTCCAGGCGGGCTGCAGAGCCGCCTGCGGCGGCCTGAAGCCAACCACCCTCAGGTTTTGGGCCGCCGAAGGCGGCTATGCACCGCCACCTGAAAGCGACGGCTATTGCGACAGCGCCCGCTGTCGAGAGCACACCCGCCGCAGGGCCGCCCCAAGGCGGGGTGCGTCCCCCTCGGGGGGACGGAGCGGGGGTCGCCCCCCGCGACGGAGGGGGTCAACCAATCACCGCGCCGCCCAGGCAGACTTCGGCGTCGTAGAGGACGGCGGATTGGCCGGGGGTGACGGCCCATTGCGGCTGCTCGAAGTCCAGCGCCAGCGTGTGCTGGTCGGCCTGCCGCACGGTGCAGGGGGCGTCGGTCTGGCGGTAGCGGGTCTTGGCGCTCAGGCGGGCGCCGGCGGCGGGAGGCTGCCCGGATACCCAGGAGGCGTCCTGCGCGACCAGGCTCGAGCTCAGCAGCCAGGGATGGTCGTGGCCCTGCGCCACGTACAGGGTGTTGGTGGCGATGTCCTTGCGGGCGACGAACCACGGCTCGCCGGTGCCCTCGCGGCTGCCGCCCAGGCCGATGCCCTTGCGTTGCCCCAGGGTGTAGAAGGCCAGGCCCATGTGCTCGCCGACCTGTTCGCCCTCGGGCGTGCGCATCGGCCCCGGCCGCGTTGGAAGGTAGCGGTTGAGAAATTCGCGGAACGGACGCTCGCCGATGAAACAGATGCCGGTGGAGTCCTTCTTGCGCGCGTTGGGCAGTCCGATGGACTCGGCGATGCGCCGCACCTCGGTCTTGGGCAGTTCGCCGACCGGAAACAGGGTACGGCGCAACTGGTCCTGGTTCAGACGGTGCAGGAAATAGCTCTGGTCCTTCGAGGCGTCGAGTCCGCGCAGCAGCTGCACCCCGTCGGCGCCCTCGCGCACGCGGGCGTAGTGGCCTGTCGCGATGCGCTCGGCCCCCAGGCCCACCGCGTGGTCCAGGAAGGCCTTGAACTTGATCTCGGCGTTGCACAGCACGTCCGGATTGGGCGTGCGCCCGGCCTGGTATTCACGCAGGAATTCCGCGAACACCCGGTCCTTGTATTCGGCGGAGAAATTCACCGCCTCGATGTCGATGCCGATCAGGTCGGCCACGCTGACCGCATCCAGCCAGTCCTGGCGCGTGGAGCAGTATTCGCCGTCGTCGTCGTCCTCCCAGTTCTTCATGAACAGGCCCACGACTTCGTAGCCCTGCTGCTTGAGCAGCCAGGCGGAAACGGAGGAATCGACGCCGCCGGACAGGCCGACGACGACGCGGGGACGATGGGAAGTCATGGGGGAATTCTAGGGGCTGCCTTGCTGCGCTGCCGCATCGAGATGCGCGTCGGCGTGCAGCAGATCCAGAGGCCAGCGCCGACCCGTCGCGTGGTCCAGCGCGCACTGCAGCACCGAGGGGCTGCGGTGGCGCTCGCGGCTGGCGCGCAGCTCGTCCAGGCTCATCCATAGCGTGCGCACGATGCCCCGGTCCAGCGCGCGCGCGGCATCGCGCGCGCCCAGCTCTCCGGTGAAGGCGAAGCGCACGTAGTGCACGGCGGCGTCGCCGCGCATGCCGTGGCTCTGGTACACGCCCAGCAGCGCCGTGGGACGAAAGGCATGCGCGGTTTCCTCCAGGGTTTCGCGCACCACGGCGCGCAGCAGATCCTCGCCGGGTTCGAGGTGGCCGGCCGGGTTGTTCAGGCGCAGGCCCTGCGCCGTGTGTTCCTCGACCAGCAGGTAGCGCCCGTCGCGTTCGACGATGGCGGCGACGGTGACGTGGGGGAGATTCGAATCGGACATGGTGGCAAGGTGGCGGGATCGCGCGTATTGTGCGGCGGGTGCCGCGCGGTCAAGGCTCCGCGGCTCGATTTTCCCGGTCTCGGAAAGCGCATTTTGATGGACGCTCCGGGTTTCGACCATAATCAGCGGTTTCGATTCACGAGGGGATCTCCATGCGCATAGGCGTTGCGACGGAAAGCGTGGCGGGCGAGGCTCGCGTGGCTGCCACCGCGGAAACCGTCAAGAAACTGGTCGCGCAACAGCACGAGGTGCTGGTGCAGGCCGGCGCCGGCCTGCGCGCCGGGGTGCTCGACGCGGACTACGAGGCCGCCGGCGCCCGGCTGGTCGACGCGGCCGAGGCGCTGGGCGCCGAGGTGGTGCTGAAGGTGCGCCGGCCCGAGGCGGACGAACTGGCGCGCATGCGCGCCGGGGCGGCGCTGGTGGGCATGCTCGAACCCTTCCACGACGAAGGCCTGCGGGCCATGGCCGCGGCGGGGCTGAGCGCCTTCGCGCTGGAGGCCGCTCCGCGCACGACGCGGGCGCAGAGCCTGGACGTGCTGTCCAGCCAGGCGAACATCGCCGGCTACAAGGCGGTGATCGTCGCCGCCGACCTGTACCCGCGGTTCATGCCCATGCTGATGACCGCGGCCGGCACGGTCAAGGCCGCGCGCGTGGTGATCCTGGGCGCCGGCGTGGCCGGGCTGCAGGCGATCGCCACGGCCAAGCGCCTGGGCGCGGTGGTGGAGGCCTCCGACGTGCGCCCGGCGGCGCGCGAGCAGGTGGAGTCGCTGGGGGCGAAGTTCATCGACGTGCCCTTCGAGACCGACGAGGAGCGCGAGATCGCCCAGGGCGTGGGCGGCTACGCGCGGCCGATGCCGCAGTCGTGGCTGCAGCGCCAGGCCGAGCAGGTGGCGGCGCGGGTGCGCCAGGCCGACATCGTCATCAGCACCGCGCTGATTCCCGGGCGGCGCGCGCCCACGCTGGTCACCGAGGACATGGTGCGCTCGATGCGCGCCGGCTCGGTGCTGGTGGACATGGCTGCCGCGCAGGGCGGCAACTGCCCGCTGACCGAGGCCGACCGCGTGGTGCTCAAGCATGGCGTGACCTTGGTGGGCCACACCAACCTGCCGTCGATGATGGCCGCCGACGCCTCCGGCCTGTACGCCCGCAATGTGCTGGATTTCCTCAAGCTGGTGCTGGACAAGGAAAAAGGTCTGACGATCAGCCTGGAAGACGACATCGTCAACGCCTGCCTGGTCACGCATGCCGGCGAGGTCCGGCGCAAAAACAGCTGAGCGGCTATCTCCGGAGAAGCAACATGCACGAAATTTCCCCTTTGGTGATCAATCTGATCATCTTTGTCCTGTCGATTTATGTGGGTTATCACGTGGTGTGGAACGTCACGCCGGCGCTGCACACTCCGCTGATGTCGGTGACGAATGCCATTTCGGCCATCATCATCGTCGGCGCGATGCTCGCGGCCGCGCTCACCGTCACGCCGGTCGGGCGGGTCATGGGCATGCTGGCGGTGGCGATGGCCGCGGTGAACGTGTTCGGGGGCTTTCTGGTAACCCGGCGCATGCTGGCGATGTTCAAGAAAAAGGAACGTGCGACGCCCGCCTCGGGCGCCTGACGCGTCGTCCCGCATAGCCCCAAGGATTTGTCATGACCCTCAGCATGAATCTGGTCACCCTGTTGTATCTCGTGGCCTCGGTGTTCTTCATCCAGGCGCTCAAGGGCCTTTCGCATCCGAAAAGCAGCCGCCGCGGCAACCTGTTCGGCATGCTCGGCATGGCGCTGGCCGTGCTGACCACGGTGGCGTTGATTGTGAAAATCGGCGGCGACGCCGGCGCCGCGGGCCTGGCGTACGTGCTGGTCGCGCTGGTCGTGGGCGCCGCCATCGGCTCGGTCATGGCGCAGCGGGTGCAGATGACCAAGATGCCCGAGTTGGTGGCCTTCATGCACAGCATGATCGGCCTGTCGGCGGTGTGCATCGCCATCGCCGAGGTGGCCGAGCCGCATGCCTTCGGCATCGTGCCGGCCCCCGGCATGGCGCTGCCCCACGGCAACCGGGTGGAACTGTTCATCGGCGCCATCGTCGGTGCCATCACCTTCAGCGGCTCGGTGATCGCCTTCGGCAAATTGTCGGGCAAATACAAGTTCCGGCTTTTCCAGGGCGCGCCGGTGCGCTTCGCCGGCCAGCATGTGCTGAACCTGGTGCTGGCGCTGGCCACGCTGGGCCTGGGCCTGGCCTTCTGGTTCAGTGCGCAGTGGGCCCCATTCCTGCTGATGCTGGCGCTGGCCTTCGTGCTGGGGGTGCTGATCATCATTCCCATCGGCGGTGCCGACATGCCGGTGGTGGTGTCCATGCTCAACAGCTACTCCGGCTGGGCGGCCGCGGGCATCGGCTTCTCGCTGGACAACAGCATGCTGATCATCGCCGGCAGCCTGGTGGGGTCGAGCGGGGCGATCCTGTCCTACATCATGTGCAAGGCGATGAACCGCTCGTTCTTCAACGTGATCCTGGGCGGCTTCGGGGGCGAGGCCTCGGTGGCGGCGGGCGGCGCGGCACAGCAGCGCAGCGTGCGCTCGGGCAGCCCGGACGACGCGGCCTTCCTGCTGACCAACGCCGAGAGCGTGATCATCGTGCCCGGCTACGGGCTGGCGGTGGCGCGGGCGCAACACGCGCTGAAGGAACTGGCGCAAAAGCTGGGTGAGCGCGGCGTGAGCGTGAAATATGCGATCCACCCGGTGGCCGGGCGCATGCCGGGGCATATGAACGTGCTGCTGGCCGAGGCCGAGGTGCCCTACGACCAGGTGTTCGAGATGGATGACATCAACCCGGAATTCGCGCAGGCCGACGTGGCCGTGGTGCTGGGAGCGAACGACGTGGTGAATCCTGCCGCCCGTACCGATCCCAAATCCCCGATCGCCGGCATGCCCATCCTGGACGCCTACAAGGCCAAGACCGTGATCGTCAACAAGCGTTCCATGGCCACCGGCTATGCGGGCCTGGATAATGATCTGTTCTACCTGGAAAAAACCATGATGGTGTTCGGGGATGCGAAGAAGGTGATCGAGGACATCGCCAAGGCCATCGAATAACGGGACAGTCTGGGAATGCGCGCTCCGGCATAGTGGAGCGTCCGGGATTCCCGAGAAAGGCCGCCGGAGAGGCGGCCTTTTTTTTTTCCGAGTCTTTGGGTTACCATGCGCATTATTCCTGTTTCGTGTGCCCGCATGCGGAGTGCCCGGTGGCGACGCTGCATGCATTCACTGGAGGTTCCAATGTCCTCGTATAAAGAATTGTTGTCGCAAATCGAAGTGCTGAAGCAACAGGCCGAGTCGCAGCGCAAGTCGGAAATCGCCAACGTCGTGGCCGATATTCGCGCCAAAATGCAGGAGTACGGCATCAGCGTGAGCGACCTGGGCTCCAGCGGCCGCGGTTCGCGCAGCAAGGGCATGACCGTGGCCGCGAAATACCGTCATCCGCGCACCGGCGAAACCTGGACCGGACGCGGCAAGATGCCCAAGTGGCTGCAGGCCGAGGTCAACACCGGCAAGCGCAAGGAAGATTTCCTGATCGTGTGACCCCTGCCGACCACCCCGGGAACTCCCCGGGGCCGGTCTCGTGACACGGCGCCAACCCCGTTGAGGGGCGGCGCCGTTTGCGTTTTGTGGGATGCGCGCCACGGGCATCGCGTGGCGCTGCGCGCGCACCGACAAGGTGCGCCGGCCCCGCCAGACCCCGATTGATCTGCTCAACGATCGTCCGAATTGTCGGGATGTCAGGTCTTTTGGAGAGTTTTGATAAGATTCATTACAACTCGTAACACTGCTTGGACCCCTTCTTGTCGCATATTCCTCGAAGAATTGCGCAAGAAGCCCCATGAAAGCCAAAGACGTTCTGAATTTGCCTAGGTGTTGCCCTTGGATGTCGGGGCTGGACGACACCTCCCTGCAGCGCCTGCAACGCGACCTGCAGGTCCAGACTTACGAAGCCGGCACCCTGGTGCGCCAGCGCGCGGAGCCCACGCGCCAGTGGGTGGGTGTGTTCAGCGGCCTGCTGCTGCTGCGGGGCGACGCAGAGCGCCCGCCGGGCGCCAATGCCGTGGCCCCCGGGGGCTGGGTCGGCGAGGACACCCTCGGCGGCACGGAAAACTGGGCCGAGGATCTGGTCGCGCTTCGCAAGACCCATGTGGGTTTCCTTCCCGCGGATACCTATTTCTGGCTTCGCGAACGCAGCCTGGGCTTCAACCACACCTTGCTGGCGCGCCTGGAGCGGCGCATGCGCCTGTGCCGCCAGCAGTTGCGCGCCGGGCGCCCCGGGAGCGCGGACGAGCGCGTGGCCCAGGCGCTGCTGATGTTGTTCGATCCGGTGCTGCACCCGGCGGTCGGCCATCTGCTGCGCATCACGCAGGAGGAACTGGCGGAGATCTGCCGCCTGTCGCGCCAACGGGTCAACCAGGCCCTGCAGCGTCTGTCCTCGCTCGGGCAGTTGCGCCTGCGCTACGGCGGCATCGAACTGATCGCCGCGGAATCCCTGCGATCGTTCGCCGGGCACGCCGAAGTGGAGTCGGTTGCGGAGCCAGGGCTGGTCGCCGAGCTCCAGGGCGAACCCTGAGCCGCGGTCGACCCGCGCCCGGGCGCGGGTCAGACCCGGCAAGCCGCGCGCGGCGCCCCTAGAATGGAGCATTCCTGCCGCGTGCGCCGTACCGATCGGTCCGTCGCGCCCAGGCGCAGCCTCTTCGCCGGCTGCCGGTTCCGGCCGACGAGCTGGGCCAGCGCTGGCCATCTTGCATGCCAGGACCCGACAAACCACCGCTGGTCGAATTCGACCGAGTTGATTTTGCCTACGACGAGCGCCCCGTGCTGGGGGGCATCGACCTGCGCGTGATGCGCGGCGAGGTCGTGGCCGTGATGGGTGCCTCCGGCGGGGGCAAGACGACCATGCTGCGCCTGATCGGCGGCCAGCTGCACCCCAGCGCGGGAGAAGTCCGCTTCGATGGCGAGGCGGTGGCGTCGATGCGTCACGCGCGCCTTTACGCTGCCCGGCGGCGCATGGGCATGCTGTTCCAGATGGGCGCGTTGTTCACCGACCAGACGGTGTTCGAAAACGTCGCCTTCGCGCTGCGCGAACACACGCGCCTGCCGGAATCCATGATCCGCGACCTGGTGCTGATGAAACTGCATGCGGTCGGTCTGCGCGGAGCGCGCGATCTGTTTCCGTCGCAGCTGTCCGGAGGCATGGCGCGTCGCGTGGCGATGGCGCGCGCGCTGGCGCTGGACCCGGCGCTGGTCATGTACGACGAGCCCTTCGCCGGGCTGGATCCGATCTCCCTGGGTATTTCCGCTCGCCTGATCCGCACCCTCAACGATGCGCTGGGCCTGACCAGCATCATCGTGTCCCACGACGTGGATGAGACCTTCGCCATCGCCGACCGTGTATTCATCCTCGGCAATGGCCGCCTGCTGGCGCAAGGCACGCCGCAGGAACTGCGCGCCAGCGACGATCCGCTGGTGCATCAGTTCGTGCGGGGCGAGCCCGACGGGCCCGTGCGCTTCCATTACCCGGCGCCGGACCTGCGCGAGGACTTCCTAGGCACGGCCGCGGGAGGCGCTCGATGAAATTCCTGCTGGATCGCCTGGCGCGCATGGGTGCGCGCACGCGCCACCTCCTGTCCGATCTCGGCTGGGGGCTGCGCCTGTTCCTGCGCCTGGCCATGCTGCTGCCGGCGGCGCTGCGGCGTTTTCGTCTGGTCACGCAGCAGGTCTACTTCCTGGGCAACGACTCGCTGCTGATCATCGCGGTGTCGGGGTTGTTCGTCGGATTCGTGCTCGGACTGCAGGGCTACTACACGCTGTCGCGCTACGGCGCATCGAGCTCGCTGGGCATCGTCGTGGCGCTGTCGCTGGTGCGCGAACTCGGGCCGGTGGTCACGGCGCTGCTGTTCGCCGGTCGCGCCGGCACCTCGCTGACCGCGGAGATCGGCCTGATGCGGGCCGGCGAACAGATCGCGGCGATGGAAATGATGGCCGTCGACCCGATGGCGCGCGTGCTGGCGCCGCGTTATGCGGCAGGCATCATCGTGATGCCTCTGCTGGCCTCGGTGTTCAGCGCGGTGGGCATCCTGGGGGGCTATGTGGTCGGCGTGCTGCTGATCGGCGTCGATCCGGGGCAGTTCTGGGGCCAGATGCAGGCCGGGGTCGACGTGTTCAAGGACGTGGGCAACGGCGTGATCAAGAGCCTGGTATTCGGCGTCGCCGTCACTTTCGTCGCGCTGTACCAGGGCTGGCGCGCGCAGCCCACGCCGGAGGGCGTCTCGCGGGCGACCACGCGCACCGTGGTGGTGGCTTCCCTCGCGGTGCTGGGCCTGGATTTCATGCTGACCGCGCTGATGTTCAGCACCTGAACACGTCGCGCTGAAGGAATCGAATCATGGAAAAACGTTCCACCGACGTCTGGGTCGGTCTGTTCGTGCTCATCGGCGCCGCGGCGCTGCTGTTCCTGGCCCTGAAGGCCGGAAACCTGCTGAGCCTGAATTTCGCGCCCACCTACGACGTGGTCGCTCGCTTCGACAACATCGGAGGCCTGAAGGCGGACGCGCCGGTGAAGAGCGCGGGCGTCGTCGTGGGCCGCGTGGCCTCGATCGGCTTCGACAATCAGACCTTCCAGGCCGACGTCACGCTGGCGCTGGACAAGCATTACGATTTTCCCGCCGACACCTCGGCGAAGATCCTCACCTCGGGCTTGCTGGGCGACCAGTACGTCGGCTTGCAGCCGGGGTCGTCGGAAAAGAATCTTCGCAATGGCGACGTGATTCAAAACACCCAATCCGCCCTGGTGCTGGAAAATCTCATCGGGCAATTCCTTTACGACAAGGCCGCGGGCGGCGGCGGCAAGTGAAGCCGCGCCTGCCCCGCACCTTCTGCAGGAGTATTCGTTGACCCCTTGTTCCGACGCCCGGAGCATCCGCAGGCGCAGCGCGCCGGCGGCCTGGCTGGCCGCGCCGCTGGCCGCCTTGCTGTTGCTCGGAGGCTGCGCCACGCACAATCCGGCGGACCCGCTGGAGCCCTACAACCGCGCGATGTTCGGTTTCAACCGCACGGCCGACAAGGTGGTGTTCAAGCCCGTCGCCACCGGCTACCGCAACGTCACCCCCAGGCTGGTGCGCCGCGGCGTGACCAATTTCTTCGGCAATCTCGGCGACGTCTGGTCGACCGGGAACGATTTCCTGCAGGGCCACGTGGTGCTGGGCCTCGACGGCGTCATGCGCGTGGGCGTGAACACGATCTTCGGTCTGTTCGGGGTGCTGGACGTGGCCACGCCGATGGGGTTGTATCGACATCCGAACGATTTCGGCCTCACCCTGGCGCGCTGGGGCGTCGGGTCCGGGCCGTATTTCGTGATGCCCCTGCTCGGCCCCTCGGATATCCGCGATACCGGCGGCACCGTGGTGGGGATCATGTACTCGCCGATGAACGCCACGACCAGCAACTCCGGCGTGCGCAACGCCGAAGTGGCGCTGGATTTCATCAATACCCGGGCCAACCTGCTCAGCACCACCGAGCTGCTGGACCAGATCGCCCTCGACCCCTACATCTTCACCCGCGACGCGTACCTGCAGCAGCGCCATTCGCGCGTGCGTGCCACGCGTGACACCGGCGTGCTGGACACCGGGCCGAGCGACGACAGCGGCGAGGGCGGGGCCGACGGCAACGTCGATACGCCGCCCGAGGTCGGCCAGGCGACGGGGAATTGAGGTCCGGAAACCCCATGACACCGCGGCGCCCGGCGCCGCAGATTCCAAGGGAGCAGATCATGTTTGCCAAGTTTCGAGGGTTGTTCCTGCCGGCCGTGCTGGCCTTCATGGTGGGCGGGGTCGCGCATGCCGACGAGGTCGCGCCGCCCGTGCAGGTGGTGCGCAGCCTGACCGACTCGGTGATGAACTCCGTGCGTTCGGATCCGAACCTCAAGTCTGGCGATCAGGCCAAGATCGAGCAGCTCGTGCAGACCAAGGTATTGCCGTACCTGGACTTCAAGCGCATGACCGCCTCGGCCGTGGGCCCGGCCTGGCGCCGCGCCACGCCCCAGCAGCGCGACGCGCTGCAGGAACAGTTCAAGGAACTGCTGATCCACACCTATTCGGGGGCCATCGGGCGCATCAAGGACCAGACGGTGCAGTACCTGCCGTTGCGCGCCGCGCCCCACGCCACCAGCGTGGTCGTGCGGACCCGCGTGCTGGACAACGGCGAGCAGGTGCAGCTCGATTACCGCTTGCTCAAGCAGGGCGAGGACTGGAAGATCTCCGACGTGAACGTGATGGGTGTGTGGCTGGTCGACAACTACCGCGGCGTGTTCGCGCAGGAGATCAACAGCAAGGGGATCGACGGCCTGATCGGTGTGCTCAAGCAGCGCAACGAGGAACTCGCCAAGGGCGGTCGGCAGCAATGAGCGATCCGCATGTCCGCTCGCAGCAGGCGCCCGGCGCCTCCCCGGGATCCGGGGCCGGCGGGCAGGCTCTTTCCACGGCCGGCGCGCATTACGCACTGGCCGAGGAAGTGACGGTGCAGCAGACGCCGACCCTGCTGCGCGAGGCGCTGCAGGCACTGGCCTCGCACGCCGCGCCGTGGCGCATCGACGCGGGCGGCCTGCAGCGATTCGATTCCTCCTGTCTGGCGCTGCTGATGGAACTGCATCGTCGTGCCGGAACCGACGGGATCGAGCTGTCGCACGTGCCCGAGCGCCTGCGCACGCTCGCCCGGGCCTACGGCGTCGGCTTCGTGCTCGACGGCGCCGACGCCGCGGCCGTCGGCCCGATCGAGGACCGGCCGCAGCGATGAAGTCCGTGGATGGAGCCGTCCCCGCGGTGCGCCTGCAGGGGGTGGTCAAGCGTTACGGCGCGCGCAACGTGGTCGACGGCGTCAGCCTGGACATCGCGCAGGGCGAATTCTTCGCGCTGCTCGGCGCCAACGGGGCCGGCAAGACCACGCTGATCAGCATGCTCTCGGGCCTGGCGCGTCCCAGTGCCGGCAGCGTGCAGGTGCTCGGCCACGAGGTGGCGCGCGAACCCTACCTGACGCGCCGCCTGCTCGGCGTGGTGCCGCAGGAACTGGTGTTCGACCCATTTTTCACGGTGCGCGAGGCGCTGCGCCTGCAGTCGGGCTACTTCGGCCTGCGGCGCAACGACGCGTGGATCGACGAACTGCTGCAGCGTCTGGGGCTGGCCCAGCAGGCCGAGCAGAACATGCGCGCACTGTCGGGCGGCATGAAGCGCCGCGTCATGGTGGCGCAGGCGCTGGTGCACAAGCCGCCGGTGATCGTGCTCGACGAGCCGACCGCGGGCGTCGACGTGGAACTGCGTCAGAGCCTGTGGCAGTTCATCACCGACCTCAACCGGCAGGGTCACACGGTGCTGCTGACCACCCACTACCTGGAGGAAGCCGAGTCGCTGTGCAGCCGCATCGGCATGCTCAAGCTCGGCCGCCTGGTGGCCCTGGACGCCACGCACGCGCTGCTCGCGCGCTTCGCCTCCACGCAACTGCTGCTTCGCGCCGGCGGCCAGCCGCTGCCGCCGGATCTGGCGCGCTGCGCGCGCGCGGTGGGAGCGCGCATGGCGTGGACCGTGCGCGACGCCGGCGAGGTGGAGCGCATCCTCGGCGAGTTGCGCGCGGCAGGCTGCCAGATCGAGGAACTCGAGGTGCGCCGCGCGGACCTGGAGGATGCGTTCCTGCAGATCATGGCCTCGCCGGGGACGCCGTCATGAACGCGCTGCGCACCTTGTTCGGCAAGGAAGTGCTGCGCTTCTGGAAGGTGTGGCTGCAGACGGTGGCCGCGCCCGTCATCTCCAGCCTGCTCTACCTGGTGATCTTCTCCCACGCCATCGCCGGGCACCTGCTGGTCTACGGCAGCGTGCCCTACACCAGCTTCCTGATCCCGGGGCTGGCCATGATGAGCGTGCTGCAGAATGCCTTCGCCAACAGTTCCTCGTCGCTGATCCAGTCGAAGATCACCGGCAACCTGGTGTTCGTGCTGCTGTCCCCGCTCGAGCCCTGGCAGCTGTTCCTGGGGTATGTGGGCGCCTCCGTGGTGCGCGGGCTGTTCGTCGGCTGCGGGTTGTTGCTGGCCACGGCCTGGTTCGTGCCCCTGCAATGGCACGATCCGCTGTGGGCGCTGCTGTTCATGGTGCTGGGCGCCTCCATGCTGGGCTCGCTGGGCATGGTGGCGGGCATCTGGGCCGAGAAGTTCGACCAGATGGCGGCTTTCCAGAACTTCATCATCGTGCCGGCGACCTTCCTGTCCGGCGTGTTCTACTCCGTCACGACCCTGCCCCCGTTCTGGGTGGCGGTGTCGCGCCTGAACCCCTTCTTCTACCTGGTCGACGGCATGCGCTACGGCTTTTTCGGCGTCTCCGACGTGTCGCCCTGGGCCTGCCTGGCCGCCGCGCTGCTGGGCAACCTGGTGTGCGCGGGCCTCGCCTGGGGCTGGGTCCGGCGCGGCTACAAGCTGCGCAATTGAAAACCGAGGAACTGCCGTGGCGATGTCCCTGCCCACCCCCGAAGAACTGCGCGAGCTGATCGCCGCCGGCCTGGAATGCACCCATCTGGAGGTGCAGGGCGACGGGCAGCATTTTTTCGCCACCATCGTCAGCCCCAGCTTCAGCGGGCTGGGCCGCCTGGCGCGCCACCGCCTGGTGTACGCCACGCTGGGCGACGGCATGCGCGAGCGCGTGCACGCCCTGTCCATGCGCACGCTGGCGCCCGGCGAACCCCTGCCGGACTGAAGGCTGCGCCCGTCCCCCCGCCGGCAGCCGAACGGCGGCCGCGCCGCTAGAATCGCGGTCTTTGCCGGGCCCGCCAGGGCTTCGCGCGCGGCGCGGCGCGAAGCGCCGCCGGGCATCCCCTCCATGATCGAGCGCCACGATGGACAAACTGCGCATTGACGGCGGCCAGCCCCTGCATGGGGAGGTCGGCGCCAGCGGCGCGAAAAACGCCGCGCTGCCCCTGATGGCGGCCAGCCTGCTCACGGCCGGGCCGGTGCGCCTGGACCACGCGCCGGCGCTGATGGACGTGCACACCCTGGGCGAGCTGTTGCGCTCGATGGGCGCGCGGGTCGAGCGCGACGGCGCCAGCCTGAACCTGCAGGCCGACCGCATCGTCGCCTGCGAGGCCTCCTACGAGCGGGTCAAGACCATGCGCGCATCGGTGCTGGTGCTGGGCCCGCTGCTGGCCCGCTTCGGGCACGCCAGGGTCAGCCTGCCGGGTGGCTGCGCGATCGGCGCGCGTCCGGTGGACCAGCATATCCGCGGCCTGCAGCAACTCGGCGCGCAGGTCGAGGTGGAACACGGCTACATCGTCGCCAGCGTGCCCGGCGGGCGCCTGCGCGGCGCGCGCATCACCACCGACATGGTCACGGTCACCGGGACCGAGAACCTGATGATGGCCGCCTGCCTGGCCGACGGCGAGACGGTGATCGAGAACGCCGCGCAGGAACCCGAGGTGGTCGACCTGGCGGTCATGCTGCAGGCCATGGGCGCCGACATCGAGGGCGCGGGCAGCTCGCGCCTGCGCATCCGCGGCGTGCCGGAGCTGGGGGGCGCGCACCACCGCATCGTGGCCGACCGCATCGAGGTCGGCACCTTCCTGTGCGCGGCGGCCGCCACGCGCGGCGACGTGACGGTGCGCGACTGCGTGCCCCGGCACCTGGACGCGCTGCTCGACAAGCTGCGCGCCTCGGGCGCGAGCATCGATTGCGGCCCCGACTGGGTGCGCCTGCGCGCCGACGCGCTGCCCGCGGGCCGGCCGGCCGCGGTATCGGTGCGCACCAGCGAATACCCGGGCTTCGCCACCGACATGCAGGCCCAGTTCATGGCCCTGAACTGCGTGGCCGAGGGCACCGCCACGGTGACCGAGACGATTTTCGAGAACCGCTTCATGCACGTGCAGGAGCTGGTGCGCCTGGGCGCTCGCATCGCGGTGGAAGGCAACACCTGCGTGGTGCAGGGCGTCGAGCGCCTGTCGGGCGCCACCGTGATGGCCACCGACCTGCGCGCCTCCGCCGGGCTGGTGATCGCCGCGCTGGTGGCCGAGGGAAGCACCTGCATCGAGCGCATCTACCATCTCGACCGCGGCTACGAGGCCATCGAACACAAGCTGGCCGCCCTCGGCGCGCGCATCGAGCGCCTGCGCTGAAGCGCCCCCGGGCCGCCTCTCCCGCATCCACTTCGCCTTCGCCATGCTCACCCTCGCGCTATCCAAGGGACGCATCTTCGACGACACCCTGCCGCTGCTGCAGCGAGCCGGGATCACGGTCTCCGAGGACCCGCAAAGCACCCGCAAGCTCATCCTGGGCACCAATCGCGACGATCTTCGCGTGGTGCTGGTGCGCGCCAGCGACGTGCCCACCTACGTGCGCTACGGAGGCGCCGACCTCGGCGTGGCCGGCCTGGACGTGCTGCTCGAGGCCGATGCCGCCGACGGCGGCGACGGCCTGTACCGCCCGGTGGACCTGGGCATCGCGCGCTGCCGGCTCAGCGTGGCCACGCCGCGGGGCTGGGACTACGCGGCCGCGGTGCGCCAGGGCGCGCGCATCCGCGTGGCGACCAAGTATGTGCACCTGGCGCGCGAGCATTTCGCGGCCAAGGGGGTGCACGTGGATCTGGTCAAGCTGTACGGATCCATGGAACTGGCGCCGCTGACCGGCATGGCCGACGCCATCGTCGACCTGGTGTCCTCGGGGGGCACGCTCAAGGCCAACGGGCTGGTCGAGGTCGAGCACATCATGGACATTTCGGCACGCCTGATCGTCAACCAGGCCGCCTTCAAGACCCAGGCCGCGGCCCTCAAGCCGCTGGTGGCCGCGCTGCGCGACGCCGCGCAGGCATCGGCCGCCGCCCAGGCCTGAGCGCAGACCGGAGAGCGCATCATGTCCGACACCCAAGCCCCCGACGCGCTGTCGCAGCTGCGCCGCCTGGACGCCACGGCGCCCGATTTCGAGGCCCGCTACGCCGAACTGTTCGACCGCATCTCCGAGGAGAACGCGGCGATCGACGCGCGCGTGGCCGACATGCTCGATGATGTGCGTCGCCGCGGCGACGCCGCGGTGCTCGAGTACACGCGGCGTTTCGACCGCGTCGAGGCGGAGTCCATGGCCGCGCTGGAGATCGGCCAGCGTGAGCTGCACGAGGCCCTGCGGGCGATTCCCGCCGAGCAGCGCGAGGCGCTGCAGGCCGCCGCCGAGCGCGTGCGCTCCTACCACGAGCGTCAGCGCGAGCACATGGGCGGCAGCTGGGAATACCACGACGCCGACGGCACGCTGCTGGGCCAGAAGATCACCCCGCTGGACCGCGTGGGCATCTACGTGCCCGGGGGCAAGGCGGCGTATCCGTCATCCGTGCTGATGAACGCCATCCCGGCCCACGTGGCCGGCGTGCCGGAGATCGTCATGGTCGTGCCCACGCCCGACGGCGAGCGCAACCCGCTGGTGCTGGCCGCCGCCGCGGTGGCCGGCGTGAGCCGGGCCTTCGCCATCGGCGGCGCGCAGGCCGTGGGCGCGCTGGCCTACGGCACCGCCAGCGTGCCCAAGGTGGACAAGATCACCGGGCCGGGCAACGCCTACGTGGCCGCGGCCAAGCGCCGGGTGTTCGGGGTGTGCGGCATCGACATGATCGCCGGACCCTCGGAGATCCTGGTCATCGCCGACGGCAGCACGCCGGCGGACTGGGTGGCCATGGACCTGTTCAGCCAGGCCGAGCACGACGAGTTGGCGCAGAGCATCCTGCTGTGCCCCGACCCGGACTACATCGAGCAGGTGCACCAGGCCATGCGGCGCCTGCTTCCCGGCATGTCGCGCCGCGCCATCATCGAGGCCTCGCTGCGCGGGCGCGGCGCCTTCATCCGCGTGCGCGACCTGGAGCAGGCCTGCGAGCTGGCCGATCGCATCGCGCCGGAGCACCTGGAGCTGGCCACGCGCGAGCCGCGCGTGCTGGCCGATCGCCTGCGCCATGCCGGCGCGGTGTTCCTCGGCGCCTACACCTCCGAATCCCTGGGCGACTACTGCGCCGGGCCCAACCACGTGCTTCCCACCTCCGGCACCGCGCGCTTCTCCTCGGCGCTGGGGGTGTACGACTTCGTCAAGCGCACCAGCCTGATCCAGGTCAGCCGGCGCGGCGCCGCGCGCCTGGGGCGCATTGCCTCGGTGCTGGGACACGGCGAGCGCCTGCAGGCCCATGCCAACGCGGCCGAGATGCGTCTGATCGACCTCGAACACGAAGCGGGCTGACGCGAGGCGTCCGCCCACCGATCGTCCTTTCGCGAATCTTCCATGAGCCGATTCTGGAGCCAGGCCGTGCACGGCCTCACGCCCTACGTGCCCGGCGAGCAGCCGCGCATCGCCGGGCTGATCAAGCTCAATACCAACGAGTGCCCCTACGCGCCCTCCTTGCGCGTGCTGCAGGCGATCCGCGACGCCGCCGGCGAGGACCTGCGCCTGTACCCCGACCCGGAGGCCACGCAATTGCGCGAGGCCATCGCCGCGCACCACGGCCTGCAGCCCGAGCAGGTGTTCGTGGGCAACGGCTCCGACGAAGTGCTGGCGCATGCCTTCATGGCCCTGTTCCGCCAGCAGGCGCCGCTGCTGATGCCCGACATCAGCTACAGCTTCTACCCCGTGTACGCGCAGCTGTACGGCATCCAGGCGCGCGCCGTGCCGCTGGACGCGCAGCTGTGCCTGCGCGTGCAGGACTACCTGGACGCGGGGCCCAATGGGGGCATCGTGCTGGCCAATCCGAACGCGCCGACGGGCATCGCGCTGCCGCTGGAGGACATCGAGCGCCTGCTGCGGGGCAACCCCGATTCGGCGGTGCTGGTCGACGAGGCCTACGTGGACTTCGGTGCCCAGAGCGCGGCGGAGCTGATCGAGCGCTACCCGCAGCTGCTGGTGGTGCGCACGCTGTCCAAGGCGCGCGCGCTGGCCGGGCTGCGCGTGGGCTACGCGCTCGGGCAGGCCGATCTGATCGAAGGCCTGGTGCGCGTGAAGGACAGTTTCAACTCCTACCCGATGGATCGCCTGGCGCTGGCCGGCGCCACCGCGGCCATGCACGACGACACCTGGTTCGCGCATACGCGTTCGCGCATCGTGGCCAGCCGCGAGCAACTGGCGGGGCAGTTGCACGAGTTGGGTTTCGAGGTGTTGCCCTCGTCGGCGAACTTCGTGTTCGCGCGCCATGCGCGGCACGACGCGGCCGAGCTGGCCGCCCAGTTGCGCGAGCAGCGCATCCTGGTGCGCCACTTCCGGCGCCCCGAGCGCATCGCGCAGTTCCTGCGCATCAGCATCGGCACCGAGGCGCAGTGCGAGGCCCTGGTCCACGCGCTGCGGGGCATCGTGCAGGCCGCCCCGGCCGGGCTTGGTGAATAATCGGGGCATCATGCGCACCGCACAGATCCTGCGTCAGACCGCCGAGACCCGTATCGAGGTCGAGCTCGACCTCGACGGCACCGGCCGTTCCGACCTGCACACCGGCATCGGTTTTTTCGACCACATGCTCGACCAGATCGCCCGTCACGGCGCGATCGACCTGAAGGTGCACGCCGCCGGCGATCTGCACATCGACGGCCACCACACGGTGGAGGACGTGGGCATCAGCGTCGGCCAGGCGCTGGCCAAGGCGGTGGGCGACAAGAAGGGCATCCGCCGCTTCGGCCATGCCTACGTGCCGCTGGACGAGGCCCTGTCGCGGGTGGTGATCGACTTCTCCGGACGTCCCGGGCTGATCTGGCAGGTGCCGTTCACGCGCTCGAGCATCGGCGCCTTCGACGTCGAGCTGGCGCACGAGTTCTTCCAGGGCCTGGTCAACCACGCCTTCATCACCGTGCACGTGGACAACCTGCGCGGCGACAACGCGCACCATCAGTGCGAGACCGTGTTCAAGGCCTTCGGGCGCGCCTTGCGCCAGGCCGCCGAGGCCGACCCGCGCCTGGCCCAGCAGATTCCGTCCACCAAAGGTTCGCTGTGAAATCCCCGCGCGCCGCAGCCGCGGCGCGTCGCCGGCACCCTCGCCAATGAAAACCGTCGCCATCGTCGATTACGGCATGGGCAACCTGCGCTCGGTGTCGCAGGCCGTGCAACACGTGGCCAAGGGCCTGCCGTGGCAGGTCGTGGTCAGCTCAGAGGCGCGCCAGATCGAGCAGGCCGATCGCATCGTGCTGCCGGGGCAGGGCGCGATGCCCGACTGCATGCGCGAGTTGCGCGAGTCCGGGCTGCAACAGGCCGTGCTGGACGCCGTGCGGGCGGGCAGGCCGCTGTTCGGCGTGTGCGTGGGCATGCAGATGCTGCTCGAGCGCAGCGAGGAAGGTCCCACCGACGGGCTGGGCCTGTTCGGCGGCAGCGTGCGCCGCTTCGAGCTGGAGCACGCGCTGCAGCCCGACGGCAGCCGCTACAAGGTGCCGCACATGGGCTGGAACCAGGTGGCGCAAATCGCGCACGACGGCAGCGTGCACCCGCTATGGGATGGCATCGCGGATTTGTCGGCGTTCTATTTCGTGCACAGTTTCTACGCGGAGCCGTCGGACCCGCGCAACATCGCGGGTCAGACCGAGTACGGCCTGCGATTTGCAAGTGCCATCGCACGGGGTACCATTTTCGCGACCCAGTTCCACCCGGAAAAAAGCGCCGCCGCCGGACTCCGGCTGTACCGCAACTTCCTGTCCTGGAAACCCTGAGGGCCTGCGCAGCGGTTGCGGCGCCTGCCTTCGTTCCCCTTTCGCCCCCCTTCGCTTCCCAGCCCATGTTGCTGATCCCCGCGATCGATCTGAAGAACGGCCAGTGCGTCCGCCTCGAACAAGGCGAGATGCAGGCCGCGACCGTGTTCTCCAACGACCCGGCGGCGATGGCCATGCATTGGGTGGAACAGGGGGCTCGCAGGCTGCACCTGGTCGATCTCAACGGCGCCTTCGCCGGGCGGCCGGAGAACGAACCGGCCATCCGCTCCATCCTGCGCGCCGTCGGCGACGAGATCCCCGTGCAGCTCGGCGGGGGGATCCGCGACCTGGAAACCATCGAGCGCTACCTCGACGACGGACTGAGTTACGTGATCATCGGCACCGCCGCGGTGAAGAACCCGGGCTTCCTGAAGGAAGCCTGCAGCGCCTTCGGCGGCCACATCATCGTCGGCCTGGACGCGCGCGACGGCAAGGTGGCCACCGATGGCTGGAGCAAGCTCACCGGCCACGAAGTGATCGACCTGGCACGCAAGTTCGAGGAGTACGGCGTCGAGGCGGTGATCTACACCGACATCGGGCGCGACGGCATGCTCACCGGGCTGAACATGGACGCGACCGTGCGACTGGCCGAGGCGCTGAGCATCCCGGTCATCGCCTCCGGCGGCCTGGCCTCGATGGACGACATCGACCGCCTGCTGCAGGCCGAGCCCAGCGGCGTGGAAGGGGTGATCTGCGGGCGCGCGATCTACACCGGCGCGCTGGACTTCCGCGCCGCGCTGCAGCGCGTGGGCGAGGCCGACGCCGCCTCCGAGAAGGCCTGAGCCAGCCCGCCATGCTGTCCAAGCGCATCATTCCCTGCCTCGATGTCACCGGCGGACGCGTGGTGAAGGGGGTCAATTTCGTCGGCCTGCGCGACGCCGGCGACCCGGTGGACATCGCCGCGCGCTACGACCAGCAGGGCGCCGACGAGCTCACCTTCCTGGACATCACCGCCACCAGCGACGGGCGCGACCTGTTGCTGCACATGATCGAGGCGGTGGCCGCGCAGGTGTTCATTCCCCTGACCGTGGGCGGGGGCGTGCGCAGCGTCGAGGACGTGCGCCGCCTGCTCAACGCCGGGGCCGACAAGGTCAGTTTCAACTCCGCCGCGGTGGCCGACCCGGACTTGATCCGACGCGCCTCGCAGCGTTATGGCGCCCAATGCATCGTCGTGGCCATCGACGCGCGCCGACGCGAGGGGGAGCAGGCGGGCTGGGAGGTCTACACCCATGGAGGCCGCCGCGCCACCGGGCTGGACGCGGTGCAATGGGCGCGCGACATGGCCGCGGCCGGCGCCGGGGAGATCCTGCTGACCAGCATGGACCGCGACGGCACCAAGTCCGGGTTCGACCTCGAGCTCACGCGGGCCGTGGCCGACGCGGTGCCGGTGCCGGTGATCGCCTCGGGCGGGGTGGGCGGTCTGCAGGACCTGGCCGACGGCATCCGGCTCGGCCATGCCGACGCCGTGTTGGCCGCCAGCATCTTCCACTACGGTCAACATACCGTGAGCGAGGCCAAGCATTACATGGCCGACCGCGGCATCCCGATGCGCTTGACGGATTGAGGGCCCCCTCCGTCGCGGGGGGCGACCCCCGCTCCGTCCCCCCGTGGGGGACGCACCCCGCCTTGGGGCGGCCCTGCGGCGGGTGTGCTCCTGGCAGCGTGGCGGTGTGCAGGAATTTGCTGCGTCAGGCGGGCAAGGGCCGGCAGCGGGGTGGGGTGCAGGAAGGGGGCGCGTCGGGCGGGATGGGTGTTTCTTGGGCGTGCGGGGATGAGGGTGGGAGCGGCAGGCGTGGTCCGCGGGCGGACGGTGTGCCGGGTGGCGAGCAGCGCAGGACGGCAGGCGGCGCGCGCAGCGCGCTTCCAACCTCATGCTTGCGGCAGCTGTGTGAGCGCAGCGCGCAGCGCGGAGCGAGTTCTGCCGCACGCCTGCCGACCGAGCAGCGCAAGCGCAGTCGGGCCCGAAGGGACCGCCCACCCGGTCACCGGCCGCCCGCGGGCCACGGCTGCGGGTGTTGCCCCCTTCGTCGCGGGGGGCGACCCCCGCTCCGTCCC
>JAKBNS010000135.1 GCA_021830925.1 Pseudomonadota bacterium | reverse complement strand
AGATCGCATCGCGAGGCGTGGAAGACGAACGCGTGCTCGCCGCGCTGCGGGAAGTCGCGCGCGAGCGCTTCGTGCCGGAGTCCGCGCGCGACGCGGCCTACGAGGAAGTCTCGCTGCGCCTGGACGGCGACCGGCTGCTGCCCCAGGCCTACGTGCTGGCCGTGGCCCTGGCGGCGCTGGAATTGCGCGGCGGCGAGAAAGTGCTGGAAATCGGCACCGGTTGCGGCTACGGCAGCGCCGTGCTGGCCCGCCTGGCCGCCGAGGTGCGCAGCGTGGAGCCCGATGCTCGCCTGGCCGAGCGCGCCGCCGAACTGTTCGCGCGCCTGGGCCTGCACCAGGTGCACGTGCGCCACGGCGCCGCCTCGGGCGGCTGGGAGGAGCAGGGCCCCTTCGATGCCGTCCTGGTGCAACCCGGGGTGCAGGCATCGGCCGAGGCGCTGCGCGGGCAGTTGCGCGTCGGCGGGCGCCTGGTGATGGCACAGCCGGCCGGCTCGGCCGTCGCCGAACTGGTGCGCACGCGTCGGGTCTCCGAGTTGCGATACGAGTCCGAGGACCTCGCGGACCTGCGCATCGCGGCGCCCGCATCGCGGGCCGGCGAGGCGCCCGGCGCGCGGCGCGGTGCCGTGGGCGTCGCGGCCGATGCCACGGCGCGCCTGGCGGTGGCGGTGGGCCGCGCCGGCGAGGCCTTCGACGACATCGACTCCGCCGACCTGGAGCCGCTGCTGCGGCGCATCGGGCGCGCGCGGGTGGTGCTGATCGGCGAGGCCACGCACGGCACCTCCGAGTTCTACCGCATGCGCCAGCGCATCACCCGGGAGCTCATCGAGAAGCGGGGCTTCGACTTCGTCGCCGTCGAGGGCGATTGGCCCGACTGCGCGCGCATCGACCAGTACGTGCGCCACGGCGAGCAGCCGGCGGCGCGCTGGAAGGCCTTCGCGCGTTTTCCGGCCTGGATGTGGCGCAACCGGGAGGTGGCCGGATTCGTCGACTGGCTGCGCGAATTCAACGCGGCGCAGCGGCCGGACATGCGAAGCGCCTTCTACGGTCTGGACCTGTACAGCCTGTACGGCTCCATCGAGCGCGTACTGGAATACCTCGAGCGCGTGGACCCTGCGACAGCGAGCGTGGCGCGCCAGCGCTACGGCTGCCTCAGCCCCTGGGAGGACGACCCCGCGGGCTATGCGCGCGCCACGTTGACCGCGGGCTACCGCTCCTGCGAGGCCGACGTCGTCGCCATGCTGCGCGAACTGCTGCAGGCGCGCGCCGGCTACGGCGGCCACGACGGCGAGCGCTTCCTGGACGCGGTGCAGAACGCGCGCCTGGTGGCCAATGCCGAACGCTACTACCGCACCATGTACTACGGCTCGCGCGAATCCTGGAACCTGCGCGACGGCCATATGTTCGAGACCCTGCGCACCCTGCTGGACTTCCACGGGCCGCAAAGCCGCGCCGTGGTCTGGGCTCACAATTCCCACGTGGGAGACTCGGCCGCCACCGAGATGGCCTTGCGGGGAGAGTTCAATCTGGGGCGGCTGTGCCGCAAGGCCTTCGGGGCACAGGCCTACGCGATCGGCTTCGGAACCCACGCGGGGCAGGTCGCGGCGGCCGACTCCTGGGGCGCCGAGATGCAGGTCATGGAGCTTCGCCCGAGTGCCTCGGGCAGCCACGAGCGGGTGTTCCACGACAGCGGCGTGCCGCGCCTGCTGCTGCCCATGCGGGGCCTCGCCGCCGACGGGGAACTTGCCGGGCTGCGGGAGTCGCGTCTGCAGCGCGCGGTCGGGGTGCTCTACCGTGCGCAGACGGAGATGGCCAGCCACTATTTCGAATCGGTGCTGCCCGAGCAGTACGACGAATACATCTGGTTCGATCGCAGCCACGCGGTCAGCCCTCTGGGCAGCCTGAGCCTGGAAGGCCTGCCGGATACCTATCCCTTCGGAGTGTGAGCAGGGGGTGTGTCCGGGCCCGCTGATCCATGTCAAGGACATTCGGGAGCGCGGGATCGATACTAGATTGTGAACCTGATCCCGTCACTCGCCGCAGGAGCCGCGCCATGAACCCCAGTTCCCAGATCCAGGCCGCCCAGCGCGCCGAGGTCGAATGCTTCACCGACCTGTTCGACGCCGCGCTGGACGGATTCGAGCAGCTCACGCGCCTGCAACTGCAGGTCATGCGCGAGTTCTCCCGCAATACCTCGCAGCGCCTGTTCGACGCCATGCAGGCGCATGACGCACGCGACTGGGCGAGCCTGCCCCAGCAGACCCTGCAGGCCGACCCGCAAGGCGCGACGCAGTATCTGCAGGAATTCGGGCGCATCGCCGGGGCCATGCAGGCCGCCATGTCCGAGGCGCTGCAACAAGGAGCCGTCCGCCTGCAGCAACACCTGCAGGAGGCGGGCGGGCAGGCGGGAGCCGAAGGCGCCGCCGAGGCCGGCACGCAACCGCGCCAGGCGGCGCGCTCACGCACGGGCGCGCGCCGCGCGTCCTGATCCAGCATCGATGGGGGCCGGCATCGATCGGATGCCGGCGGCCCCGGGGGAGCCTGTCATGACGAGAATCGCCCTGGTCACCGGGGGCACGCGCGGCATCGGCGCGGCCATCGCGCGGCGCCTGGCCGCGGACGGCCTGCGCGTGGCCGTGAACTACCGCGGCAACGAATCGGCCGCCGAAGCGTTTCGGCGCGACAGCGGCCTGCGCGCGTACCGCTGGGACGTGGCGGACTTCGAGGCCTGCCAGGCCGGGGTGCGCCAGGTCGAGGCCGAACTCGGCGGCGGCATCGACGTGCTGGTCAACAACGCCGGCGTGACCCGCGACGCCATGCTGCACAAGATGAATGTGCAGCAGTGGCGCGAAGTCATGCAGGACGACCTGGACGCCATGTTCCACATGAGTCGCGCGGTGATCGAGGGCATGCGCGCGCGCGCCTGGGGGCGCATTGTCAACATCTCGTCGGTCAACGGCCAGAAGGGGCAGTTCGGCCAGGTCAACTACTCGGCCGCCAAGGCCGGCGTGATCGGCTTCACCAAGGCGCTGGCGCTGGAGTCGGCGCGCAAGGGCATCACCGTCAACGCGGTGGCGCCGGGCTACACCGACACCGACATGCTGGCCGGCATCGAGGCGTCGGTGCTCGACGCCATCAAGGCGCAGATTCCGGCCGGTCGCCTGGGGCGCCCGGAGGAGATCGCGCACGCGGTATCCTTCCTGGTCGACGAACGCTGCGGCTTCGTCACCGGCGCCACGCTGGCCGTCAACGGCGGGCAGTACATGGCCTGAGGACAACCCATGGCGCGAACCCGATCCCGCCCCGCCCAGGAAGTCCCTGCCGACCCGCCCGGCGCGGAGGCCGCTGAGGCCCTGCCGGCGGCGGGTTCCTACGCGAAGGCCTTGCGCGCATTGCAGATCGAGCTGGTCAAGTACCAGAAGCACCTGATCGCCCACGACGAGCGTCTGCTGCTCATCCTCGAAGGCCGCGACGCCGCGGGCAAGGATGGCACCATCAAGCGCATCGTCGAACATCTCTCGCCCCGCGAGACCCGTGTTGTCGCGCTGGGCAAGCCCTCGGACCGCGAGTCCGGCGCCTGGTATTTCCAGCGCTACGTGCCCCATCTTCCCAGTGCGCAGGAGTTCGTGCTGTTCAATCGCAGCTGGTACAACCGTGCCGGGGTCGAACCGGTGATGGGCTTTTGCGACGCCGCGCAGTACGAGGAATTCCTCGACACCGTGCCGGTGTTCGAGCAGATGCTGCTGCGCTCGGGGATCCGCCTGTTCAAGTACTACCTGGACATCGACCGGGACGAGCAGCGCAGGCGCCTGGAGTCGCGGCGCCGGGACCCGCTCAAGCAGTGGAAACTCAGCCCCATCGATGCGCAGGCGCAGGCCCACTGGAAGGACTACAGCCGCGCGCGCGACACCATGTTCGCGCGCACCCACACGCTGCACGCGCCCTGGTACGTGGTGCGCGCGCAGGACAAGCGTGCCGCCCGGCTGGACCTGATGCGCCATCTGCTGGGCCACCTCGAATACCACGGCAAGGACCACGCGCTGCTGCGCGCCGACTCCGGCCTGGTGTTCGCCTATTCCGACGAGGCCGTACGCGCCGGACGAATCGCCGCCTGACATCGCTCCCCGAACCGGAAACCGCCATGTACTCCCGTATCGTTCTCGCGCTGGACGCCAGCGCCACCGCCCAGCACGCGGCCGAGCACGCGATCGCGCTCGCACGCGCGCTGCACGCTTCGCTGCGCATGGTCTGCGTCGTCGACGTGGCCGGACTGGCCGGCGCGCTGGCCGAGGTCAGCCGGGTGATGAGCGACGATGCGCGTCTGTTGCTGGACGACTGGATGAACCGCGCCGCGCAACTGGGGGTGGACGTCAGCACCGCGATCGTCGAGACCGATCGGCATGCGCCGCGCGTGGGCGATGCGATCCGTGCCGAGGCCAGGCGCTGGGACGCCCAGCTGGTCGTGCTCGGCAGCCACGGCCGCAGCGGCGTGGGCAATCTGATGCTGGGCAGCGTGGCCGAGGCCGTGGCGCGGGACAGCCGCTGCGCCGTGCTGCTGGTGCACCCCGGCGACGCGCAGGGCGCCTGAGGCGCGGATTCCGGCGACCGGCGGTTCGCGCGGTCCGGGTCAGGGCTGCAGCAAGGCGCTGACCTCGGCGAGGTCGCGCTCGTCCAGGCGGCCGGCGGCCAGCTTCAGGCGCAGCGCCTGCAGCAAGGAGTCGTAGCGCGCCTGGTCGGCCTGGCGTTCGGTGTCGTACAGCTGCGCGGTGGCGTTGAGCACGTCCACGCTGACCCGCAGCCCGGCGCCATAGCCGGTGCGATTGGCCTGCAGCGCGCTGCGGCTCGACAGCACCGCGCTGCGCAGCGCCTGGGCGCGGGCCTGCGCGGCCGTCCACGCAGCCAGTGCGCTGCGCGCCTGCAGGGCGGCCGAGCTGCGCGCCGCGTCCAGGTCGTCCTGGGCCTTGTCCAGCAGGGCCGTGTCCTCACCCTGTTCGCTTTGCACCGCATAGCCGGTGAACAGGGGCCACTGCACGCGCACGCCCACCGAGGCGCTGTCCACGCGGTCGCCGAAGGGGAATTGCGGACCGCCCCCGCTGGTGCTGGCGCGCTGCAGCCGGGCATAGGCCTGCACGGTCGGCAGGCCGTCGCTTTCGGCGCGGCGCAGTTGCAGCCGGGCGATGGCCATCTCCAGCCGAGCCTGGGTCACCCCGAGGTTGTCGCGCTCGGCGCGCCGCGCCCAGTCGACTCCGCTTCCCTGTGCCGGGGGCAGGCGGGCGTCGCGCAGCAGCGGCGCCACGCGGCCCACCGGCGCGCCCACGATGGTCTGCAAGGCATCGTGGGCCAGTTGCAGCTGGTTGTCGGCGGCAATGCGCTGGGCCTGCAGCAGATCCCTGCGCGCCTGCGCGTCGCGCACGTCGAGGATGGTGCCGTGGCCGGCCGCGAACTGCGCCCGGGCCGTGCGCAACTGCAGTTCGGTCGCGTCCTGCTGGCGCTGCAGGGAACGCACGGAATCACGCGCCGCGAGCAGTCCGAAGTAGTCCTGCGCCACCTCGACCATCAGGCTCTGGTCCGCCTGGGCCAGGCGCGCGTAGGCCAGGTCGGCGCCCAGCCGCGCCTGGCCGACGGCGGCCTCGTCTCCCGGCGAATACAGGTTCTGGGTCGCATCCAAGGCGAGCTCGCGCTCCAGGTAGTTCCAGTGGGTGCCCAGGCCGAACATGTGCAACAGGGGGTTGCCGGTCTCGTCGTGCAGGGCGTCGCCGACGCCGGCGCTGGCACGAATCTGCGGCAGCAGGCGCGAGCGCGCCAGCGGCACGCGCTGCAGCGCCGCCGCGTAGGCGGCACGTGCCCCGCGCAGTTGCGGATTATGGTGCTGGGCCAGCGCGAACACTTGCAGCAGCGTGTCGGCGCGCGCGGCGCCGGCGGTGCCCAGGCCAAGCGCCAGAGCCAGCGCAAGCGCCGCGGACAGCCGGCGCGAACTCGCCTGCGGCGGCGGCGTGCGGCCGCGCGGCGCCGCAGGCGCGAGGGGGGCGGGAAGGGGACGAGGCATCGTCGAGGCGGCGCAACGGGACGCGAGGTGGGCTCGCGACACACTGTAGGCGCGGCTGGATCGAGAAAGCTTGACCTGTGGCAGAAAGCCGCGAGGCATGCCTGGAGAAAATGAACCCATTCCCCCGGCTTGCCTCGACCATGGCCTTGCGCAAACGCTTGCTTGCGGTGTTGCTGATCCTGATCGTCCTGGGCGCCGCCGGCGCCTGGCTGGCGCTGCGGCGCCACCAGGCGCTGCCGCGCCAGCTCACCCTGTATGGCAACATCGACCTGCGCCAGGTGCAACTGGCCTTCGACGCCGTGGGGCGCATACGCGAACTCCCCGCGCAGGAGGGGCAGCGTGTGCGCAAGGGCGACGTGGTGGCGCGCCTGGACGACGCGCGCCTGCGCGACGCGTTGCAACGCGCGCAAGCCGCGCTGCAGGCGCGACGCGAGGTGCTGGCGCGCCTGCGCGCCGGTAGCCGTCCGCAGGAGATCGCGGAGGCACGCGCCAGCCTGCAGGCGGCGCAGGCCGCGCTGGACAATGCGCGCACCCTGTGGACACGCCAGCGCGGCCTGGTCGAGTCCGGCTTCCTGCCGCGCCAGAGCCTGGACAACGCGACCGAGGCGCTGCGCTCGGCGCGTGCCGGGCGTGAGCGCGCGGCGCAGGCGCTGAGCCTGACCCTGCAGGGCTCGCGCAAGGAAGATGTGGCGGCGGCCGCCGCCGAGGTCTCGGCCGACGAGGCCGCGGTCGCGCTGGCGCGGCGTCAGCTCGACGACGCCACGCTGCGCGCGCCGGAGGACGCGGTGGTGGAGAACCGCATCCTGGAAGTCGGCGACATGGCCTCGCCGCAGGCGCCGGTGCTGACCCTGGCGTTGCGCGACCCGCTCTGGGTGCGGGCCTACGTGCCAGAGCGCGAGCTGGGCCGCATCGCCCCGGGCATGCACGCGAGCATCCACAGCGACAGCTATCCCGGCCAGGCCTTCGCCGGCTGGGTCGGCTTCATCTCGCCGACGGCCGAATTCACGCCGCGTCAGGTGCAGACCTCCGAGCTGCGTACCGAACTGGTCTACCGCATGCGCGTGTACGCCTGCGCGGGCGCGGATCGCCTGCGCCTGGGCATGCCCGTGACGGTGACCGTGCCGCTGCACGACAACCCGGCCGGAGCCGCCTCGGATGCCTGCCGGCGCTGAACGCGCCTGCGCGCTGCAATGGCGCGGGGTCGCCAAATCCTTCGGGCGCGGGGCCGCGACCGTGCAGGCGCTGCGCGGCGTGGATGCGTGCGTTCCCGCCGGCGGCATCACCGGCCTGTTCGGTCCCGACGGAGCCGGCAAGACCACCCTGATGCGCGTGGCCGCCGGGCTGCTGCGCCCGGACGCGGGCGAACTGCTCGTGTTCGGCGCGGATCCGTCGGCAGCGTCGACGCCGGCCCTCGCCGGGACCGGCTACATGCCGCAGCGATTCGGCCTGTACGACGAACTCAGCGTGCTGGAGAACCTGCGCCTGCACGCGGACCTGCAGGGACTGGACGCCACGCAGCGCGAGCAGCGCTTCGCCGAGTTGCTGCGCCTGACCGCGCTCGGGCCCTTCGGCGAGCGGCGGGCCGGCGCACTGTCCGGGGGCATGCGGCAGAAGCTGGGTCTGGCCTGCGCGCTGCTGCGCCAGCCGCGCCTGCTGCTGCTCGACGAGCCGACCGTCGGCGTGGACCCGATCTCGCGCCGGGAGCTGTGGGACATCATCCAGGACATGCGCCGGCGCGGCACCACGGTGCTGGTGAGCACGGCGTACCTGGACGAGGCGCAGTGGTGCGACCACATCGTGCTGCTGCGCCAGGGCCGGGTGCTGGAGCAGGGCACACCGCAGCAGTTCGCGCAGCCGCTGCGCGGGCGCTGCTTCGAGGTGGCCGCCAGCGGCCATGAGCGGCGCGCGCTGCAGCTCAGCCTGCAGCGCCGCAGCGGAGTCATGGACGCCCTGGTGCAGGGCGACGGCGTGCGCGTGCTGCTCCTGCCCGGCGCGCGGCCGGCCGCGGAGGGGGAGGCCTGGAGCGCGCGCGAACCGGTGTTCGAGGATGCCTTCGTCGACGCGCTGCAGCGACGCGAAGGAGCGCCCGGGACGGCGCAGGATCCGCCGCTGGCACCCGGGGCGGCCTCCGTCGAGGCCGCCGCCGATGCCGAGCGGCCTCGGGCGCTGCCGGATGCGTCCGCCGATGCGCAGTCGCAGGCGCGCCCTGCCGAGCGCCCGACCGCGGCCGGCGCAGCGAGCACCGGGCCGGCCGTGATCGAGGTGCGCGCGCTGCGACGTCAGTTCGGCGAGTTCGTGGCCGTGCGCGACATCGACTTCGAGGTGCGTCGCGGCGAGGTGTTCGGCCTGCTGGGCGCCAACGGTGCGGGCAAGAGCACGACCTTTCGCATGCTCTGCGGGTTGCTGGCGCCCAGCGCGGGCAGCCTGCGCGTGGCCGGCGCCGACATGCGCCGGCCATCCCCCGATGCGCGCGCGCGCATCGGCTACGTCGCGCAGCGCTTCGCGTTGTATGCCAATCTGAGCGTGGCGCAGAACCTGGAGTTCTTCGCCTCCGCCTATGGTCTTCGCGGCGCCGTCAGGCGCCGACGGCTGCAATGGGCGCGCGAGGAGTTCGATCTGCAAGGCTGTGCCGGCACCGGCGCGGGCGAGTTGTCCCAGGGATATCGCCAGCGTCTGGCGCTGGCCTGTGCCCTGATGCACGAGCCCCAGGTGCTGTTCCTGGACGAGCCGACCTCGGGCGTGGACCCGCTGGCGCGGCGCGAATTCTGGCAACGCATCAATGCGCTGGCCGCGCGTGGCGTGACCGTGCTGGTGACGACGCATTTCATGGACGAGGCCGAGTACTGCGACCGCCTGGTGCTCATGTCGAGAGGCAGCATCCTGGCCGGCGGGAGCCCGCGGGAGATCCGCGAACTCGCGCGCCCCGCGCCGAGCGAGGGCGGCTCGACAGCGCCGGCTCCGGCGCCGGACATGAGCGAGGCCTTCATCACCCTGGTGCGCGCGCACGAAGCCGGGTTGCGAAGGGCCGGAGCATGAACTCGCAGCGCCTTCGGGCCCTGATGCGCAAGGAGGCGCTGCAGATCCTGCGCGACCCCTCGGCCATTGCCATCGCCTTCGTGCTTCCGGTGGTTTTGTTGCTGATCTTCGGCTACGGCGTATCGCTGGACGCGCGCCATGTGCCGGTGGCGGTGGTGGTGCAGCAGCCCTCGGCCCAATCCGAGTCCTTCGTGGCCGGCCTGCGCCAGTCCGAGCAGTTCGCGCCGCGCGTCTGCGCCAACTCCGCCGAGGCGCGCGCGGCGCTGCAACGAGGCGAGGTTCGCGCCATCGTGGAGTTGCGCGCGGATTTCGCGCGCGGCGTGCTCGACGGACGGGGCGCCGACATCGGCGTGTGGGTGGACGGTGTCGACGCCAACACCGCGCGCATCGTGCGGGGCTATCTGCAGGGGGTGTGGCTGGCCTGGCTGCAGCAGCAGGCCGATGCGCGGGGCGTGGCGCTGCGCCAGCCGGTGCGCCTGGAAGAGCGTGTGTGGTTCAACCCGGCGTTGCGCAGCCGGGACTTTCTCGTGCCGGGCCTGATCGCCGTGATCATGACCCTGATCGGCGCCTTGCTGACCGCGCTGGTGGTGGCGCGCGAGTGGGAGCGTGGAACCATGGAGGCCTTGATGGCCACGCCGGCGAGCATCGACGAGATCCTGCTGGGCAAGCTGCTGCCGTACTTCCTGCTGGGCATGGGCGGCCTGTTCCTGTCGGTGGTCATGGCACGCTGGATGTTCCAGGTTCCGCTGCGCGGCAGCGTGCTCCTGCTGGTGGCCTGTTCGGCCTTGTTCCTGCTGGCCGCGCTGGGCATGGGCCTGCTCATCTCCACCCTGGCGAAGAGCCAGTTCGTGGTGGCCCAGGTGGCCGTCATCGTGACCTTCCTTCCCGCCTTCCTGCTGTCGGGGTTCATTTTCGACATCGGGTCCATGCCGGCCGTCGTGCGCGTGCTCACCCATCTGGTCGCCGCGCGCTACTACGTGGCCATCCTGCAGACGCTGTTCCTCGCCGGCGATGTGTCCGGCGTGTTGCTGGGCAACAGCGCGGCGCTGGCGCTGATGGCCCTGGTGCTGCTCGGGGCGGCGCGTCTGCGCTCGCGCAAGCGATTGGACTGAGGGGAGAGCCACGGCATGGGCGCGCGCGTGTGGGCATTGATCATCAAGGAATTCCTCGCCTTGTTGCGCGACAGGGCCAGTCGCGTCGTGCTGATCGGCCCGCCGCTGGTGCAGTTGATGGTGTTCGGCTATGCAGCCACCTTCGACCTGAACCGCGTTCCCTACGCGGTGTTCGACCAGGACGGCGGCCTGGCCGCGCGTCAGTTGCTGGCACGCTTCGACGGCTCCGGCGAATTCCGCCGCGTCGCCACGCTGCAGTCGCAGGCGCAGGTGCGCGGGGTGCTCGACGATCGGCGCGCGCTGCTGGTGCTGCGCGTGGGGCCGGGCTTCACACGCGACCTGGTCTCCGGGCGCGGCGCGCCGCTGCAGGCGCTGATCGACGGACGCGACTCCAACACCGCGGCCATCGTGCAGGGCGACGTTTCCGGCGTGGTGCAGGAATTCAACCAGCAATGGGCCACGGCGCACGGCTGGCCGCGAGCCGGTGCGCAACTGCGAGCCCGCGCCTGGTTCAACCCCGATCTGCTGTCGCGCTGGTTCATCGTGCCCGGCATCGTGGCGCTGCTGATGCTGGTGATCACGCTGCTGGTCACCGGGCTGTCGGTGGCGCGCGAACGCGAACTGGGGACCTTCGATCAGTTGCTGGTCACGCCCATGAGCCCCGGCGAGATCCTGCTGGGCAAGGCCTTTCCCGGCGTGGTCATCGGCGCGCTGGAGGGTTGCGTCACGGTGGTGCTGGCCGTGTACTGGTTCCACGTTCCGTTCACGGGGAGCGTCGCGGCGCTGGCACTGGGCATGCTGCTGTACCTGGGGGCGGCGGTGGGCGTCGGGCTGATGATCTCGTCCATCGCCCGCACGCAGCAGCAGGGGCTGCTGGGCGTATTCATGTTCATGGTGCCGGCGGTGATCCTGTCGGGCTTCGCCACGCCCATCGCCAACATGCCGCGCCCGGTGCAGTGGCTGACCCTGCTCAATCCCGTGCGCTACTTCCTGGTCATCGACCGGGGTGTGTTCCTGCGCGGTGCGCAGGTGGGCGATCTGCTCGGCCAGTTCTGGCCGTTGGCGCTCATCGGCGCGGCCAGCATGGCCTGCGCGGCCTGGCTGTTCCGCCACCGCGCCCGCTGAGGGCCTGTCAGAACGGCAGCGCCGCCCAGGTCAACGACAGCAGCATGCTGGCGGCAAGCCACGCGGCGGCCGGCAGCATGTCGCGTCGACGTGAAAGGCCCAGCGCATACACTGCCTTGAGCAGGTTGTTGCTGCCCGAGGCGATCAGCACCGCGTGGATCACCGCGGAGGAGCCGACCTGGAAATGTCCCGCCAGCAGCGACAACACGAATGGGTCGATATCGCTGAGCCCGACCACGAAACTCAGCACGTTGAGCCCGCTCACGCCGAAGCGGGAGGTCACGAAGGCGGTCAGCGCCGCGAACACCACGAACAGCGCCGCGAACAGCAGGGCCACCGGAAGGTCCAGGGGGTTGCGCGGAGTCAACTGCGCGGGAGCCGGCGCGGGCCCGCCCGCGGCATGCGCGGCGCGGCGCCACAACAGCCAGGTCACGCCCAGGCTGAGGGCGCACAGGGCCCCGAAGGGAAGGGCCAGGCGCAGCGCCGCGTCGCGGTGCCCCAGCACCGCGATCACCACCCACAGTCGCAGGTACATCATCGCCGTGGCCAGCACCGTGGCGGCCGGCGCCTGCGCGGCCAGCGTGGCGTCGTTGCGCGCCTGGCGTGCCAGCACCACGGTGGCCGCGGTGCTGGAGTACACGCCGCCGAGCAGGCCGGTGAGCAGCGTGGACGCACGCGGGAACAGATAGGTGTGGGCGAGGTAGCCGGCGTAGGAAATGGCCGAGATCAGCACCACCGCCAGCCATACCTTGGAGTAGGTGATCGTGCTCAAGCCAGGGATCGGAGTGTCCGGCAGAAGCGGCAGCACCAGACCCGCGATGATCAGGAACTTGGCCAGCGTGACCCCCTCGGACACCGGCATGGCGTCGGAGATCTTGCGGATCAGCGGCTTTTCGGCCAGCATCAGGATGGCCACGATCAGCACCGCGGCCACCATCCACGCCGGCTGGGTCTGCACCAGCGGTCCCAGCGCATAGGCGAGCAGGGCGATCATGCCGGGCAGCAATTCGCCGCCGGCGCCGCCTTCGCGGCCGCCGCGCGCCAGGTCCACCGCCAGCCAGACGGCCAGCGCGGCCAGTCCGCCCAGGTACAGGCCGCGGGGTTGCGCGCCGTCGAGCAACCACAGCACGAAACCCGCCGCGCCGATCAGGGTCAGCGTGCGCGTGGTGCCGAAACCCACGCCCTCGTCCTGCGCGCGCCGGTAGCTGTGCAGCTCCAGCCCGAGCACGAAGGCCAGGGTCGCGGTGGCCGCGAACTGCAGCAGCGCGGGAGGCAGGGTGGGGCTCATTCGAGGCGCCGGCGCGTGTCCGCCAGCAGCCGGCGCATGCGCATGAAGGCGGCGCGCTGGTCCTGTTCGCGGATGGCCTGGGCGATGCGCAGGTGGTCGTCGAGCGCCTGCTTGAAGCTGTCGGCGCGCCGCGCCGAGACGCCCAGCAGCATGCCCAGCGCCGAGCCGATCACCGAGGACAGCGGGATCAGCAGTTCATTGTGTGAAGCCTCGAGCACGGCCACGTGGAATTGCAGGTCGGCGCGCACCCACTGCTCGATGACCTGGGCCTCGCGCATCGAGTCGCAGGCTCGCTCGATGGCGTGGAGATCCTGCTCGTCGCGGTTGCGCGCGGCCAGCATGCAGGCATTGGGCTCGATGATCTCGCGGATCTCCCCCAGCTGACGCAGCATGTCGCCGCCCGGATCGGCCGCGCAACGCCAGGCCAGCACCTCGGGGTCCAGCATGTTCCAGCCCGACACCGGCTGCACGCGGGTTCCGATGCGGGGACGCGCCTTCAGCAGGCCCTTCGCCGCCAGCACCTTCACCGCCTCGCGCAGCGCGGTGCGGCTGACCCCCAGCTCCTGGCCCAGGACTTCCTCGCTGGGCAGCGTGCTTCCGCTGGGGTAGCCTCCACCGACGATGCGTTCGCCCAGACGTTGCACCACCTGCCGGTGCAGCGCGGGCCCCGCCGAGGCTCCCTGGACGGAGCGCGGGACGGAAGGGGTCTTGGTCATGGTGTCGGATGCAGTCTCGAGTATTGTATGATGATTGAAACGGTTCGATACCCCAGCCTATCCCAGGAAACACCATGGCGCCCAGCCCCGATCGCCCGGATCCGAGCGGCCCAAGCGAGATCATCGGCATTGATTGGGGCACCACCCATTTGCGAGCTTACCGCGTCGGGGCCGACGGGCGGGTGGTCGCGCGGTGCGATGGCGACGACGGGTTGCTGCGCGCGCGCGGGCGCTTCGGGGAGGTCTGCGCCGAGGTCATCGCGCGCCTGGGCGCGCGTGCCGGCGATCTGCCGGTGATCCTGTCCGGCATGGTGGGCAGCTCGCAGGGCTGGCAGGCGGTGGATTACCTGGGAATCGACCAGCCCCTGCGCCTGCTGGGCCGGCACCTGGTGCCGTTGCGCGCCGCGGACGCGCCGCCTCGCTGCCACCTGGTGCCCGGCTACGCCGTGATGCCCGAGCAGGCGGGGCCCGAGCAGGGTATCGACGTCATGCGCGGCGAGGAAGTGCAACTGCTGGGGGCCACGCTGCTGGAGCCGGACGCGCGCAATCGCATGGTGGTGCTGCCGGGCACCCATTCCAAATGGGCCCAGGTGGGCGACGGCCTGATCCGCTGGTTCGCCACCTACATGACCGGCGAGCTGTTCGCCTGCCTCAGCCAGTACGGCACGCTGGGGGCGTTGATGACCCGCAGCGAGGACTCGCCGCCGGCCTTCGCCGAGGGCGTGCGCCGGGCCGGGGCCTCGCGCCTGGCGGGGGCCCTGTTCAGTTGCCGGGCCATGGTGGTCACCGGCGCCATGCCCGCCGAGCACGCGCGGGAGTACCTGAGCGGCGTGCTGATCGGCGCCGAGCTGCACGAGGCATTGGGGCGCGGCGGGCCGTTGGCGCGTTCGGTTTCCATCGTCGCCTCCAGCGCGCTGGCGCGGCGCTACCAGGACGCGGCGGCGCTGCTGGGCATCGAGGCGCGCTGCCTGGATCCCGATGCCGTGTACGTCGCCGCGCTGTGCGAACTGGGGCGCGCGTTGCGCGAGCCGTAGTCCGTTGTCCGCGCCCCGCGGCCGTGCCGCCGGCGCCATCCCCCAAGGAGTCCCTGCATGAATCCCTCCACACCCCGTCACCCCGGTCTTGCCGTCGGCGTCGAGCCGCTGGTGGCCATCCTGCGCGGGCTGCGGCCCGAGGAGGCCGCCGCGGTGGGCGCGGCGCTGTTCGACGCCGGCCTGCGCTGCCTGGAAGTGCCCCTGAATCGCCCGCAGGCCCTGCGCTGCATCGAGATCCTGGTGGCCATGGCGCCGCCGGATGCGCTGATCGGCGGCGGCACGATGCTCAGCGAGCTCGACGTCGACGCGGTGCTCGACGCCGGCGGGCGCCTGATGGTGGCGCCCCATTGCGATCCGCAGGTGATCTCCCACGCGGCCGCGCGCGGCATGTTCTGCGCCCCGGGCGTGGCCACGCCCAGCGAGGCTTTCGGCGCCCTGCGGGCCGGCGCGCATGCGTTGAAGCTGTTCCCGGCCGAGCAGGTCGGCGTGCGCGGCCTGAAGGCGCTGGGCACGGTGCTGCCGCCGGGCACGCCGGTATGGCCGGTGGGCGGCGTGGGCGAGGCCGAGATGGCCGAATGGGTGCGCGCCGGAGCGACCGGATTCGGCATCGGCTCGCAGCTGTTTCAGCCGGGGCTGGACGCGGCCGAGGTCGGGCGGCGCGGCGCGCGCATGCTGCGCGCCTGGCACGCGGCGCGGGCCTGACACGAAAGACCGGGCCTGCGGCGCGCGGCGACGCCGTGCCCGGCGGCTCAGGACTGCGGCTGGCTCCAGTCCAGCGCGCGCTGCACGGCCTGCTGCCAGCGGCGCAGCAGGCGTTCGCGCTCCGCGCCGGGCATCGCGGGCTCCCAGCGCCGCTGCGCCTGCCAGTGCGACGCCAGTTCGTCGGTATCGCTCCATACCCCCACGGCCAGCCCGGCCGCGCAGGCCGCGCCCAGCGCGGTGGTCTCGCCGCACACCGGGCGGATCACCGGCGTGTCCAGCAGGTCCGCCTGGAATTGCATGAGGAGCGAGTTCGCGCTCATGCCGCCATCGACCTTGATGTCGCGCAATTTCATGCCGCTGTCGCGTTGCATCGCCGCCACGATTTCCTGCACCTGGAAGGCCGTGGCCTCCAGCGCGGCGCGTGCGATGTGGCCGCGATGCGCGAAATGGGTCAGGCCGACCAGCACGCCGCGCGCGTCGGGGCGCCAGTGGGGCGCGAACAGGCCGGAGAAGGCGGGTACGAAGTACACGTCGCCGTTGTCGGGAACGCTGCGTGCGAGATCCTCGATCTCCGCCGCCGTCGCGATCAGTCCGAGGTTGTCGCGCAGCCAGCGCACCAGCGAGCCGGTGACCGCGATCGATCCCTCCAGCGCATAGCACGGCGCCTGCTCGTCCAGCCGGTAGGCCACGGTCGTGAGCAGCCCGCTGGCCGAGGGCGCGGCGCGCTCGCCGGTGTGCATCAGCAGGAAGGAGCCGGTGCCGTAGGTGACCTTGGCCTGGCCCGGCGCGAAGCAGGCCTGGCCGATCAGCGCGGCCTGCTGGTCGCCCACCAGCGCGGCCAGCTGCGCGCCCGCCAGGGCGCCGTCGCGGATGGAGCCGATGCGCTGCGAGGTCGACACCACGCGGGGCAGGCAGGCCATGGGCACGCCGAGCGCCTCGCAGATCTCGCGATCCCATTGCAGGCGGTGGATGTCGAACAGATTCGTGCGGCTGGCGTTGGTCACGTCGCAGACATGCTGCCCGCCTTCGGGACCGCCCGTGAGGTTCCACGCCAGCCATGCGTCGATGGTGCCGAACAGCAGTTCGCCGCGCGCCGCGGCCTGCGTCGCTCCCGGATGCCGGCGCAGCAGCCACTGCAGCTTGCAGGCCGAGAAGTAATTGGCCGGTGGCAGCCCGGTGCGCTCGCGCCAGCCCTGCGGGCCGGTGCGTTGCACGATGTCGCGCACCAGGGATTCGGTGCGGCAGTCCTGCCAGACGATGGCGTTGCCCAGCGCGCGTCCGCTGGAGCGGTCCCACAACACCGCGGTCTCGCGCTGGTTGGCGATGCCCACCGCCGCAAGCTGCGCGGCCTCGATTCCGGCTTCGCGCAGCGCCTGCGCCGCCAGATCCTGCACGTTGCGCAGGATCTCGGCGGGGTCGTGCTCGACCCAGCCCGGCTCGGGGCAGATCTGGCGGTGTTCGCGTTGCGCCAGCGACACCACGCGCAACGCGGCGTCGAACACCATGACCCGCGAACTGGTGGTGCCCTGGTCGATGGCGGCGACATAGGTGGTCAAGGGCGGGCTCCCGGGATCTCGGCCGCGGTTTCGCCGCGGGCACGTCGGTCGAACCACGCGCCGACCGCATCGCGTTGCGCGGGACTCAAGTCGAGCCCGCATTTGCTGCGGCGCCAGAGGAAGTCCTCCGCTGCGCGCGCCCATTCCTGGTGCGCAGCGTATTCCAGTTCCGCCTCGAACACCCCGGGGGCGATCTCGGCGCCGAGATCCGCGGGACCGCGGGCCTCGCCCAGCCAGCGGTGCACGCGGGTGCCGTAGGCGCGCGCGATGCGCCGCAGCAACGGCGGGGGCATCCAGGCATGCCGCGCGCCCAGGGCCCGCTCGAAGTCGGCCAGGTCGTCCGGGCCGGCGCCGACGCGGCCCAGTTCGGCGTGCAGGTCGCCTCCCGGCAGCACGGCCTGCGCGGTCCAGGCGCCGCGCTGGCAGCCCAGCACCGCGCACAGCCGGTCGGCCGCCTGTTCGGCGAGCAGACGGTAGGTGGTGATCTTGCCGCCCCAGACGTTGAGCAGCGGGGCCTGCGCGACGTCGAGTTCGAGCAGGTAGTCGCGGGTCACCGCGGAGGGATTGCCGCTGTGGTCGTCCAGCAGCGGGCGCACGCCCGAGAAACTCCAGACCACGTCGGCGCGCCCCAGGGGGACGTCGAAGTAGCGCCTCACGCTCTCGCACAGGTAGTCGGTCTCCTGCTCGCTGATGCGCGGGGCGGAGGGGTCGCCGTCGCAGGCCACGTCGGTGGTGCCGATCAGCAGATGCTCCTCGCCGTAGGGAATGACGAACACGATGCGTCGGTCGGGGTTCTGCAGCAGCCAGGCCTGGCGCATGGGCGCCCAGCGCCGCACCACCACGTGCGAGCCCTTGATCAGGCGCGGGCGGCGCGCGCTCGCGCTGCCCGCGTCCTGCGCGACCTGTCCGGCCCATGGCCCGGCGGCGTTGACCAGGCTGCGCGCGCGTATGTGAAGGCTTCCATGTTCGCCCTGCAGCTCGGCCCGCCACAGATCGGAGTCGCGGCGCAGCGCGCCCACGCGCGTGCGCGTGAGCACGCGCGCGCCGCGCTCGGCGGCGTCGACGGCGTTCAGCACGACCAGGCGCGCGTCGTCGACCCAGCCGTCCGAATAGACGAAGCCGGCCCGCCATTGCGGCCGCAGCGAGCAACCCGCCGCCTCGGCCTGCAGGTCCACCATGCGCGAGCCCGGCAGCCAACGTCGGCGCGCCAGGTGGTCGTACAGCCACAGCCCCGCGCGCAGGGTCCACAACGAGCGCAGTCGCGGGTCGTGCGGTACCAGGAAGCGCATCGGGCCCATGATGTGCGGCGCGCTGCCGAGCAGCACTTCGCGCTCCTGCAGAGCCTTGCGCACCAGCGCGAACTCGTGGAATTCGAGGTAGCGCAGGCCGCCGTGGATCAGTTTGGTGGAGGCGGAGGAGGTGTGCGCGGCGAGGTCGTGCTGTTCGCACAGCAGCACGCGCAATCCGCGCCCGGCCAGGTCGCGCGCGATGCCGCAACCGTTGACCCCGCCCCCGATCACCAGCACGTCCCAGGGCTCGCCGAGGCCCGCGGCGGCAACGTCGCGCGCGCGCTCGCCCTGGGTCATGCGCGCTCCAGGCCGAATACCAGCGCCGACTCGGGGTGCAGTGCCGGCAGCGGCAGGCCGCAGTGCGCGAGTTCCCCGCCGTCGGCCAGCACGCCCGTGCCGGCGAGGGCGTGCAGCCATCCGCTCTTCTGCTCGGGGCGTTGGCGCAACTGGCCTGCGCGTCCGAGCAGGCGCACGCGCCAGCGCCCGCTGCCCCGCAGGCGCGGCAGGCGCAGCGGCGCCGACTGCTGGCCGGGCATGGCCTCGGGCTGGAACACGCACAGGAAGTGACGCTGCGCGGTGGAGGCCAGCCACCATCTCGCGCCGCTGGGGCTCAGCCCCTGGTCGATGTCGCCGTCGTGGATGGTTTCGCGCCACTGCTTGTACAGCGCGATCCATGCGCGCAGGCGTTCGCGTTCGTCCGCGCTCATCGCGCGCACGTCGGCCTCCACGCCCATGTGGCCGAAGCAGGCCACCGCGCAGCGCAGATCGATGCTCTGCGAGCGCCCGGTGGCATGCGCCGGCGCGGGTCCGACGTGGCTACCCAGCAGCTCGGGCGGAAACAGGCGCAGCGCCCCCGACTGGATGGCGATGCGCGAGCTGGCGTCGTTGTTGTCGCTGGTCCACAAGCGCTGGGTGTGGCGCAGGATGCCCAGGTCGGCGCGCGCGCCGCCCGAGGAACAGCTCTCGATCTCGACGTGCGGATGGGCGTCGCGCAGGCGCTGCAGCAGCGCGTACAGGGCCAGCACCTGGGCATGCATGCCGGGGCGTCCGTGCGCGTCCAGGGCCTGCGCGAGATCGCGGTTCATGTCCCATTTCAGGTACGAGATCGGCGCGCCGCGCAGCAGCGCATCGAGCCTGTCGAACAGGTACTGCGAGACTTCGGCCCGGGCCAGGTCGAGCACCAGCTGGTGGCGTCCGAACACCGGTGGGCGCCGCGCGTCGCCCAGCGCCCACTCCGGATGCTCGCGGTACAGCCGGCTGTCGGGGTTGACCATCTCCGGCTCGACCCAGAGGCCGAACTCCATGCCCAGCGAGCGTACATGCTCCGCCAGACCCCCCAGCCCATGGGGATATTTGCGCGGGTCGGGCCACCAGTCGCCGAGCGCGGCGCGGTCGTCGTCGCGCCCCTCGAACCAGCCGTCGTCGAGCACGAAGCGTTCCACGCCGAGCTCGGCCGCGCGCGAGGCCAGATCGCGCAACTCCTGTTCGTCATGGCGGAAGTACAGCGCCTCCCAGGTATTCAGATGCACCGGACGCTCGCGGCGCCTGCCGCCCGGCCAGCGCAGCACCTCGCGGCGGGTCAGCGCATGCAGACCGCGCGTGGCCGAGTGCATGCCGGCCTGGCCCATCGCCAGGTACAGCGGCGGCACGCGCAGGCGTTCACCGGGCGCGAGGCGGATTTCGCCGGGCGCGAACCATTCGCCGGCCTGCAGCAGCAGGCAGCCGTCCTCATGGCGTTCGAGCGCGAAGCGGTGGTTGCCGCTCCACGCCAGTTGCACGCCGACCGCCGTGCCCTCGTGTTCCCCGGTGCGCGGGCCCAGCACGAACAGCCCCGGCGGGGCCTGGTGCGAACTGCGCCCGCGGCGATTCTCCCGCGACCAACCGGCGTTGCCGACCGCTCGGCGCTCCCACTGGAACTCGGCCGCCCATTCCCCGTGCGGGAAACTCACCTCGTCGAGTTCGGCCGGCAGCGCGATGCTGGCTGCCGCCAGGCGATCCACCTGTAGCTCGGTGTCGCCGCGGTTGTGCAGCTCGGCCTCGACGCGCAGCACGTCGGTGGCGGCATCCAGGCCGAGGTCGATGCGCAGGCCGAGCCCGGCGCACAGGTCGCCGAGCTGCAGGCTCAGAGCGTCGACGCTCGGCTGGCTCCAGGACTCGACGCTCCAGTCGTGGACCGCGTCGAGCCCGTCGCGGTGCGCGCGCAGCACGCCGTCCTGGGCCAGGCCGTTGCCGTGGCCGGGGGCCAGGCGCGGCAGGCTCGGGGCGTCCATGCCGCCCTGGGGCATCGACAGCAGTTCGGAGCCGGGCCACGCGGCCAGCAGGTCCAGCGCGTCCACGCGCGAGCCCAGGTGGCGCCACACGGCGGGCCCTCCCGGAGTCACTTCCAGCACCACGCTGCAGGCCTCGCCCTGGAGTCGCAACAAACTCGGTGCCATGGCATCAACCCTTGGTGGCGCCGAGCGTCAGCCCGGCGATGAAATGGCGCTGCATGGCGAAGAACATCACCACCGGCGGCAGCGCGGCGAGGATGGAGCCGGCGGCGACGAGTTGCCACTGCGAGATCCACTGCCCGTTGAGGGACATGAGGCCTCCGGTGACCGGCATCGCGTGGCTGCCCTGGGTGAGTACCGTGGCCCAGAAATAGTCATTCCAGACGAAGGTGAAGATCAGCACCGCCAGCGCGGCCATGGCGGGGCGGATCAGCGGCAGCACGATGCGCAGGAAGATGCGCAACTCGCCGGCGCCCTCGATGCGCGCGGCCTCGATCAGCTCGCGCGGCAGGTCGCGGATGAAATTGCGCAGGAAAAAGGTGCAGAAGCCGCTCTGGAAGGCGGTATGGAACAGGGTCAGCCCCAGCGTGCTGTTGTACAGCCCCAGGTGCAGCGAGAGCTGGCGCACCGGCACCATGAGGATCTGCGCCGGCACGAAGTTGCCGCCCACGAACAGGAAGAACACCGCCAGGTTGGCGCGAAAGCGGTACACGCCGAGGGCGTAGCCGGCCAGGCTGGCCAGCGCGATGGAGCCGATCACCGCGGGCACCGTGACCTCGAAGCTGTTGAGGATGTAGTTGAGCAGCGGCGTGTTGCGGAACACCTGCAGGTAGTTGCTCACGCCGCTCCACGACGACGGCAGGCCCCAGTAATTGCCCGAATTCATGTCGGCCGGGGTGCGCACCGACATCATCGCCACCGCCAGGATGGGCAGCAGCCAGATCAGCAGCAACACCGGAATGCCGATGCGGTAGGCCCGGCGCGTCAGCGGACGCGTCTGTTCGATCGGGGTGGGGAACATCAGGCGTTCTCCTTTTCCTGCAGGTACACGCGGCGCAGCACGAACACGATGAACACCAGCATGATGAAGAACAGCACCGTGGCGACGGCGGCGCCGTAGCCCATGCGGTAGCCGTACTCGCTCAGCGCGACTTCGTACATGTAGTAGGCCAGGGTGCGCGAGCTGCCGTAGGGCCCGCCCTGGGTCATGATGGAAATCATGTCGAAACTGCGCAGCGAGCCGATCACCGTGACCACGACGGCGATGAAGGTGGCCGGACGCAGTTGCGGCAGCACCACCTTGAACAGCATGGACCAGCCCTTGGCACCCTCCAGGCGGGCGGCCTCGATGAGATCGGTGCGCACGCCGTTGAGTCCGGTGAGGTACAGGATCATGCAATAGGCGATCTGCGGGTACAGCCCGGCGGCCACGATGCCGTAGGTGACCAGGTGCGAGTCGGACAGAACCGCCACCGGGGGCAGCCCGAGGGCGTGCAGCAGGTGCACGAACAGGCCCGAGGTGGGGTCGTAGAACAGGGTGAACACCAGGCCGATGACCACCTGGGAGATCACGAAGGGAAAGAAGAAGGCCGATTTCATCAGGCGCATGCCGGCCATGGTCTGGTTCAGCAGCAGCGCCAATCCCAGCCCGACCGGCACCGACAGCAGGTAGCCGAACAGCCAGATCAGGTTGTTGCGCAAGGCGATGAAGAACGCGGGGTCGGAGGCCAGGCGTACGTAATTGGCCACGCCCACCCAGCGCGCGGCGCCAAGGCCGTCCCATTTGTACAGGCTCAGGCCGATGGACTCCACGATGGGGCCGAGCACGTAGACCGTGAACAGGAACAGGCCCGGTGCCAGGAACAGCCAGGGGGCGAGGCTCATGTGGTGTCTCGCCCACCATGATCGGTGGTCGGACGTGTGCGCGGGAGGGGACATGGCGGATTCGGCGGCGGCTGCCGCGCGGCGCGCAAGCGGCGCCGCGCGGGGTGGGACGGACGGGCCGGAAGGCCCGCTGGATGCTTACTGGCTGTAGACCTCTTTCTCCACCTGATCCAGGTGCTGCAGGATCTCCTGCCGGTCCGACGGATTCATCATGTAGTGCTGGAAGCCGTCCAGCCCCGCCTTGGCCATCTGCGCCGGCGCGTCGCGGTCGTAGAACTGCGACAGGTCCTTGGCGTTGGACAGCAGCTTGAACCCGGCCTTCAGGAACGGATCGTCCGGCAGCTTGGCGTTCTTGTTGGTCGGCAGCTGTCCGAGGATCTTGTTCATCTGCGACTGCACCTCCGGGCGCGCCAGGTAGGCCAGGAACTTCTCGGCATCGGCCTTGTGCTTGGCGTGCGAGGGGATGAACACGATGTCCGTCGGAGCCTCCTCGGCGTCGGGGACCTTCGGGTTGATCACCGGGAAAGGCACGAAGCCGATCTGCGACTCCTTCAGCCCGGCCGACTTCATCACGTCCACCGCGAAGTTGCCCATCAGGTACATCCCCGCCTGGCCCTTGACGAACAGCGGCACCGCTTCCTGCCAGGCGTAGGAGGCGCTGTTGGGGATGAAGTATCCGGGCTTGGTCAGCTGGTCCCAGTAGTCGAACACCTTCTCCACGCGCGGGTCGGTGTAGGCCACCTTGCCGGCCATGAGTTTCATGTGGAAGGCGTAGCCGTTGACCCGCAGGTCCAGGTAGTCGAACCAGCCCGCGGCAGGCCACGGCGCCTTGGTGCCGATGGCGAAGGGCGTGATGCCGTGCGCCTTCAGGGTCGCGCAGTCGGCCAGCAGTTCCTTCCAGGTCTTCGGCGGCTGGATGCCCAGCTTGTGGAACAGGTCCTTGCGGTAGTAGATGCCCCACTGGTAGTACGTCAGCGGCAGGCCCCACTTGCGGCCGTTGATGGTCATCGACGAGGCGGAGGAGGCGAAGGCCTGGTTCCAGCCGTCCTTGTTCCACAGCGCGGTGACGTCGGTGAACAGCCCGTCCTTGACGAAGGGGGCCATGCGGTTGGCCGCGTACCAGGTGGCCAGGTCGGGTGGATCGGCGGACAGGAAGTTGAAGATCGCGCTCTTGTAGCCCTCGTGGTCGAAGGTGTTGATCTTCACGTGGATGTTCGGGTACGCGGCCTCGAAACCCTTCACGCCGGCGGCGATGGCCGCCTTCGGTCCGGGATCGGAATAGTCCGTGTTGAACACCAGTTCGTCGGCGTGCGCGGCGGCTGCGGCAGCGCCCAGCAGCGCGGCGCCGAGCACCAGCTTGCGGGACAGGCGTGGCATGTTGTCGTCTCCTCTTGAGTCTTGCTCGATGGGTCAATGTGCGGAAGCCGCTGGGAGCAGCTTCCATATGGTCAAGCCCCTGGGGGGCAACTCCCGCGCGCCCAGCAGGCGCGTGGCCTCGCCTTGCGGTGGCTCCCAGCACACCGGCGAATCGGAGAAGTTCAGCGCCACCATCAGCTCGCCGACGCGGCTGATGCGCAGTCCTTCGGGAAGTCGTTGCACGGCCAGCCCGGCGGCTGGCGCGATATGCTCGATCAGCGCCACCCAGCCGGCCTGGTCGAGCCAGGCGCCGAGGTACCAGCAGTCGTCCATGCGGGTCAGCGCCGCGCCGCCACCGGCTGCCTCGCCGAGGCGGGCCTGCACTTGCGCACCGCGCAGGGCCAGTTGCTCGCACCAGCGGGTGGCGCGCAGCGTGGGGCCGTCGTCGCCCAGGCGCAGCTCCAGCTCGACGCCGGGCGGCAGCGAACTCACGCGTTGCACCTGCACCGCGGCGAGTTGCGCGAACACCCCCGGGGCGAGGCCGTCGGGAATCTGCAGATCCTCGGTCTTGGAGCCGGCCCGCGGACCCAGCAGCACCTGGGCCTTGCTGCGACGCAGGTTCTCGGCCAGCGTGGCGTCGCCGCGCAATTGCGCGGGCAGCACCACCAGCGCATAGCCGTCCAGCGCGGCTTGCGGCGCCAGGATGTCCACGTCGAGGCCCAGCTGGCGCAACGCGCTGTAGGCGCGAAAGCAGGCTTCCAGCGCCAGGTAGTCGCGACCCTGCGGCTGGATGTCGGCCATCCACAGGCTCGCGTAGTCGAACACCAGCGCCACCTGGGCGCGCCGCCGGGTGCGCGCCGCGCGCAGCGGCTCGCGCAGCGCGTCGAGTTCGCGCGCCACCTGCGCGGCCTCGATCGCTCCCAGGTCGTCGCTGCCGTCGGGGCGCTGCAGCCCGGCGTGCATCTGCTCCTGCGCGTAGGGCGCCTGGCGCCAGCGGAAGTAGCTGACGACCTCGGCGCCGTGGGCCAGGGCCTGCCAGGTCCACGCGCGCACCATGCCGGGGTGGGGGGCCGGGTTCCACTGGGCCCAGTTCACCGGGCCGGGCTGCTGCTCCATGACCCACCAGCGCCCGCCGCACATGCCGCGGTACAGGTCGTGGTGGAAGGCCGGAATGTCGGGGTGTCCGGTGAAGGCGTGGCGCCGCTTCTCGTCGGCGTCCAGGAAGAAGTTCTGCGTGGCCCCGAGCGGGTAGGAGTCCCAGGTCGCCACGTCCAGGTCGCGCGCCAGGCGATGGTGGTCGAACTCGGTGAAAAATCCCATGAAGTTGTGCAGCACGTCGCGCCCGGGCGAGTGCCTGCGCAGGATGTCCACCTGCAGGCGGTTGAACTCGGCCACCTCGTCGGAGGCGAAGCGCCGCCAGTCCAGTCGATGCGAGGGATTGGCCTCGGTCACCGCGCCCGCCGGAGGGTCGATCTGGGCGAAGTCCGTGTACTCCTGGCTCCAGAACACCGTGCCCCAGGCCCGGTTGAGCGCCTGCAGCGTGCCGTAGCGCCGCTCCAGCCAGATGCGGAAGCGTTCGCGCGCGGCCCGCGAATAGCTCAGCACCGTGGAGTGACAGCCGTATTCGTTGTCGGTCTGCCAGGCACACACGGCGGGGTGGCGCCCGTAGCGCTCGGCCATCAGCGTGACCATGCGCGCGGACTGTTCGCGGTAGACCGGGCTGGAGAAGCAGTAGTGCCGCCGCGAGCCGAAGCCGCGCGCATGCCCGTGCTCGTCCACGGCGAGGATGTCCGGGTGCGCGTCGACCAGCCACTTGGGCGGGGTCGCGGTGGGCGTTCCCAGCACCACGCGCAGTTCATGGCGGTGCAGGGTGTCGAGCGCCTCGTCCAGCCAGTCCCAGCACAACTCCCCGCTGCGCGGCTCGATGCGGCTCCAGGCGAACTCGCCGATGCGCACCACGCGCAGCCCGAGTTCGCGCATGTGCCGGGCATCGCGCTCCCACAGCTCGCGCGGCCATTGTTCCGGGTAGTAGCAAACGCCCAGGTCGATCATGGTGCCTGTCTCCCTCATCCGGCGGCTTCAGGCCGCCACGGCCATCGCCGGCAAGCCCGCGGGCTGCACGGTGCGGGGCAGGGCCACGTCGGCGGCGTCGAACACGTGCACCCGTTCGGGCGGCAGGCGCAGCGCCACGCGGTGGCCGGGCGCGGCGCTGAAGTGGCCCGGGGCCTTGGCCACCCAGGCGTCGCCGCCGCCGGCCGCGTCCAGGTACAGGTAGGTGGCCTCGCCCAGGCGCTCCTGCCAGAGCACGTCGCGCGCCAGCGCGGGCCCGCCCGCATCCACCTCGATGTCCTCGGGGCGGATGCCGATGGTCAATTCGGCCCCGGAGGACTGGCCGCGCGCATCCACCCGCGCCTGCACGGTCTCGCCGCCGCGCAGTTGCAGCGTGGCCAGTTCGCCGTCGCACTGGAGCAGGCGGGCCGGCGCGAAATTCATGCGCGGCGAACCGATGAAGGCCGCCACGAAGCGGTTGCGCGGGTGGTGGTACAGCTCCAGCGGGGTGCCGCATTGGGCGACGCTGCCGTCGCGCGCCACCGCGGCGCCGGTGTTGAGCAGCACGATGCGGTCGGCCAGGGTCATCGCCTCGACCTGGTCGTGGGTGACGTAGATGGCGCTGGCGCGCCCGAAATCGCGATGCAGGCGGGCGATCTCGAAGCGCGTCTGCACCCGCAGCGCCGCGTCCAGGTTGGACAATGGCTCGTCGAACAGGAACACATCGGGCTCGCGCACGATGGCGCGGCCGATGGCCACGCGCTGGCGCTGTCCGCCCGAAAGCGCCTTGGGCATGCGATCCAGCAGGGGTTCGAGCTGGAGGATGCCGGCGGCCGAGCGCACGCGCCGTTCCACTTCCTGCGGCGGGCATTTGGCCAGGCGCAGCCCGAAGGCCATGTTCTCGAACACGCTCATGTGCGGGAACAGCGCATAGCTCTGGAACACCATGGCCACGCCGCGCCGCGCGGGAGGTACGTCGTTCATCACCGTGCCGCCGATGCGCAGCTCGCCCGAGCTGATGGACTCCAGTCCCGCGACCATGCGCAGCAGCGTGGACTTGCCGCAGCCCGACGGGCCGACGAACACGCAGAACTCGTTGTCCCCGATGCGCAGGCTGACGTCGCGCACCACCGACGGCAGCTTGCCGTAGGCCTTGCTGACCCGCTCGAGTTGGATACTTGCCATGATGAGTCCGTGGGGGCCCCGCGCCGCCGCGAAGGCGACGTGCGCCGGGGCGTGGTCAGTGGGATTCGCGGGGCACCGCGTCGCCGCGGCAGCCGTTGAGGAAGTCCAGGTCGGCACCCAGGTTGGCCTGTTGCACGTGGCGCACGTACAGGCGCACGTAGCCCGAGTCCGGCAACGGCGGCGGCGTCCAGGCGGCCTGCCTGCGCTGCAGTTCGGCGTCGTCCACCAGCAGTTGCAGGCGGCGCGCGGCCACGTCCAGTTCGATCAGGTCGCCGTCGCGCACCAGCGCGAGCGGGCCGCCGGCGGCGGCCTCCGGCGCCGTGTGCAGCACCACGGTGCCGAAGGCGGTGCCGCTCATGCGCGCGTCCGAAATGCGAACCATGTCGGTCACGCCCTGGCGCAGCAGCTTGGGCGGCAGTCCCATGTTGCCCACCTCGGCCATGCCGGGGTAGCCGCGGGGACCGCAGTTCTTCAACACCAGCACGCAGCTCGCGTCGACGTCCAGTTCGGGGTCGCCGATGCGTGCCTTGTAGTCCTCGATGGACTCGAACACCACGGCGCGCCCGGTGTGGCGCAGCAGCTCGGGCGTCGCGGCCGAGGGCTTGAGCACGGCGCCGTCGGGCGCCAGGTTGCCGCGCAGCACCGCGATGCCGCCCTGTTCGACCAGGGGTTGCGCCAGCGGCCGGATCACCTGGTCGTCGTGGCACTGCGCCTGCGCCAGGTGGTCGGCCAGCACGCCTCCGGCGACGCTGGGCGCCTGTCCGTGCAGCAATCCGGCCTCGAGCAGCCGACGCAGCACCACCGGCAGGCCGCCGGCGTAATAGAAGTCCTCCATCAGGAAGCGTCCCGAGGGCATGAGGTCGACGATGGTCGGCACGTCGCGCCCGAGGCGGTCCCAGTCGTCCAGGGTCAGTGGAACGCCCACGCGCCCTGCGATGGCCAGCAGATGGATCACCGCGTTGGTCGAGCCCCCGATGGCTCCGCACACCCGGATCGCGTTCTCGAAGGACTCGCGGGTCAGGATGTGGGAGAGTCGCACGTCCTGCCGCACCAGCTCGACGATGCGTCGTCCCGCGCGCTGCGCCAGCTCGGCGCGGCGCGCGTCCACCGCGGGAATCGCCGCGTTGTCCGGCAGGCCGATGCCCATGGCCTCGACCAGGCAGGCCATGGTCGAGGCCGTGCCCATGGTCATGCATACCCCGCTGGAGCGCGACATGCAGCGCTCGGCCTGCATGAACTCCTGCTCGCTCATGGTGCCGGCGGCCACCGCCTCGGAGAATTTCCAGACATGGGTTCCGGAGCCGATGGGCTGGCCGCGAAAGCGTCCGTTGAGCATCGCGCCGCCCGACACCACGATGGTGGGCAGGTCGACGCTGGCCGCGCCCATCAGTGTGGCCGGGGTGGTCTTGTCGCAGCCGGCCAGCAGCACCACGCCGTCCAGCGGGTGGGCGCGGATGGCTTCCTCCACGTCCATGCTGGCCAGGTTGCGAAACAGCATGGCCGTCGGGCGCATCAGGGTCTCGCCCAGCGAGCTGACGGGAAACTCCAGCGCCAGCCCGCCGGCCTGCAGCACGCCGTGGCGCACGCGTTCGGCGAGGTCGCGGAAGTGGTGGTTGCAGGGGGTCAGGTCGCTCCAGGTGTTGCAGATGCCGATCACCGGGCGACCGTCGAAACTGTCGTCGGGAAGGCCTTCGCTCTTCATCCAGCTGCGATGAATGAAGTTGTCCTTGCTGTGGCCTTCGAACCAGGCCTGGGAACGTCGCTTCTTCGGTGGGGATGACGACATGGCGCAACCTGGTGCGGGATTTCGTGTGGAAGGGTTTCAATCATCATACAAATAAAGCCCTGGGCTACCAACTCCGAGCTTTCCCTGATCCCGGCGGCGCGCACGCGGCGCATCCGCGCCGCGCGAGGCGAGGCGAGGTCCTGGAAAGGCGGGATGGGGCGGCGCGCGGCGCCGCGTGGTCAATCCGCGGCAGGCGCGGGAATGGCGCGTCGGCGCGCCGCGCGTCGCAGCGAGGGCGGGCGCTGCTCCAGGGTCGCACCGTCGGGCGCGGGCAGCGGGTGTTGCCGCGCCGCGTCCTGCTCGAACCGGCGACGGTAGGCGCTCGGCGTGGTCTGGCGCGCGGCCTTGAACTGTCGGTTGAAGTGCGCGAGGTTGGCAAAACCCGAGCGGGCGGCGACCTGCGCCACGGGCAGGCGCGTGTCGGCCAGCAGCCGGCATGCGCGCCCGATGCGCAGGCGCGTCAGATGCTGTCCGACGCTCTCGCCCAGATGTTGCAGGAAGTAGCGCTGCAGGCTTCGTGGCGACCAATGCGCGGCCGCGCACAGGTCGGCGATGCGCAGCGGCTCGGCCAGGCGTGCCTCCATCAGCGCCAGCACGCGATTGATGCGTTCCGGCTCGTGGCCGGTGGCTGCGCCGGCGCCGGCGGCGAAGGCTCCGGGGGAGGCCAGCGCCTGCGCCGGCGCGTCGGCCAGGCGGCACAGCAGGTCGAGCGTGGCGGCCAGGCGCCGCCGCGGTTCCGCGGCCAGCAATTCGGGCAATTGCTCGCGCATGGCCTGGGCATCGGCCTGGGAGAAGCACAGGCCGCAGGTGCCGCGGCGCAGCAGTCGATGCAGCGCCTCGTATTCCGGGCAGCAATCGGCCAGGCGCCGCGCCCAGTCGCCGTCGAACCAGACCACGATCGCCACCTGGGGCTGCGCGGGATCGGCGGAGCGGTTGGAGGCCCAGGTATGGGCGAGATCGGGGGGAACCAGCACCAGGTCGCAGTCGCCGTACTCGGTGACCGCGTCGCCGATGTAGCGCATGCCGTGGCTGTTCAGGGTCAGCGTGAGCTCGTATTCCGGGTGGTGGTGCCACTCGAAGGGAATGCGAGCCAGGCGCCGGTGGTAGATGCGCACCGAGCCATGCTCGCCGAACTCCACGTGCTCATAGGCGGGCTTCATGGCGGAATCCGCAGGAAAGATGGCCGGATCGTATCACTTTGCCGTTCACCTCGAACCTATGCTGCGCCCATCGCCGAACCACACATTCCACTTCCTGGAGACGAGCATGGCAGCCCTGCAGATCGATGACCTTCCCGCAAGCATCCGCGCCGTGAAGGCGCGCTTGCGCGCCCAGCTTCCCGACTACGCGCGGGTGTTCGCGCAACTCGAGGCCGACATGCGCGCGCAGGCGGCGGAGATCTCCGAGCTGCGCCGCCGCGGCCTGCCGGTGATTCCCGAGATCGCCTACGCGGACATCGCCGAGGACCGGGTGAGCGAGGCGCAGCGCCAACTGGTGCGCAAGCGCGGCGCCTGTGTGATCCGTCGCGTGTTCGACCCCGTGCGGGCGCAGGCCTGGGACGCGGAAATCGCCGACTACGTGCAGCGCAACGACCTCGACGCGCGGCTGGCGCACCGCGCGGAAGACAAGTATTTCGGCCAGCTCGCGTCGAGCAAGCCACAGATCTATGGCGTGTACTGGTCGCGCCCGCAGGTGCTGGCGCGGCAGTCGCCCGAGCTGAGCGCCACCCGCGTGTTCCTCAACCGTCTGTGGCGCAGCCACAGCGAGGGCCGCCAGCACTTCGATCCGGAGCGTGTGCCGGCGTACGCCGATCGCCTGCGCCGGCGCCCGCCGGGCTCGGATTCTCTCGGTCTGTCCCCGCACTGCGACGGCGGTTCGGTGGAGCGCTGGATCGACGACAACTTCCGCCAGGTCTACCGTCACGTGTTCGACGGCGACTGGCGGCGCTACGACCCCTTCGACGCCGCGTGGCGCCCGGAGGTGCGCGAGGTGGCCTCGCCCGCCGTGTGCTCGATGTTCCGCACCTTCCAGGGCTGGACCGCGCTGACCCGCCAGGGGCCCGGCGACGGCACGCTGCAACTGGTGCCCATCGCCAACTCCATGGCCTACATCCTGCTGCGCGCG
>JAKBNS010000167.1 GCA_021830925.1 Pseudomonadota bacterium | reverse complement strand
CTTGCAGGAAAAAGGCGAGCAACAGAAGGTAGCGGCCAGCCTGCAGGCCGCCGCTGGCCGGACACCGGCGCCCCTGCCTGCCCGCGCTCTGGGCGAGGACGGCCAGTTCCAACCCATGGCCTATGACACCACGCCTGCGGACCTGAACCTGGGCGCGGCCGCGTCGCTGCATGCCAACGCACACGCCCACGCGCACGTGACCGCGGGCGTGCACCTGAGCCTGAGCAGCGGCGGGCACACCAGCCTGAGCGCTGGAGGCAGCTTGTTGGCCAGTGCCGCTCAGGGCCTGCGCTTGTTCGCCTGGCAGGCCGGCCTGCGCCTGATGGCCTTTGGCGGCGACGTGGACATCCGGGCCCTTCGGCAGAACATTCGCATCTGGGCCCGGCTACGCCTGGAGGAGTCGGCCGAACACATCAGCATCCGCGCCGACAAGGAACTGTTGCTGCAGGGCGGCCCCAGCGCCTTGCGCCTGGACGCTCGAGGTGTCTGCGTGCAGGCGGAGCAGTTGCAGGTGCACGCCAGGCTGGACCTGTCGTCGCCGCGGACTCTGGGGGTGGGCGCGCGCGGCGAGCCCGAGCTGCAGGAATTCATGGGGCGGATGGAGCTGACCACGCCGGCTGCCAGGCGGTGGGGAGGCCTGCGCTATCGCCTGCTGCCCGAGCAGGCACAAGCCGCGGACCCCTGGGAGGGCCAGCTGCACACGACCCCTGAGTCGGCGCTGACGCCGGAAATGCACACCGAGCAGGAGGCGCGATGGCTAGGGGAACTGGAGCTCGACCATCTGCACGTCGAACACGGCCCCACGCCGAGCACCGACCCCTGACCGCCTCAGCGCCGGCGCAGCAGGTGCGAAATCACCCCGGCCTGCTCGGTCTGCGCCACCAGCTCGTTGCCGGTCTGGCGCGCGAAGGCCTGGAAGTCGCGCATGGAGCCGTGGTCGGTGGCCAGCACGCGCAGCACCTGGCCGCTTTGCATCGCCGACAGCGCCTTCTTGGCCTTCAGGATGGGCAAGGGGCAGTTCATGCCGCGGGCGTCGACTTCCACGTCCACCTTGTCCAGCGCCGCGCTTTCCCCGCTCATGGCCAACCTCGTCCGTTGCGATCCCAACTCATGACAATTGTACGACCCGCCGCGCCGATCACGCGGCCGGGAAGACCCCCGTGCTCAGGTAGCGATCTCCGCGGTCGCAGACGATGAACACGATGGTGGCGTGGCTCAACTCGCGCGCCAGGCGCAACGCGACCTCGCAGGCACCGCCGGAGCTGATGCCGCAGAACAGCCCTTCCTCGCGCGCCAGGCGCCGCGCCATGGCCTCGGCCGCCGCCTGGCTGACCGACTCGATGCGGTCGACCCGCTCGGGCTGGTAGATCTTCGGCAGGTACTCCTGCGGCCATTTGCGGATGCCGGGAATGCGCGAACCCTCCTCGGGCTGCGCACCAACGATCTGCACCGCCGGGTTGCGCTCCTTCAGGTAGTGGGAGACCCCGGTGATGGTGCCGGTGGTGCCCATGGAGGACACGAAGTGGGTGACGGTGCCGTCGGTGTCGTGCCAGATCTCGGGGCCGGTGGCCTCGTAGTGGGCGCGCGGGTTGTCCAGGTTGGCGAACTGATCCAGCACCAGGCCCTTGCCGTCGCGCTGCATCTGCTCGGCCAGATCCCGGGCGTATTCCATGCCGCCGGCCTTCGGCGTGAGGATCAGCTCGGCGCCGTAGGCGCGCATGGTCTGCGCGCGCTCCACCGACAGGTCCTCGGGCATGATCAGCACCATGCGGAAGCCCAGGATGGCCGCGGCCATCGCCAGCGCGATGCCGGTGTTGCCCGAGGTGGCCTCGATCAGGGTGTCGCCGGGGCGGATGCTGCCGCGCTCGGCGGCGCGGCGAATCATCGACAAGGCCGGGCGGTCCTTGACCGAGCCGGCCGGGTTGTTGCCTTCGAGCTTGGCCAGCAGCACGTTGCCGCGGCGCTCGTTGTCGGCGGCGCCGATGCGTTGCAGGCGCACCAGCGGCGTGGCGCCGATGGTCTGTTCCAGGGTCTTGTACGAGGGCATCGAATTTCTCCTTCCTACATTCTGGCATGCGCGCCGGATCGGCGCCGGCATGCCGCTGCCGCGCGGGGCTTCACCCCAGCACGCGCGTGACCAGCCACACCAGCGGCGCGCACACCAGCAGGAAAGGCAGGCTGATGCGATGGAATTCGCCGAGATTGCCGCGGCCGCCTTCCAGGCGCAGCGCGATCAGGTTGGCCAGGGAACCCAGCGCGAGCCCGAAGCCGCCCACGTTCACCGCCACGGCCAGCGCGAGGGGATGGCCCACGTGGGGCCACAGCAGCACGGTGGCGGGTACGTTGCTCAGCACCTGCGACAGCAACACGCCGCCGGCGTAGAGCACCAGCGGCGCGTGCCAGTCGGGCCGCAGCAGCCAGGCCTGCAGCGGCCCCCACTGGGCCAGATGCCCCAGGCCCACGAACATCGCCGCCAGCGTGCCCAGCAGGCCCCAGTCCACGCGCCGCGGCACTTCCCGCCAGCCGACGACGAACACCAGCAAGGCCAGCGCGGCCGCCAGCGTCGCGCGATGTTCCTGCAACAGCGCCAGCACGCCCAGCAGCAGCAGCACCGACACCCAGCCCAGCGCCGGGCGCAAGGGCGCGGCCGACGCTGCCGGCGCGCCGCCGGCGGCCAGTGCGCGCGCCGGCACAAGCAGCCACACGGCGCACGCCAGCAGGACCAGCATGGTGCCCGCGGCCGGCAGCATGCGCCAGACGAACTGCGCCATGCTCAGGCCCGAGTGCTGCCACAGCAGCAGGTTCTGCGGGTTGCCCACGGGGCTGAGCGCCGAGCCCGCGTTCACGCCCAGCGCCTCCAGGATCACCACCCGGCGCACCGGCAAGGCGCTGCCGCGCCCCAACGCCAGGGTCAGCGGCACCAGCAGGAACAGGCTGACGTCGTTGGTGAGCACCATGGACAGCAGGGCCGAGCCGGCGACCAGCGCCAGCGCCAGCGTGCGCTGGTCGTGCACGCGCCGGGCCAGGGCCTGCGCCGCGCGCTGCACCGCGCCGCTGGCGCGGATGCCCTCGATGCTCAGCAGCAGCGCGAACAGGCCCAGCAGCGTGGGCAGCGCCAGCCATGCGCGCCAGCGCGGCCAGGGCTGGGGGTCGACCAGTTGCAGCGCCAGTGCGAGACCGCCGAACACCAGCAGAAGGCGCTCGCGGCGCAGCCTGCTCCAGCAGGCCCTCGCCCAGGCGCTCCGGCCCATGGCGTGCGGGCCCGGCGGATCCGGTCGTTCCGGGGGCGCCCGTTTCGGGTCGCCGCCGGGGCGCTCAGGCACCACCGGCCGAGCCGCCGCCGTCGTCGTTGGCCAGGTCGAGCGCCGCCAGGCGCCAGTGGCGCATGGCCTGGTCCTCGCGCTCGATGCGCTCCTGCAGGCGCCCGAGCGCGGCGTGAATCTGGCCGCGCAGGCGGCGTTCGTCCGGCTGGCACTGTTCCAGCGCGCGCTGCAGGTACTGCTGCGCCTTGCCCCACAGTTCCAGCTCCACGCAGGCGCGCGCGGCCAGGAAACTGGCCTGGGCCTCCTGCGGCCAACGATCCATCCAGGCCTCGGCCTGGGCCACGAAGGCGGCGTCGATGCCCGCCAGCATGCCGCGCAGCGCGGGCATCAGCGCCGCCGGTTCGGCCTGCGACACGCGCAGCGCCTCCACCAGCAGCGCACGCGCCTGGGCGGGCTCGCCTGCCTGATTCAGGCCGCGCGCGGCGGCCACGGCGATCTGCGCGTCGTGGCGCAGCACCGGGTCGAAGGATTTCCAGATCGCCCGCAGCGTCTCGGCGTCGTGGTCGGCCTGGCGAATCAGGCCCAGCGCGGCGGCGTGGATCATGGCCTGCGCAGCCGCCGGATGCAGCCCATGGTGCTTGCGCAGCGCGCCGGCCAGGCGCAGCACCTCGGCGTGGTCCTGCAGCGAGCGCGCCGCGGCCAGCGCCAGGCGCAGGGTCTGGGTACGGCGCTGCACGCCGCCCGACAGGCCGCGCAGCGCGCGCTGTGCCGCCTGCGCGTCGCGCGCCTCGATCTGCCACTGCGCCTGCAGCAGCGTGCCGGTTTCCCGGGCGGCCTGCGGAAGGGCTTCCAGGTAGGCGTCGCGTCGCTCGTAGGCCTGCACGGCCTGCGCCGCCTGGGCCGCGGTGAGCAAGGCCCCCGGACGGAAGTCCTCGACCTCGGCGGCGCGCGCGGCGGCGCGTTCGGCGCGCCGGAAACGCCCGCCCAGGTGGTGCAGCAAGGACTCGTGCAACGCGGCCGCCGCCACCTGCATGCGGCGGCGCGAGCGGAATCGGGCAGCCGCTCGCGGCAAGCCGAGCAACAGGCTGAGCGCGCGCACGGCCCCGTACAGCAGCGCGAAGCTCAGCAACAGCACCAGCACCGCCAGGTTCAACGAGACGTCGATGCGGTAGGGAGGCAGCAGGATGGCGACGTTGCCCGGGCGCCCGCTGGCCGCCATGGCCAGCAGCGCCGCGCCCAGCGCCAGGGTGATCAGCCAGGCCAGCCAGCGCATCAGTCGCCTCCCAGGCCGAGGTTGGCCAGCACCAGCAGCGACTGCAGGTTGGCGGCGGGCTGCGCCGTCAGGTCGACCTGGGCGATCTGCGCGGCCAGCGCGCGCGCCATCTGGGTGCGCGCCTGGCGCGGGTTGAACTGGGTGCGCAGCACGCGTTCGACATCCTGCATGTCCACCTTGAAACCGAAGGCGTTGCGCGACAGCAGGTCCAGGCGGGCATTGAGCACGCGCAGTTTCAGGTTGGCGCGCAGGAACGCGTCCTGCGAGGGCGATGCCAGCAAGGCCTCGGGCTGGTCCACGCGGGTGACCGTGACCAGGCCGCGGGCCTGGCGCCAGGCGTCGCCGCCCAGGCGCCGCAACCACTCGCGCCAGCCCTTGGCCTCGGGGTGCGAGGCCGCCGGAGCCGGGGCGGAGGCGCCCTCCAGCGGGGCGGCCGAGCCCAGGACCTGCAACTGATCGATCATCGCGGCCAGCTGGTCGAGGCGCTGCGCTGCCACCGGCACGTCCGGCACCACCGCCGCCTTCAGCCGGGCGAGGTCGGACTGCACGGCGTGCGCGACCAGCGCGGCACGCGGACTGTCCACGCGCTGCAGGCGCTGCAGGCTCGACTGCAGGGTGACGATCAGGGGCTGCAGCGTGCCGGTGAGCTCGGCCTGCTGCTGCGCCAGCGCGATGAGTTGGGCGGTCTGGCCCAGGAAGGCGTTGTCGCGGGTCTTGGCGAGGTCCTGCACGAGTTGCTGCAGCGCGGTGCGCTGCGCCGCCAGATCCTGCTCGCGCGACTGCAGCACGGCGATCTTCGCGGCCAGATCCCGCGTGGCCTGCACGTTCTGCGTGGCGATGGTGCGGGCTTCGATGGAATGGGTCTGCGCCTGCTGCAGGCGCTGGGCGATTTCCGCCTGGGTCGCGTACAGGCGCTGGTTCAGCCACCAGGCGACCAGGCCCACCAGTACCAGCAGGCCCAGCACGGCCAGCCACAGCCCGGCCGTGCCCCGGCGCGCGCCGCCCGCACCCGGCGCGGCGGGCGGTGGCACGTAGCCGCCGGCGGGGCTGCCCGCGGCCGCTGCAGCTGCGGGAGCCGGCGCCGCGGGAGGCGGCGCCGACGGGTTCTCGTCGGATACGTTGGGCTCGGACATGGCGCCGATTCTAGAAGCTACCGCCGCGCCACCGCGCGCCACGTCAAACGGCGGGCTCAGCGCAAGGCCCGGAGCAGCGTCCCGGCACGGAATGGCACCACGTCCACGCGCCCGAAACCGGCCCGGCGCGCCGCCTCGGCCACCCGCGGATGGTGCACCAGCGCGCGCTGCGCCGTCAGTTCACGCCGCGGGTCGAGCCCGGCCGCGCGCAGCAGCTCGCACAGGTTGTCCAGCGAGGCGGCGGCGGCGATCTGCCACGCCGCGTGCAGGCCCAGCAGCTCGCGCAGCCGGTCCAGGCTGGCGGCGTCCGCCGCGGGCGCAGCGCGCCGGTACAACTCGACCACCTGCACCTCGGCGCCGGCGGCGCGCAGCGTGGCCGCCAGCCAGTCGCGCCCGCCGTCGCCGCGCAGGATCAGCACCTGCACACCCTGCCAGCGCGCGCGCAGCGCCTGCAGCTCCTGCCACAGGGCCTCGGAATCGGCACCGGCCTGCTGCGCGCACAACAGGCGCAGTCCCTGCGCATCCTCGCCGCGCTCGCGCAGCGCCGTCTCGAAGGTCTCGCGGCTGGCGCGCCCGATCAGGCCCACCGCGCAAGCCGGCGGCCACGGAGCATCGCGCATGCGCAGCAACGCGCGCACGGCCGAAGGACTGACCGGCACGGCCAGCTGGAAATCCTCCAGCGCGTCCACCGCGCGCTGAGCCGCCCGCGGGTCCGCCGGGGGCAGCACGTGGATCAGCGCGAAAGGGTGCACCCGCACGCCGGCAGCGGCGAGTTCGAGCTCCAGCGCGGAAGCCTCGTCGCCCGAGCCGGAGTCGCGCGCGCGGGTGGACACGTAGTGCGGGGTGTCCACGGCGTGGCCTCCGAAATCAGGCGGGATGGACTTCGGGCTGCGGGTCGGCGACTGCCGGCTCAGGAGCCCTGCAGGCGGTCCAGCAGGGCCTGCGCGCCCTGCTCGTGCAACTGGCGCGCCGCGGCGCGTCCGAGTTCCTCGGCCTGCGCGGAGTCGGACACGGCGGCGCGTGCCTCCACGCGCAGTACCTGCGAAGCGTCGGGCATGCCCAGCACGGCGCGCAGGCACAACTCGCCGCCACCCAGCCCCCAGCGCGCATGCGCCCCCAGCGGGGTGCTGCAGCTGCCGCCCATGGCGCGCGCCAGCGCTCGCTCGGCCTGCGCGGCCAGGGCCGTGGGGGTGTGCTGCAGCGCCTGCAGGCGCTCCGCCAACGCGGGCTCGCCACTGCGGATTTCCAGGCCCAGCGCGGCCTGCCCGGCTGCGGGCAGCATCTGCTCGGTCTCGATGTGGGCGCGGATGCGATCGCCCATGCCCAGGCGCAGCAGGCCCGCGGCGGCGAGCACGATGCCGTCGTACTGGCCTTCGTCGAGTTTGCGCAGGCGCGTGTCCAGGTTGCCGCGCAGCGCGCGCACCTGCAGGTCCGGGCGCAGGGCGCGGATCTGCATCTCCCGGCGCAGGCTGGAGGTGCCCACCACGGCGCCGCGCGGAAGTTCCGTGAAGGCCGCCGCCTTGCTCGACACCCAGGCGTCGCGCGGGTCCTCGCGCTCGAGGATGGCGCACAGCTCGAAGCCCTCGGGCAGCTGCATCGGTACGTCCTTGAGCGAGTGCACCGCCAGATCGGCGCGGCGCTCCTGCATGGCCATCTCGAGTTCCTTCACGAACAGGCCCTTGCCGCCGACCTTGGACAACGCACGGTCGAGGATCTGGTCGCCGCGCGTGGTCATGGACAGGATGCGCACGTCCAGCGCGGGATCGAGCGCGCTCAGGCGCGCTCGCACGTGCTCGGCCTGCCACATCGCCAGGCGGCTCTCGCGCGAGGCGATGATCAGGCCCGCGCCGCGGGCTTCGGAGGAGGAACGGGAGGAATCGGAGGCTTCGGACATGCGCGCGATCCTAGCAGCGCGGCCACCACCCGTAGCC
>JAKBNS010000051.1 GCA_021830925.1 Pseudomonadota bacterium | reverse complement strand
GGCCGGCGTGCTGCGCGTGCTGCAGGGCCTGCCGGGGGTCCGCGCGGCGTCTCCGGTGGTCAGCGGCCCCGCCTTCGCGCAGCGCGGCGCGGCCGTGCGCGCGGTCGCGGTGCTGGGCATCCAGCCTGAACGCTACGTGCGCATCATTCCCCTGGATCGCGACATGCTGCAAGGGCGGCTGGACGTGGGCGCCAGCCACATCCTGGTGGGCTACCGCCTGGCCGAGGACCTCGGGCTGCGCCTGGGCGACAAGCTGCGCGTGCAGGGCGCCTCGGGCGGCTCGCAGGTGTTCGACGTGACGGGCATTTTCAGCCTGGGCGTGCGCGACCTCGACGAACGCTACGTCTACATGGGCCTCAAGCCGGCGCAATCCCTGCTGGGCCTGCCGGGCGGGGCCACCGAGATCGACCTCACCGTGGACCGCATCTTCGACGCGCAGACCATCGCCGCGCGCATCGCGGCGCTGACCGGGCTGAAATCGGAAAGCTGGATGTCCACCAACTCGCAGTTGCTCAACGCGTTGCGCTCGCAATCCCTGTCGAGCGCGCTGATCCGGTTTTTCGTCGGGCTTTCGGTGGCCTTCGGCATCGCCAGCGTGCTGGCCGTCAGCGTGGTGCAGCGCACCCGGGAAATCGGCATCCTGCGCGCCATGGGCGCCACGCGCGCGCGCGTGCTGGCCGTGTTCCTGTTCGAGGGCGGCGCGGTGGGCTGCGCCGGCTCCGCGCTGGGCGCGGCCGCCGGCGCGGGCCTGGTGCATGCCTTCAACGCCTGGGGCCCGGGCCTGTTCTACGTGCCGGTGGCGCCCGCGCTGCTGCTCGAGGCCGTGGTGCTGGCCACCGCGGCCGGCGTGGCCGCGGCCGCCCTGCCCGCGCTGCGCGCCGCGCGCCTGGACCCGGTGGTGGCGATCCGCTATGTCTGAGCCCGCCGAGCTCTCCACGCCGCCCACGGTGCTGCGCCTGCAGCAACTGCGCAAGTCCTATCAGCCCGGCACCGCGCTGGAGACCGAGGTGCTGCACGGCATCGACTTCGAGCTGCGGCGCGGCGAATTCACCGCGCTCATCGGCCCCAGCGGCTCGGGCAAGACCACCCTGCTCAACCTCATCGGCCTGCTCGACACCCCCAGCGCCGGCGAGCTCTACCTGCTGGACAGGCCCACGCGCGAGCTCGACGACACCGCGCGCACCGCGCTGCGCGGCAGCTCCATCGGATTCGTGTTCCAGTTCCACCACCTGATCCAGGCCTTCGACGTGCTGGACAACGTGCTGATGCCGGCGCTGGTGCAAGGCGCGCGGCGCAGCCGCGACCTCGAACTGCGCGCGCTGGAACTGCTGCAGGCTGTCGGGCTGCAGGCGCATGCGCGCAAACGCCCCTCCGAACTGTCCGGAGGCCAGCAGCAACGCGTGGCCATCGCCCGCGCACTGCTCAGCCGACCTCCCCTGGTGCTGGCCGACGAGCCCACGGGCAACCTCGACACCCACAGCGCCGACGAAGTGTTCGCGCTGCTACGACGTTTCAACCGAGAATACGGCTGCGCGGTGCTGGTGGTCACGCACGACCCGCGACTGGCCCAGCGCTGCGAACGTATCCTCGACCTGGTCGACGGGCGCCTCGTCGGCGACCGCCAACTTCCGCCTCAAGCGCCATGAATCCGCTCGCCCCCGCAGTGCTCGCCCCCGCAGTGCTCGCGCTGGCAGCCCTCGCCGTCTGCGCGCCCGCGCAAGCGACACCGCATGCGCCGACCTCCCCCGCGCCGGTGACGCGCTGCGGCTGGTTCGACAATCCCACCCCCGGCAACGCCTGGCTCACCGACCGTCAGGCGCAGTGGGTGATCGGCGTGCAGGGTGGTCACCAGGCCGACGGCGACTGGCCCGATTTCCCGGACGACGAGTGGGTCTCCACCAACGGCCACTACGGCTATGGCTGCGCCTGCCTGCGGGTGATCGACAACCCGCGCACCCACGAGATCCGGCGCATCCTGCGTGCCCGGGCCCGCCCTCTCGAAGCCTGCGAGCGCGATCCGGCACTGCCCCGGCGTCACCCGGTGGCCGACTCGGCCCAGCGCTGATCGACAGCGCGTCCGCACGCCGCGAGGGCCTCGGCGCGCCGCGCACCGGCGTGCTAGCCTTTCGAGCCGAACCGCAAGCGGCGCGACGCACGGACCCGAACTCGTCGGGCGGCGGCTACGCGGCCCGCCAAGAGGAACTTCGATCGACATGGACCTTCAACTCAACGGCAAGCTGGCCCTGGTCAGCGGCAGCACGGCCGGCATCGGCTACGCCATCGCGCACACCCTGTCCCGCGAGGGCGCCGCGGTCATCGTCAACGGGCGCACCCAGGCCGGCGTCGACGCCGCGGTGGAACGCATCCGCGCCGACACGCGCGGCACCGTGCACGGTCTCGCGGCCGACCTGAGCCAGGCCGAGGCCGCGCAGGAAGCCGTACGGCGCTTTCCCGGCATCGACATCCTGATCAACAACCTGGGCATCTTCGAGGCCAAGGCCTTCGAGGACATTCCCGACGAGGACTGGCAGCGCTTTTTCGACGTCAACGTGCTCAGCGGCGTGCGCCTGGCGCGCCTGGTGCTGCCCGGCATGAAGCGCGCCAACTGGGGAAGGATCGTGTTCATCTCCAGCGAAAGCGGGGTGCAGATCCCCACCGAGATGATCCACTACGGCATGACCAAGACCGCGCAGCTGGCCGTCTCGCGCGGTCTGGCCGAGTCGGTCGCCGGCACCGGCATCACGGTCAACAGCGTGCTGCCCGGACCGACCAGTTCGCGGGGCGTGGGCGACTTCGTCGAGGGCCTGGCGCGCTCCACCGGCAAGAGCGCCGAGCAGGTCGAGACCGAGTTCTTCCAGAGCGTGCGCCCGAGTTCGCTGATCCGGCGCTTCGCCACCCCGCAGGAAGTGGCCTCGCTGGTCGCCTACGTGGCCAGTCCGCTGGCCTCGGCGACCACCGGCGCGGCCCTGCGCGTCGACGGCGGCGTGGTCAGGAGCGCGTTCTGAGTCAACCGGTTCGGCGCCGGGCGACGCCGTGGCGCGCGCCCGGGCGCGCCGCGCTCCCGCAGGGACTGATGGGATGAAAAAGCCCTCCGCGACGCAAGCCTGCCCCTGCGGCAGCGGCCTGGCGCTGAGCGCATGCTGCGGGCCCCTGCTCGAGGGCAGCGCCGTCGCGCCGAACGCGGAGGCGCTGATGCGATCGCGCTACGCGGCCCATGCGCTGGACCGCGAGGCCTATCTGCTGGACACCTGGCACGCGTCGACGCGGCCGCCGGAGCTCGAAAGCCAGGCGCCGCCCCGACCGCGCTGGATCGGGCTCACCATCCTCAGGCACCAACGCCTGGACGACACCCACGCCGTGGTGGAGTTCGTCGCGCGCTACCGCCTCGGCGGTCGTGCCCACAGGCTGCACGAGACCAGCCGCTTCGTGCTGGAGGGGCAGCGCTGGTACTACGTCGACGGCGATCTCCACGAATAGCCGGGCCGCGTGCCGGGCCGCGTGCCGGGCCGACGGCTGTCGGCCCATGAACCCACCACTTCCGCATGGTCTTTGCGGGCCGCAGCGCCGCCGCGGGGGCTTGCATCGACAATGCCCCGCGAACCCGTGGGAGGACAAACCATGCCGATCCAGCTCAACCACACGATCGTGTGGTCGTCGGACCCGACGAAATCCGCCCGATTCCTGGCGGAGATCCTGGGAAGGCCGGAGCCGACCCGATTCGGGCATTTCCATGTCGTCGAACTCGACAACGGGGTGTCGCTGGACTTCGCGCATGCCGAAGGCCCCATTCGCACCCAGCATTACGCCTTCCTGATCGGCGAATCCGACTTCGACCTCATCCTGCGCCGCATCGTCGACCGGGGGCTGGCGTACTGGGCCGACCCCGGGCGCCGCGACCCCGGGCGCATCAACCACAACGACGGAGGCCGCGGCGTGTACTTCCCGGACCCCGACGGCCATTCGCTCGAGGTGATCACGCGCCCGTACGGAAGCGCGGGAAGCTGAGCGCCCCCCGCGAAGGCGCTGCCGAGCCTCAGAACCCTGCCGTGTAGCGCAGCAGCACCGTGGTCACCCCCGTGCTGCCGTAGGGCTGGGATCCATAGGCCACCGACATGCCGACCTGCTGGGCGCTACCCAGGCCCAGGCTCGCGCCCAGGCTGGCCACCGGCCGGGTACGGTTCGCCGCGGCGTTCAGCACCAAGGGGCTGAGCGGATCGGAATACGAGTCCGTCACCGATGCCGAACCGCCGGCGTGGTCGAGATCCTGTTCGAGCCCGAGGCTGGCCATGGCCGTCAGGCGCGGAGCCATTCTTCCGTCCACGCGCAGTCCCGCCAGAGCGGTGGTCGTCTCGGTCGACAGCTCGCCGTAGCTCAGGGGATCGGTCACGGCGGCGCTGGCGACTTCGGTGTAGGCCGCCAGGCTGGCCTTGGTGTAGCGCAGGCCCGCGTACGGCACCAGCGCCCAGCCGTGCGGCAGCGCGCTCTGGTAGCTCAACTCGACGCTGGCCCCCTGCACGTTGAGCGAACTCGACCCATTGCCCGGCTCCGAGGTGCCGCTGACCCCGCGCGTCAGGCTCAGGCCCTGATCGCCATAGCCGGCCGCCACGCGCACCGACAGGCCCCGTGCGTCGGGATGCTGGCTCCACACACCGTAAGCGCCGACCATCGGACGCGTGTCGCGGTAGTTCACCCCGGCGTCGCCCGTGCGGGTCGACAGCCCCTGGTCGGCCCAGGCTCCGATGCGCAGATGCCCGTTGACCCGCAAGGCCCCGTAGACCAGCGCGGCGCTGTCGTGCGGGCCGTTGCTGCCCATCGTGGAGTATCGGCCCGCGGCCCCGACGCACACGCCTCGGGCGCCGAAATTCCCGCAGTCGATGTCCAGGTCATCCGTCAACTGAGCCGACTGCAACGCGAACGGCGTGACCAGCGCCCGGCCGAGCCCGGCCGTCGAGGCGTTGGTGTCCGAAGGAACCGGACCCGGGGTCAGCACCAGGAACACCGTATTGGCGTCGTAGCTGAGAAAGTCGTGCAACAGGCCCAGCGAAGCCCCCTGCACGCTCAGGGATCCGAAGGTCCCCGAGATTCCGCTGGATGCCGTCAGGATGGCGTAACGTCCGGCCGCGTAGGTGCCGCTGGCGGCGTGCATCGCCACGCCGCCGGCCAGACTGGCGCTTCCCGACACGTTCAGCTGCTGGGCAGCGCCAGGTTGCAGGTTCAGGGCCAGGCTGGCGCCCGCGCTCTGCGCGTACTGCTTGATCTGTACGTTCCCGGACGCCGCCGTGATGTCGAACACGCCATGGTTGGTGAGCGATGCGGAGTCGGCGATCGATCCCGATCCGCTGAGCGCGAGGGTTCCCGCATCGATCGTGGTCAGTCCGGTGTAGGTGTTGACCGCCGACAGGTTCAGCGTGCCCGTGCTGCTGCCGTCGCTGTCGAGCACGACGTCGCCCGCCGAGGCACCGTCCTGGATGGGGCTGGAGACGGTGGTCGTGGTTCCGGTCGCCACGTCGAACACCGGATCGCCGCTGACCGTGATGGAGTTGGAAATCGTCGTGCTGGCGTTGATGCGCAGCGTGGAAGGCGTGGTGCTGGTGCCCAGCATGGCCACGCTGGCGCTGCCCAGCGCCGCGCCGGTGTCGATGCTCAGCGTCGCCCCGGGCTGCACCTGCAGCGTGCCGCTGAAGGAGCTGGCCACGGCCGGACGCAGGTACACCGATCCGCCCTGTCCGCTGTCGGAGACGACCAGGGTGCCGGATCCGGTGAGCTGCCCCGAGAACACCGCCTGCTGGCCCGCGGCATCGATTTCATTGGTCGTATTGCCGACCAGGTAGAAGTCGTTGGCCACTTGCGTGGCGCCGGCGCTGACCTGCAGCACGCCCCCCATGAAATACACCGTCCCCGTGCCGGGAAGGGCGCTCGTCAGGCTCCGCGTACCGCTCGCGATGCTGGCCAGCTGGGTGATCGAGATCATGCCGTTGCCCAGGTTGCCGAGCATCGTGGCGCTGTTGCCGTTGCTGCCCGCCACCGCCGACAGCAGCGTGAACCCGCTGGCCGTGTAGGAACCGCCTCCGCCGCCGCCGAAACTCAGGTAGCCCGAGCCTCCGCCGCCGCCGGAATAGCCGCCGCCCCCACCGCCTTCACCCCAGCCGGCGCCGCCGCCGCCATAGCCGCCGGCCTCGCCATAGGGGTTGGTGCCGCCGCTCATCGACGGGTAGGCGCTGCCCCCCGTCGCATTGGCGCTGGCCTGCCCTGCCGTGAAAAAGCCCCCGCCCCCGCCGCCGTGGTAGTTGGGGTTGGCCTGGCCGCCATTGCCGTTCACGCCGCCGGAACCGGCCCCGGCCCCGCCGCCGGTGCCACCCGCGGTCCCGGTCAGCGCGCCGAGTCCGCCGCCGCGGTTGGAGCCGGCGCCGCCGCCGCCGCCAGCCACCGCCACCAGGGTGTTGGTGGTGTTGTCGAACACGAAACTGCCGCCCCCGCCGCCGCCGCCGCTGTAGCTGGAGCTCACCCCCTGCCCGCCCACGATCAGGTTCAGCACGTCGTTGGCCTGCAAGGCGTAGACGCCGGTGATCTCGGCCCCCGCCCCGCCCTGTCGCGAGTTCGCGCCATTGCCGCCTTGCGCGCCGAACACGGCGATCTGGTAGGCGCCGGAGCCGGCGACGTCATAGGTCTGCGCCGAGCCCGTGTAGTTGAAGGTCACGGTCTGCGCCATCGCGCCGTGGGCCATCGGCGCCCACAGCAGCAAGGCCTTGACCAGCGGCGCGAGGCGAAAGCCGCGCCGCTCCCCGGAGATGCTTTGGATGGACGTCAAGATAAGCGGCAGACCCGTGAGAATTTCGAAAAAGAAGGCGGACAGGCCGCGAATATCGGAATGATCCTATCCATCCGACACATCTGGAGCCCCCTGATCTCGTGATTGCATGATGTGTACGTTTTACGCCACATCTCACGCCACCCGGCTGCCGCCATCGCCACCGAGCGTGTCGGTGCGGCGTGCCTTTTCGAGTCCTTCGATCCGCTCGATGCCCCGCTATAGTGACTGCGGCCGTAGCGCTGTGCTCACCCCTGCCGCACGATGGATGGAGAAACCGTGCCTCACCGCAAATGGCTCGTCCGCGGCGCCGCCGCGATCATCGTCCTGACAGGCGCAACGGCCTCGGCCGCGCCCTCCGCCACGCCCGTCTACCTGGGTGTGCTGGAGGCGCCGCAGACCGCGCCGACCCGACCCCATCCCCCCGTGAGCTCCACGGTGCACGTGCGCGTCGTGTTTCGACGCGAAGGCTCCGCATGGAAGCCGATGCCCTCCGCCTTCCGGACGCTCGCGGCACTCCGGGACGCGAGTCGCGACTACCCCGCGAGCGTGGATTGGACGGTGGTGTACCGCGGCCGGGCCATCGGCCACGTCACAAGCCATGATCCGGGCGCGCTGCACTGGTACGCCGATGTCGGCACGCAGATCATTTCGACCCCCGCAACGGACATCCCCGTCGTCCGGGACGGCGCAAGGAACTTCTCCGGCGCCGGCACGCATGCGCGCAGGAGACCGCTGCTGCTGGTTTCCGCACCGAACGCCGGGGATCCCCAGCGGTGGAAATCCACGGTGCTCACGCGCGCCGAAACCGCGAAGGCCGCGGCCGCCTTGCG
>JAKBNS010000067.1 GCA_021830925.1 Pseudomonadota bacterium | reverse complement strand
CGATCAGGTGCTGGTGCAGGATCGCGGTGTCGGCCATGTCCATGGCGGTCTCCAAAGGCCCCGCGGCCCCCTGTGGGGCCGCGGGCGGGTGCAGCGTCGGGCCGGGCACAGCCCGGCCCTGGGGGCGTCCCAAGTCATCGCAGGGCCGCCCCAAGATGACTTGACCCCCTCGGGGGGCGGGCCGGGCACAGCCCGGCCCTGGGGGTCGTCCATCAACTGAACCGAACGTACTCGAAGTCCATGGGCTGGCGGTTGATGCCCACCATCGGCGGGGCGATCCAGTTGGCGTACTTGCCGGGCTCGACCACGCGGCCCATCAGCGAGGCGACGAAGCCTCGATCGGATTCGGTGGGCAACCACTGCGCCACCTGCGCGTTCCACTCCTGCTCGCTGATCAGGTGGCCGTCGGGCGAGACCTTCACGCCGGCGAGCGAGCCGATGCCGCGGTGGAAGGCCTTGTGCGGGGTCTTCAGGCGGAAGTCGATGCCGGCCTTCTCGATCACCTTGTTCCAGCGCGACACCCCGCCGATGCTGTCGGTGATGTAGTCGTCGCGCAGCACCTCGTTGAGGGCGTTGAGCATGGGGACTTCCTGCTCCACCAGGCGCTCGCCCTGCAGTTGCAGGATGCGGTAGCTGCTGTCGTGCAGGCGGTGGTCGTCGGTGCGCTTGCCTTCCTCGTAGCGTCCCTTGAGCCCGCTGGAGTAGAAGATGGCCGCGTTGCTCGACTGGTCGGCGCCGAACAGGTCGATGGTGACGCTGAAGTGGAAGTTCAGGTAGCGCTGCAGCGTGGGCAGGTCGATGACCCCGGCGGCGCGCAGCCGGGCCGGATCGTCGGTCTTGAGCTCGTTCATGACCTGGCAGGTGCGCTGGATCACCCGCGACACGCCGGATTCGCCGACGAACATGTGGTGCGCTTCCTCGGTGAGCATGAAGCGCGTGGTGCGCGCCAGCGGGTCGAAGGCCGACTCGGCCAGCGCGCACAACTGGAACTTGCCGTCGCGGTCGGTGAAGTAGGTGAACATGAAAAACGACAGCCAGTCGGGCGTGGGCTCGTTGAAGGCCTGCAGGATGCGCGGGTTGTCCTGCTGGCCACTGCGGCGCTCCAGCAGGGCTTCGCCTTCCTCGCGTCCGTCGCGCCCGAAGTACTTGTGCAGCAGGTACACCATGGCCCACAGATGGCGACCCTCCTCGACGTTGACCTGGAACAGGTTGCGCAGGTCGTACAGGCTGGGCGCGGTCAGCCCGAGGTGGCGCTGCTGCTCCACCGAGGCCGGCTCGGTGTCGCCCTGGGTGACGATGATGCGCCGCAGGTTGGCTCGGTGCTCGCCGGGCACGTCCTGCCAGGCGCTCTCGCCCATGTGGTCGCCGAAATGGATCTTGCGCTCCTGCTCGGCCGGGTTCAGGAAAATGCCCCAGCGGTATTCGGGCATCTTCACGTAGTCGAACTGCGCCCAGCCCTGCGGGTCGACGCTGACCGCGGTGCGCAGGTAGACGTCGAAGCCCTGCGAGCCGTCGGGGCCCATGTCGTTCCACCAGTTCAGGTAGTTCGGCTGCCACTGCTCGAGCGCGCGCTGCAGCGTGCGGTCCTCGGCGAGGCGGACGTTGTTGGGAATCCTGGTGCTGTAGTCGATGCTGGACATCACGGTCTCCGTTCGCAGGTTCTGGGAATCACACGCGGTGGAAGTCGAAAGCGGCCTTCTCACCCTTGCCGTACAGTTTCAGGGCCCCCTTGTCGCCGACGGCGTTGGGGCGCTGGAAGATCCAGTTCTGCCACGCCGTCAGGCGACCGAACACCCGCGTGAACAGGTTCTCGGGTCCGTTGAATCGCAGGTTGGCCTCCATGCCGGTGAGGGCGTCGGGGGACATCGCCGCGCGTTCCTCGATGGCGATGCGGATCTCGTCGTCCCAGTCGATGTCGTCCGGGTTGCTGGTCACCAGGCCCAGCGCGAAGGCCTCGTCGGCATCCAGCGCCTGGCCGGCGCGCGCGCGCACGGCCTCCATCGCCGGGGCTTCGGCGTAGAAGCGGCGCTCCAGGCGGCTTTGCCCGGTGACCATCGGGTACAGCCCGAAATTGGTGTCGTCCACCGTGATGCGCGGCGCGCGATCGGGCGCGTCGGGCAGCGCCAGGTGGTAGATGCGGTCGCAGGCCAGCGCCGGCTCGAGCAGCGTGCCGGCGAAGCACGAGGCTTCGTCGACCAGCGCGAACAGGCTGCGCGAGGATACGTCGATGCGCGCGAAGCAGCGCCGCAGCCAGCCGATGGTCTCGCGCACCAGCCAGTGCGCGCGTTGCGCCATCAGCAGGGTGTCGAGTTCGCGCACCTTGGCCGCGTCGCCGCGGGTGCGCATCAGCCAGGTGCCGATCTCGAGCTCGTTGGTGCGCATGGACAGGATCGCGTCGTCGAGCTCGCGTGCAAGGCGCAGCGCGTACCAGTCCGCGCCCAGCGCTTCGATGCCGCCCGCGTCGGCAGGTTGCGCGCCCTCGGGGGCGTGGATCGTGAAGGTGGCCACGCGGCGTGCGCGGTCGATGTCCACGCGCAGCGTGGAATACACCAGCGCGTCGGCCTCGATGCCGCGCCGCAGCGGGGTCAGCGCCACGCCGCGCGCGCCTTCGGGGCGGTCGCTCTGCGCAGCCATCTGCAGCGCGCGCTCGCGCACCGTCTGCGCGAACACCGCCGGCTTGGCGATGTCGTCGACCAGGCGCCAGTCCTTGGCCTTCTGTCCGCGCACGCCCTCGGCGGTGGTGCAGAACATGTCGGCCAGGTCGTGGCGCACGTGGCGCTTGTCGGTCAGGCGGGTCAGGCCGCCGGTTCCGGGCAGAACGCCCAGCAGCGGCACCTCGGGCAGGCTCACGGCGCTGGAGCGGTCGTCGACCAGCAGGATGCGGTCGCAGGCCAGCGCCAGCTCGTAGCCGCCGCCGGCGCAGGCGCCGTTGACCGCGGCGAGGAACTTCAGGCCGCCGTCGCGCGACGAGTCTTCCATGCCGTTGCGGGTCTCGTTGGTGAATTTGCAGAAGTTCACCTTCCACGCGTGGCTGGACAGACCCAGCATGAAGATGTTGGCGCCCGAGCAGAACACACGATCCTTCAGGCTGGTGAGCACCACCGTGCGCACCTCGGGGTGCTCGAAGCGGATGCGGTTGAGGGCGTCGGCCAGTTCGATGTCCACGCCCAGGTCATAGCTGTTGAGCTTGAGCTTGTAGCCCGGGCGCAGTCCCGCGTCCTCGTCGAAGTCGGCGGCCAGCGTGGCCACGGGACCGTCGAAGGCGAGTTTCCAGTGCCGGTAGCGCGAGGGTTCGGTCTGGTAGTCGACGCGAGCTGAAGGGTTCACGGGGGACTCCTGGGGATGAAGCAAAGTGCATGTGTTCATGCCGAATGAATGGGCAGCATAGTGCATGATCACGAATCATTCAAGAGCGACAACCCCGAGGTTCGGCTCTGTTTTGCTCAGGGTATGCACTATAGTGCTTGACATCTCGGAACCCGAAACCTACATTGCCCCGAGGCACGATGCTGCACCTCGAGCCCGCGCCCTCGCGCAGGGCGACCCAAGACACAGGAGACGAACACCGTGCAAGACGCCACGCCCGAACTGAGCGAGCCGCCCTGGGAGCGCATCGCCGGCACCACGCCGCGGTTCAATTTCGCGCAGTACCTGATGGAGTGCAATGCGCGGCGCGGCGACAAGACGGCCTACGTGGACGATCACGGCAGCCTGAGCTATGCGGCGCTGGAACTGCGGGCGCGCCGTGCCGCCGCGGCGCTGCGCGGGGCCGGGCTGCGGCGCGAGGAGCGCGTGCTGCTGGTCATGCACGACTGCAACCACTGGCCGGTGGCCTTCCTGGGCGCCTTGTACGCTGGCATCGTCCCGGTGGCGGTGAACACGCTGCTGACGCCCGACGAGTACGCCTACATGCTGGAGAACTCGCGTGCGCAGGCGCTGCTGGTGTCGGGCGCGCTGCTGCCGGCGCTGAGCGCGGCGCTGGTGCGGGCCGATCACGAGGTGCAGCGGGTCGTGGTGTCGCACCCCGTGGCGCCGTTGCACGCGGGCGAGGTCGATTTCGACGCCTTCGTCGATGCGCAGCAGCCCCTGGCGCGCGCGGCCGCGACGGGCCCGGACGACCCGGGCTTCTGGCTGTATTCCTCGGGTTCCACCGGACGCCCGAAGGCGGCGGTGCATTCGCACGCGAATCCCTACTGGACCTTGCAGCTGTACGGCAGGCCGGTGCTCGGGCTGCGCGAGGACGACGTGTGCTTTTCCGCGGCCAAGCTGTTCTTCGCCTACGGCCTGGGCAATGCGCTGACCTTCGCGCTGGGCGTGGGCGCCAGCGTGGTGCTGATGGCCGAGCGTCCGACCCCCCAGGCCACCTTCCGCAGGCTGCGGGGCGAGGTGGGTGGGCAGCGCCCCACGGTGTTCTTCGGCGCGCCCACCGGCTATTCGGGCATGCTCGCCCACCCGGACCTGCCCGGGCGGGGCGACGTGGCGCTGCGCCTGGCCTCCTCGGCCGGCGAGGCGCTGCCCGCCGACATCGGCGAGCGCTTCAAGGCGCATTTCGGCGCCGACATCGTCGACGGCATCGGCTCCACCGAGATGCTGCACATCTTCCTGTCCAACCGCCCCGAGCGGGTGCGCTACGGCACCACCGGCTGGCCGGTGCCCGGCTACGACGTCGAACTGCGTGGCGACGACGGCGGCCCGGTGTCCGACGGCGAGCCCGGCGACCTGTACATCCACGGCCCGTCGAGCGCGCTGATGTACTGGGGCAACCGCGCGAAGTCGCGCGACACCTTCCAGGGCGGCTGGACCAAGAGCGGCGACAAGTACGTGCGCAACGCCGACGGCAGCTATACCTACTCGGGGCGCAGTGACGACATGATCAAGGTCAGCGGCATCTACGTCTCGCCCTTCGAGGTGGAAGCCACGCTGGTGCAGCATCCGGCGGTCCTGGAAGCGGCCGTGATCGGCGTGACCGACGCCGAGGGGCTGGGCAAGACCAAGGCCTTCGTGGTGTGCAAGGACGGCAGTTCCGTCGGCGCCGACGAGCTCAAGGCCTTCGTGAAGGAGCGCCTGGCCCCCTACAAGTATCCGCGACTGATCGAGTTCGTGGACGAACTTCCCAAGACCGCCACCGGCAAGATCCAGCGCTTTCGCCTGCGCCAGCGCGAGGCGGGGCTGGCATGACGGCCGGCGACACGGTGCGCGTGGGTGTCGGCGGGCGCGCGCTGGACATCGAGATCCGCTGGGTGGGCGAGGGCGGCGCCGAGGCGCCGCTGCTGGTGTTCCTGCATGAAGGCCTGGGCTCGGTGTCCATGTGGCGCGAGTTCCCGCGCGAGCTGTGCGAGGCGGCCGGCTGCCGCGGCCTGGTGTACTCGCGCCCCGGCTACGGACAGTCGACGCCGCGTGCGCCGGAGGAAATCTGGAATCCGGACTTCATGCACCGCCAGGCGCTGGACGTGCTGCCCGCCGTGCTGCGCGCGGTGGGCGTGGACGTGCAGCGCCGTCCGCCCTGGCTGTTCGGACACAGCGACGGCGGCTCCATCGCGCTGCTGCACGCCGCCCATGCCGGAGCGCGCGTGGCCGGTGCGATCGTGCTGGCGCCGCACATCCTGGTCGAGGAGCTGAGCGTGTCCAGCATCGAGAAGGCGCGCCAGGCCTATCTGGAGACCGACCTGCGCCAGCGCCTGGCACGGCACCACGCCGATCCCGATTCCGCCTTCTGGGGCTGGAACCGCATCTGGCTGGACCCGCGTTTTCGCGACTGGTCGATCGAGCGCGAGATCGCGACCATCGCCTGCCCGCTGCTGGCGGTGCAGGGCGTCGACGACGAGTACGGCACGCTGGAGCAGATCCGCGGCATCGCGCGCCGCGTGCCGCGGGCCGAGTTGCTGGAACTCGCCGACTGCGGGCACTCGCCGCACCGCGACCAGGCGCGCGCGGTGATCGAGGCCTGCGTGGCGTTCATGACCCGGCACGCACGCTGATGCGTGGCGCTCGCGGGGCCGTGGTGCGGCGGCGCGCCGGGAATCGGATTGCGCGGCCCGCGCAGGCGCTGCAAGCTTCGTGCGGGCTCGCTATGCTGGAAGGCTGATCGTATCGATGCGCCCCCGGCCGACGACATGCGCGCGGGAGGCGTTCACTGCCTGTCAAGCACGGAGCCTGCCATGGAATTCACACGTCTGGGCCGTACCGGCCTGAGCGTTTCCCGCATCTGCCTGGGTTGCATGACCTACGGCGATCCCGGCCGCGGCAACCACGCCTGGACCCTGGACGAGCAGGCCAGCCGCCCGCTGATCCGCCAGGCCATCGAGCTGGGCATCAATTTCTTCGACACCGCGAACGCCTATTCCGACGGGCACTCCGAGGAGATCCTCGGGCGCGTGCTGCGCGAGCACGCACGGCGCGAGGAGATCGTGGTCGCGACCAAGGTGTACTTCGCGTCGCGCCGGGCGCCGAACGTCGGCGGCCTGTCGCGCAAGTCCATCCTGGCCGAGATCGATGCCAGCCTGGGGCGCCTGGGCATGGACTACGTGGACCTGTACCAGATCCACCGCTGGGACCCGCACACGCCCATCGAGGAAACGATGGAGGCGCTGCACGACGTGGTCAAGGCCGGCAAGGCGCGCTACATCGGCGCCTCGTCCATGTACGCATGGCAGTTCGCCAAGGCGCAGGAAGTGGCCCGCGCCAACGGTTGGACGCGCTTCGTGAGCATGCAGCCCGAGCTCAGCCTGCTGTATCGCGAGGAGGAGCGCGAGATGCTGCCGCTGTGCCGCGACCAAGGCGTCGGCGTGATCCCCTGGAGTCCGCTGGCGCGCGGGCGCCTGGCCCGACCCTGGGGCCAGAGCACCGAGCGGCTGCAAAAGGACGAATACGGCAGCAGCCTGTTCGCGGCCACCGAGCAGGCCGATGCCCGCGTGGCGGCGGCGCTGGACGAACTGGCCGCGCGCCGCGGCGTGCCGCACGCGCGGCTGGCGCTGGCCTGGGTGCTGCAAAGCCCCGGCGTGACCGCACCCATCGTCGGCGCCTCCAGGCCGCAGCATCTGCAGGACGCCGCCGCCGCGCTGGAACTGCGCCTGACCCCGGAGGAAGTGGCCGCGCTGCAGGCGCCCTACGTGCCCCACGCGGTGGTGGGCTACGAGTAAGGCGGTCCGAGGCGATCTGCTCAGGGCGCGGGCGACAACCCGCGAGGGCGGTAGGGAAGATCGAACCCGCGTTCGCGCTCGACTTCGAAAGACTCCAGAATGGATGAATCGGGGACTTCTTCAGTCCAGGCGAGCCCATGGAGCGCGTGCGTGAAACGATATCTACTTGCGCGTGGCGACCGCGCGGGAGCCGCACAAATCGTCGAGGGGTTGCCCCACAGCGCCTATGTGGGGCTCGATGGGGCTCGCGTGTCCTTGGCGACCGTCTACATGAAGACGTGGTGCGAAGCCTGTCGGCAGGAAGGCTATATCTCTCCACGGGGGCCCCGGCATTTCGCGTCAGCCGAGAATCGCAGGCAATTCGCGCTCTCTGGTGATGTCAACGCCTGCAGGTGCGAGCCTCAACCCGTATTCGAAGCTGTGCGCTCGATTTTCCAGACCGTCACGGCTAGCAGGCTGTTGAAATACCGGAGGGGGTCGCGTTGGCGCAGAATCGGGATGATGGGCGTGCGCCGGATCGCAGCGCGGGCTGCGCGCCCGCGCAAGATC
>JAKBNS010000236.1 GCA_021830925.1 Pseudomonadota bacterium | reverse complement strand
CGATGCGCTGTGCCTCGGGCCTGGAAGATTCCACGTGGGCGCGAAGTGTCTCGCGCAGACGCTCCCGAAGCGTGGTGACCTAGCCCACCTGTCCCGGAAGGGTTCAGGGATCCACGGTCGGCGCGGTTCAGGCAGACTCCCCCCCATTCCCGCGAGTGCCCTGGCGGGCCCGCGCGCCGCCGCCTAGCCACACCCGTGTCGCCAGGCAGCTGCGCGACCCCCGCATCGCCTTTCCCTTCCCGCCATGCCCGTCGTCTTCCTGCTCGAACTCATGCTCCTGGGTTCCTTCACCGGTTGTTTCGCGGGCATGCTGGGCCTGGGCGGGGGCATGCTGCTGGTGCCGTTCCTCACCTTCATGTTCACCTACCAGCACTTCCCGCCCGAGCTGGTCGTGCACATGGCCATCGCGACCTCGCTGACCACCATCGTGTTCACGGCGTCGTCCAGCGTGCGCATGCACCACAAGCGCGGCGCGGTGCAGTGGCGCACCGTGCGCTGGCTGGGCCTGGGCGCGCTGCTCGGCACCTTCGTCGGCGCGCACGTGGCCAGCCACCTGCACGCCAGCTGGCTGGCCCTGTTCTTCGGCGGCTTCGTCGGGCTGTCGGCGCTGCGCATGTTCCGCGGCGCCAGACCCGACGCATCGCAGGCACCCGAGCAGCACCTGCCTGCGGCCTCCCTGGTGCTGGCCGCCGGCGGCGGCATCGGGGCCATTTCCTCGGTGCTCGGCGCGGGGGGCGGCTTCCTGACGGTGCCCTTCCTGCGCTGGAGCGGCGTGCCCATGCGCACCGCCGTCGGCACCAGCGCCGCTACCGGCCTGCTGATCGCCATCGGCGGCCTGCTGGGCTACGTTTCGGCCGGGCTGGGCGCGCAGGGCCTGCCCCCCTACTCGCTGGGCTACGTGTACGTGCCGGCCCTGCTGGCGTGCTCGGCCACCAGCGTGATCTCGGCCCCGGTGGGCGCCAGCCTGACCCATCGCATGCCGGTGCACGTGCTGCAGCGCGTGTTCTCGCTGCTGCTGCTGGCGCTGGCCAGCTACATGTTCTACAAGGGACTGCAGCAGATGGGCTGGGTGGCCACGCGGGCCTGAACGTCCGTGACCGGGCTGGCGCCGCAACGGGGCGACTCGCTGAGCTGGGTACTCGACACCAACGTCGTGCTCGACTGGCTGGTGTTCGCCGATGCGCACATGCGTACGCCCGATGCCTGGCTGCGCGGCGGTCGCGCGCGCTGGCTGCACACCCCGGCGATGCTCGAGGAACTGCTCGACGTGGTGTCGCGCGAGCAGGTCCTGCGTCGCGCCGGCGCCGTGGCCGCCACCCTGACCCGGCGCGTGCTGGATGCGGCCGCCGAGCACGGCCTGTCCCGGCCCGAGGCGCCGGCCTGCGCCTGGCGCTGCGCCGATCCCGACGACCAGATGTTCATCGATCTCGCCGCGCAGGCGCGCGCGCAGTGCCTGCTCACCCGCGACAAGGCGCTGCTGGCGCTGGCGCCGCGCTGCGCGGCGCTGGGCCTGCGCATCGTGCGTCCGGCCGATCTCGGCCTGCCGGACTGATCCGGCGCACGAGGCCGGCCGCCCGGTTCAGCGCGGGCTCAGGCCCCGGCGGCCACCGCCGGCAAGGGCTGGCGCCGCGACCACAGGATCAGCCCGATGCCCAGCAGGATCAGCGGGATCGACAGCAACTGTCCCATCGTGGCGCCGAACCAGAGGTAGCCCAGGAAGGCGTCGGGCTGGCGAAAGAACTCGGCGGTGAACCGGGCCAGACCGTAACCCAGCGCGAACCAGCCTGCGATGAAGCCGCGCGGACGCGGCCTGGAGCGCAGCCACCACAGCAGCGCGAACAGCAGCACGCCCTCCAGGGCCAGTTCGTACAGTTCGGAGGGGTAACGCGGCACCAGCGAGCCCGATTCCGGGTAGATCATCGCGCCGGGCCACCAGGCGGGGGCCGCGCGCCCCCAAAGCTCGCCGTTGATGAAATTGCCCATGCGGCCGAAGGCGATCCCGGGGGGAATCATCGGCGCGATGAAATCCACCAGTTCCAGCCATCCCACGCGGCGCTTGCGCGCGAACCACCAGGCGGCCACCAGCACGCCCAGCAACCCGCCGTGGAAGGACATGCCGCCGTCCCACACCGCCACGATCTGCGCGGGGTGCGAGAAGTAGTAGGCGGGCTGGTAGAACAGCACGTACCCCAGGCGTCCGCCCAGGATCACGCCCAGCACACCCGCGAACAGCATGTCCTCGATGTCGCGGGTGGTCCAGCCGTAGCCGGCGTAGGGAGGGTCCTTCAGGCGCAGGCGCGCGAGCACCCAGAAGCTGACGAAGCCCAGCAGGTACATGATGCCGTACCAGTGGACCTCCAGGGGACCGATGCGAAACGCGATGGGGTTGAAATCAGGATGGACGAGCATCCCCGAAGTGTAAGGCCCAAGTCCCCTGCGGCCGCTCGGCTGGGCGCCCGGACACCCGCCCGGTGCGCCCCCGACTCGAGCCCGCTCAGGGCGTGGTCTCGGCTTCCTTGCGGCGCGGCGGCTTCGACTCCGGCTCGGAGATGTCCAGATGGATTTCCCCGGCCTCGTCGACGTCCACGGTGACGCGGCCGCCGTCGACCAGGCGTCCGAACAGCAATTCGTCGGCCAGCGCACGGCGGATCGTGTCCTGGATCAGGCGCTGCATTGGACGCGCCCCCATCAGCGGGTCGAAGCCCCTGGACGCCAGGAACTTGCGCAAGGCGTCGGTGAAGGTCGCCTCGACGCGCTTTTCCGCCAGTTGGGACTCGAGTTGCAGCAGGAACTTGTCCACCACGCGCAGGATGATGGTTTCATCCAGCGAGCGGAAGTTGATGATCGCGTCCAGGCGGTTGCGGAACTCCGGCGAGAACATGCGCTTGATGTCGACCATCTCGTCGCCGCGTTCGCGCTGGGAGGTGAAGCCGATCGCCCCCTTCTGCATGGTCTCCGCGCCGGCGTTGGTGGTCATGATCAGGATCACGTTGCGGAAATCCGCCTTGCGTCCGTTGTTGTCGGTCAGCGTGCCGTTGTCCATCACCTGCAGCAGCACGTTGAACACATCCGGGTGGGCCTTCTCGATCTCGTCGAGCAGCAGCACCGCGTGCGGCTTCTTGGTGATCGCCTCGGTCAGCAGGCCGCCCTGGTCGAATCCCACGTAGCCCGGAGGCGCGCCGATCAGGCGCGACACCGTGTGACGCTCCATGTACTCGGACATGTCGAAGCGCACGAGTTCGATGCCCAGCACGTAGGCCAACTGGCGAGCCACCTCGGTCTTGCCCACGCCGGTGGGCCCGCTGAACAGGAAGGAGCCGATGGGCTTGTCCGGCTTGCCCAGGCCCGAGCGGGTCATCTTGATCGCCGCCGACAGCGCGCCGATCGCCTCCTCCTGGCCGAACACGACGTTCTTCAGGTCGCGCTCGAGGTTGCGCAGCTTGGAACGGTCGTCGGTGGTCACGCTGTGCACCGGCACGCGCGCGATCTTGGACACGATGTCCTCGATCTCGGTCTTGCCGATGGTCTTCTTCTGCTTGCTCTTCGGAAGCACGCGCTGCGCGGCCCCGGCCTCGTCGATCACGTCGATGGCCTTGTCGGGCAGGTGCCGGTCATTGATGTACTTGGCCGACAGCTCGGCCGCCGCGGTCAGCGCGCCGGCCCCGTACTTCACGCCATGGTGCTCCTCGAAGCGCGACTTCAGGCCCTTGAGGATCTCCACGGTCTGCTCGACGCTGGGCTCGACCACGTCGATCTTCTGGAAACGCCGCGACAGCGCGGCATCCTTCTCGAAAATACCCCGGTACTCGGTGAAGGTCGTGGCGCCGATGCACCGCAGCTGCCCCGAGGTGAGCGCCGGCTTGAGCAGGTTGGACGCGTCCAGCGTGCCGCCAGAGGCGGCGCCGGCACCGATCAGGGTGTGGATCTCGTCGATGAACAGGATGGCGTGCGGCATCTCGCGGATCTGCTTGATCACCGCCTTGATGCGCTGCTCGAAATCGCCGCGATACTTGGTGCCCGCCAGCAGCGCGCCCATGTCCAGCGAATACACCACGCCGCCGTCAAGCACCGCCGGCACCTGCCCCTGCACGATGCGCCAGGCCAGGCCTTCGGCGATCGCCGTCTTGCCCACGCCGGCCTCGCCGACCAGCAGCGGGTTGTTCTTGCGCCGGCGGCACAGCACCTGGATCACCCGCTCGACCTCGGCCTCGCGCCCGATCAGCGGATCGATGCGCCCCTCGCGTGCCAGCTGGTTCAGGTTCTGCGTGAACTGGTCCAGCGGGGTTTCCTTGCCCTCGCGCTCCTCCTCCTCGCCGCCGGCGCCCGAAGCGGCCGGCTTGGCCGGCTCGAGCGGGTCGGTCTTGCGAATGCCGTGCGACAGGTAGTTCACCACGTCCAGGCGCGTGACCCCCTGCTGGTGCAGGTAGTACACGGCATGGGAGTCCTTCTCGCTGAAGATCGCCACCAGCACGTTGGCGCCGGTGACTTCCTTCTTGCCGTTGCTGGAGGACTGCACGTGCATGATCGCGCGCTGGATCACGCGCTGGAACCCCAGCGTGGGCTGGGTGTCCACCTCGTCGGTGCCGGGCACCACGGGGGTGTTGTCCTTGACGAAGGTGCTCAGGCTCTTGCGCAGATCGTCCAGATTGGCCGAGCAGGCGCGCAAGACCTCCGCCGCGGAGGGATTGTCCAGCAACGCCAGCAGCAGGTGCTCGACGGTGATGAACTCGTGCCGCTGCTGCCGGGCCTCGACGAAGGCCATGTGCAGGCTGACTTCCAGTTCCTGGGCAATCATGATTGCTCTCCTAGACGGCCTCCATCACGCACTGCAGCGGATGGCCGGCCTGACGGGCCGCCGCCATGACCTGTTCCACCTTGGTCGCGGCGACGTCCTTCGCATACACCCCGCAGACCCCTCTGCCGTGCTGGTGCACCTTGAGCATGATCTGGGTCGCGGTTTCGAAATCTTTCGAGAAAAACTGCTGGATCACGAGCACGACGAATTCCATGGGGGTGAAATCGTCGTTCAACATCACCACCTGATACAGCGGCGGAGGCTTGAGCCTTTGCTCCTGGCGCTCCACCACCGCCGCCGAGCCGGGGCTCGTACCGGGAATCTTGCGGGGCTTCGACATGAGGTGATTCTAGGGTCGCCTTTGCAGCGGCGCCGACACGGCGCCTTGAGACCCATTGTCGGACAAAGTGCGCGATCCGTGTGGAGCGTGCATGCACCGTCGACGCATTGTTGCCCCGGCGCAAACAGCGGGCGCTCGCCGCCCGGCGGGCCCATGGGCCCGCCGGGCGGCGGACCCGCCGCGTGGCACCCGCTCGGGCGCCACGCGGCCTCGGAGCCGTCGGCAGCCGGACGGCCGGTGGAGTCCCGGCCTCGCGGCAGCCCGGCTCCGATCGGTTTACATATGCTCGATCATCACCTGGCCGAAGCCCGAGCACGACACCTGCGTGGCGCCGTCCATGAGGCGGGCGAAGTCGTAGGTGACCCGCTTGGATTCGATCGATCGCTCCATGGATCGGATCACGCAGTCGGCCGCCTCGGCCCAGCCCATGTGGCGCAGCATCATCTCGGCCGAAAGGATCTCCGAGCCGGGGTTGACGTAGTCCTTGCCGGCGTACTTCGGAGCGGTGCCGTGGGTGGCCTCGAACATCGCCACGTCGTCCGACAGGTTGGCGCCGGGGGCGATGCCGATGCCGCCGACCTGCGCGGCCAGCGCGTCCGAAATGTAGTCGCCGTTCAGGTTCAGGGTGGCGATGACGTCGTATTCGGCCGGGCGCAGGATGATCTGCTGCAGGAAGGCGTCCGCGATCACGTCCTTGACCACGATGTCGTGGCCGGTCCGGGGATTGCGGAAACTGCACCACGGACCCCCGTCCACCGGCTGCGCGCCGAACTCGCGCTGCGCCAGCGCGTAGCCCCAGTCGCGGAAACCGCCCTCGGTGAACTTCATGATGTTGCCCTTGTGCACCAGGGTCACCGACTTGCGGTCGTTGTCGATCGCGTACTGGATGGCCTTGCGCACCAGGCGCTCGGTACCCTCGCGCGACACCGGCTTGATGCCGATGGCCGAGGACTCGGGGAAACGGATCTTGGTCACGCCCATGTCGCGAATCAGGTAATCGATGACCTTCTTCGCACCCGCGCTCTCGGCCGCCCACTCGATGCCGGCGTAGATGTCCTCGGAGTTCTCGCGGAAGATCACCATGTCGACCTTCTCCGGCGCCTTCACCGGGGAGGGCACGCCGGGGAAATAACGCACCGGGCGCAGGCAGACGTACAGGTCGAGCTCCTGGCGCAACGCCACGTTCAGGGAACGGATGCCCCCGCCCACGGGGGTGGTCAGCGGGCCCTTGATCGACACCACGAATTCCTTCACGACCTGAAGGGTCTCCTCGGGCAGCCAGACGTCCGGCCCGTAGATGCGGGTGGCCTTCTCGCCGGCATAGACCTCCATCCAGGAGATCTTGCGCTTCGAGCCGTAGGCCTTGGCGACCGCCGCGTCGACCACCTTGATCATCACCGGCGTGATGTCGGCACCGGTGCCGTCGCCTTCGATGTAGGGAATGATGGGCCGATCGGGCACGCTCAGGGCATGATCGGCGCCCACGGTGATGCGTTGACCCTCGGCGGGTACGCGGATGTGCTGGTACATGGAGTCCTCCGGTGCAAGAAGACGTTCATTCTAGCCTTGCGTTCGCGCAATTCGTGAAGTCCTTTATAAGACACAAGACTCCCGGGCTCGAAACGGGGCTTCGGTGCGTGGCAGGGGGCATCCTCGCCGCGCGCATGCATGTCAACCGGATTTCGAGCAGGCGCGTTACGGCTGTGACCCCCCGGGGTCGAATTCCATCCACTAGAGGCTAACCAGTCATGAAAAAGATCATTGCCGCCGTTTTCGCCCTGTTCTTCGCCACCGCGACCCTGGCGCAAGCCGCCACCCCGGCCAAGGCCGAAGGTGCCAAGCCCGCCGCCCACAAGGTCGTGAAGCACAAGAAGGTCGCCAAGAAGACCGCCAAGAAGATGGAAAAGAAGGAAGCCGCCAAGAAGTAAGCTCGGATCGAGCTGACGTTCTTGTCGCCCGCGGGACTCGCGCCCGCGGCGATGCGGAAGGCGCCGTAAGGCGCCTTTTTTCTGGCCGCTGCGCGGCACAATGGCGGCATCCCTCCCCCGAGGTCCCGACTCCATGACCTGCTCGCGCCGAAATCCCGCCCCTTCATCGCGGCGCCGCCTGCGCGCCCTGAGCTGGGCCGCGCTGGGCCTGCTCGCGCTGCCCTTGGGCGCGCGCGCCGCGCCGGCCGAACCCCCAGAGACGCTTCCGACGGCCACACTGCGCGTCGCGGGCCACCCCGTGGCGGCGGAAGTCGCGGCCACTCCCGCTCAGCGCCAGACCGGACTGATGAACCGCCGCGAACTGGCCCCCGACCACGGCATGCTGTTCGTGTTCCGCCATGACCAGGAGGTGTGCATGTGGATGAAAAACACCTACCTGGCGCTGAGCGTGGCCTTCGTCGACGCGCAAGGGCGCATCCGCAACCTGGCGGACATGCAGCCGCTCACCCTGGACACGCATTGCGCGTCGGGTGCGGTGCGGTATGCGCTGGAAATGCCCCTGGGCTGGTTCGCCGCGCACCAGGCCGGGCCCGGTGCGCGGGTGCAGGGGTTGCCGCGGCCCGATTGATGCCCGGGCCGGCGGGCTTCAGGCCAGCTGGCTTTGCGC
>JAKBNS010000146.1 GCA_021830925.1 Pseudomonadota bacterium | reverse complement strand
TAACTGTCATTTCGCTGGGCCGTATCGGGGCGGAGGCAAGGCGCGGGCGCGGGTCCAGGCTGAGCGCCTGGCCCCGTGGCCGCAACGCCGCATGCGCCCCGATACGGCCCAGCCCGAAGGGTTCGGCGCCTGCGGGGCCCTCGCCGGCCGCCCGCACAGGGGCAAGACGCCCAGTCTTGACCCTGTGCGGGCGGCCGCCGATCGCTCCCGCAGGCACACGAACGAAATGACAGTTATTAGCGGGACAGAACACTAGCCGCGGCGCGGCGGCCGGGCGCAGCGCCCGGGTTTCAGGCGCCCGAGCGGCGGCGGCGCCCGGCCGGAACTCCGGCCACCGTGGGTGCGAAGTCCGTGTGCTCGAAATCGATGCCGTGTTCGAGCATCTGGCCGCGCAGGTGCTGCAGCGCCGCGCGCGCCGGCATGTGGCGCTGCGCGCCCGCCAGTTTCCACCAGTGCTTGGCGCGTCCCACGTCGGGCAGCACGCCGATGCCGCGCCAGTACATCTTGCCCAGCTGGTACTGGGCCAGCGCGTGCCCCTGTTCGCCGGCCTTGCTGAGCCAGCGCAAGGCCGCGCCCAGGTCCCTGGGGGCGCGGCGACCGCGCATCAGGGTCAGGCCGAGCATGTACTGGGCGGCGTCATGCCCTTCTTCCGCGGCGCGGCGCAGCCAATCGAGGGCCTCGGGCCAGCGCTCGCGGGCATGGCCCGACAGCAGGGTCAGGCCCAGCGTGTACTGAGCCGAGCGGTGGGACTGCTCGGCGGCCCGCCGGAACAACTGCAGCGCCAGCACGCGATCGCGCGGCACCCCCCGCCCCTGCAGAGCCAGCCGGCCGAGAAACCAGCAGGAGGGCGCGTCGCCCTGGTCGGCCGCCGCCCGGTACCAGCGCGCGGCCTCGGCATGGTTTTGCGGCACCACCTGGCCGTTCTCGAACAAAATGCCGATGGACCCGATGGCCCGCACCATGTTCTGTTCGGCGGCTTTTTTCCACCAGTACATGCTGCGGCCGTAGTCCTGCGCCACGCCGCGGCCGTGGTAGTGCATCCAGCCCAGGTTGTACTGCGCGCTGGCCGAGCCCTGGCTGGCCGCTCGCTCGTACCAGATGCCGGCCTGTTCATGCTGGCCGAGATTGCGCAAATGGTCGCCCAGCCATTCCTGGGCGACCATGTCTCCGGATTGCGCGAGTTCGACGACTTCTTGGGGAATGCTTGTGGCGTTCATCGGCCAGAATGCTCACGAGAAAACGCAGGGCCGCCCCAAGTTTCCTCGACCCCCACGGGAGGCGGGCTGGGCGCAGCCCGGCCCTGGGGGCGCTCTGAAGGGCGCGGGGTGACATTCGCTTGCAATATTGTCCATCGGTCCCGGGCCGATCGTCATCTTTTGTTCACGGGGGTGAATGCGAGAATACCCGCGTGCCCAGCAGGGCCAGGCGCGCGGCCCCGAAGGCGGCCTCGTTCTGGCGCGCGCGGCGTACCGGGCGCCCGAGCGCACGCTCGCGCAGCCGGGTCCAGCTAGGGTTGGACGCGCCGCCGCCGCAGCTCAGCACTTCCCGCACCTCGGGCGCTCCGAGTTGGGCGAAGCGGGCGTAGCCCGCCGCCTCGATGCGAGCCAGCCCCTGCAGCAGGCCGTGCAGATACCGCGCATCGTCGGCCGGTCGGGGTTCCAGGCGTGGGGCCATCGCGGGGTCGGACAGGGGAAAACGCTCCCCCACGCCCGGCAGAGGGTAGAGGTCCAGCGGGCTGTCCTGCTCGGGGTCGATGTCCGCGCTGAGGTCGCGCAGGCGCGCATCGTCGAACAGCTTGCGCAAGGCGGCCCCGCCGGCCTGGCTGGCGCCGGAGACCAGCCACAGGGCGCCGAAGCGATGGCTGTACACGCCGTATCGCGGCGCGTCGATGCGCCTGCGCGACAGCAGCTTGAGGGCCAGCGTGCTGCCCAGGCTGGTCAAGGCCTGGCCCGGCTGCTCCGCTCCGCTGGCCAGGAACGCGGCGTTCGCATCCGTCGTCCCGGCCACCAGGCGCAAGTCCCGGCGCAGGCCCAGGCGGTCGGCCAGCGCCGGGTCCACGCGACCGAGCCCGCTGCCCGGCGCGACGATGCGCGGCAGGCGGGACGCGAAAGCCTGGCGGGATGCGACAGCCCCCCATGCGCACAGCGCGGGGTCCGCCCCGCTCTTGAGTGCGTTGTGCCAGTCGGTGAGCGCGCCGCGCATCAGGCCCCCGCGGCGCAGGCGGGCGAACAGCCAGTCGGCCTGGTGCAGGGCCAGCGCGCCGCGCCGCGCGGGTTCATCCAGGCGCTCCCACGCCCATGCCAGGCGTGCCAGTCCGTCCAGCGGACCTGAATGGTCGCCGGGCAGGTCCGCCTGCCGGGTCTCGTAATACATCAGCACCGGCCCGCGCGGGCGCAGGTCGCGGCCGGCCCACAGCACGCTGCCCGAGGTGGCGCACAGCGACAGCGTGTCGAGCACGCCACGCAGCTCGCCGGGAATCGAGCCCAGCAGATCGAACAGTGCGCGTTCCCAGTCCGCGCAGCCCTGGGGGCGCGCGCGTGCGTAGTCCGTGGCAGCCTCGAACAGACAGCGCTCGCGCCGGTCGATCAGGCACAGGCGAGCGCCGCTGGTGCCGAAGTCCAGCCCCGCCGCGACGCGCGCGAGAGCAGGCCGCCGGGCCGCGACGACGGGCGAGGGCGATGGAATCGGCTGGTGGATGCGCGGGTGAATGCGCGGGTGAATGCGCGGGTGGAGCGGCGCGGGAAGCGGTGCGTGAAGTCGCGGGCGCATCGGCGGAGCATGGCGGCGGGCAAGGCCCGCATTGTGCCCCCGGCGCGCCCGCGCCTCAGTTCAGCCGAACCTCGACGCGCCGCGGCTTCGCGTGTTCGGCCTTCGGGATGCGCAACTCCAGCACGCCGTCCTTCATGCTGGCCTGGATGGCCGTCGCGTCGAGTTCGCGCGACAGCGTGAAGCTGCGTTCCCAGGCCCCGGTCCGCAACTCCGCGTAGAAGGGCTGCATGCCTTGGGCCAGATCGATCTGCACCTGCCCGCGCAGGGTCAGCGTGTCGCCGTCGACCTGCACCTGCAGGTGCTCGCGCGGCACGCCCGGCATGTCGGCGCGCAGGGTGATGCCCTCGGCATCCTCGAGGATGTCCACGCGCGGGGCCTGGGGCGCGGGTGCGCGTGCGGTCGTGCCGGTTTGCGCGGCGGAGGTGGAAGCGGCGATCGATGTGGTGCTCGTGTTCATGGTCGGACTCCTTGCGATGGCCTGACGGCTTCAGTTCACCGTGATGCGGCGCGGTTGCACGGCTTCACGCCGCGGGATGCTCACGCGCAGCACGCCGTCGGTGTAGCGCGCCTCGATCTTCGAGGCGTCGATGTCCTCGGGCAGCGAGATCACCCGCCGGAAACCTCCGCTGAATCGCTCTTCCGCATAGCTGACCTGCCCCTTCGCGGCCGCGGGCAATTCGCGTTTGCCGACGATGCTCAGCAGGTTGTGATCCACCGTGACCTCGAGTTGCGAGGCGTCGATGCCGGGTGCGAAGGCATACACCTCCACCGCCTGCGGCGTCGAGGCGACGTTGATGGCCGGAAAGCCCGCGCCACCCACCGCGCGGATGCTCACCGGCAGTCCGAATCCGCCGGGGTCGCGGTCGAGTTCGCGCTGCAGACGGTCGAGGTCGGCGAACCAGCTCGCCGGGGTCTTCAGCATGGTTGCAATCATGGTCCTGGCTCCTTGCAGACGATCGGGATGCATGGCGCGCCGCACGGCGGCGTCGCCCATTGCTCCCTATCTGCGAGTGCGCAGGCCGGATTTCAAGAGCCCGGCGCGCCTGCCGGCATGCGCAGGCGCTGCGCCCCGCAGTACACGACCATGTCGTCGCCGCGGATGCGCCCGACCAGGGTCATGCCGGCGCCGGTCGCCGCGCGCACCGCCAGCGCGGTCGGCGCGGACACGGCGGCCAGCACGGCGCAGCCCAGGGTGGCGGCCTTTTGCACCATTTCGATGCTGGCCCGGCTGCTGATCACCAGCAGGGCGTCGCGCGCGTCGAGTCCGCCGCGTGCCGCGCCGCCTATCAGCTTGTCCAACGCGTTGTGGCGCCCCACGTCCTCGCGCACCAGCAGCGGTTCGCCCTGCGCCGAGCACAGCGCCGCCGCGTGCACCGAGCCGGTGGCCTCGAACAGCGGCTGCAGCGGGCGCAGCGCGGCCACCGCGCGGGCCAGCGCCGCCGGCGCCACGTCGGGGCCCGCACCGACCGGAGCGACAGGGCGCAGCGCCTGCTCCAGCGAATCGGTGCCGCACAGGCCGCAGCCGGTGCGCCCGGCCAGGCTGCGTCGGCGCAGCTTCAGCGCCTGCAGGCGCCGCGACGCGATGTCCACGCGCAAGGTGATGCCCTGCGCCGACTCCTGCGCAGCGATGTCGAACACCTCGTCGGGATGTTCGACGATGCCTTCGGTGAGGGCGAAGCCCAGCGCGAAGTCCTCCAGGTCCGCCGGCGTGGCCAGCATCACCGCGTGGGAAATGCCGTTGAACTCCAGCGCCACCGCAACCTCCTCGCACAGGCGGTCGCGCTGCTCCAGCGCCCGGCCCGCGCGCACGCGCAGCACCTCGGCCGAGGCGGCGCCCGGCAGCAGGGGCAGGGGCTTCGCGTCCATCGTCGGCCCGCCTTCAGGCCGCGAGCGCGCAGTCGACCGTGCTCGCCTGCAGCAACTGTTCCAGCTGGCGCGGCGGCATGCCCAGCAGCAGGCCGCGGCGCCCCGCGTTCACGTACAGCACGGGCAGTTCGAGCACGCTGACCTGGAGGTACACCGGCATCGGCTTGCGCAGCGCGAAGGGCGAGGTTCCTCCCACCTGGTAGCCGCTGTGGCGCTCGGCCACCGCCGGCTCGCAGGGCTGCACCTGCTTGGCGCCGATGGCGCGCGCCAGGTTCTTGGTGGACACCTGGCGGTCCCCGTGCATCAGCACCACCAGCGGACGTGCCGTCTGATCCTGCATGACCAGGGTCTTCACCACCGCATGCGGGTCCAGGCCCAGCGCCTGCGCGCCCCAGGCGGCGCCTCCGTGCTCGACGTATTCGTAGGGGTGCAGGCTGAACTCCACGCCGCGGCTGCGCAGCCAGGCGGTGGCGGGAGTCTCGGTGGGGTGTTGACGGCGCGAGGACATGCGGCCGAGATTAGCACCCGGCCGTATGCTTCGGGCACCATGCCCATCGAAGCCCCCGCCCCCGCCGTATCCAGCGCCAGCGCCGCCGACGACGCCTGGTTCTTCCCCGGTTTCCAGGTACGGCGCGTGCAGACCGCGCCGCAGGTCTGGATCCACGCGCTGGTGGGAGGCGAGGGGCCGCCGCTGCTGGTGCTGCACGGTCATCCGCAGACCCACGTGATCTGGCACCGCGTGGCCGGCGAACTGGCCCGGCATTTCCGCGTGGTGCTGTGCGATCTGCGCGGCTACGGCGACTCCTCCAAGCCTGAAGGCGGCGCCGACCACGCGGCCTACAGTCGTCGCGCGATGGCCGCCGACATGCTGCAGGTGATGCGCGGCCTCGGGCACGATCGTTTCGCCGTGCTCGCGCACGACCGTGGGGCGCGCGTGGCGCATCGCCTGGCAGCCGACCATGCGGAGGCGGTCAGCCGCATGACCCTGCTGGACATCGCGCCCACGCTGGCCATGTACCGCAAGACCGACGAGGCCTACGCACGGGCCTACTGGCACTGGTTTTTCCTGATCCAGCCGGCGCCGCTGCCGGAGCGCCTGATCCAGGCCGATCCGGGGGCCTACGTGCGGGATCTCATGCGTTCGCGCAACGGCAGCCTGGAGGCCTTCGACCCGCGCGCGCTCGAGGCCTACGCGCGCAGCCTGGCGCAGCCCGGGGCCGCGCACGGACTCTGCGAGGACTACCGGGCGGCCGCGAGCATCGACCTGGAGCACGACGCCGCCGATCGCGCCCGCGGCGCGCGCCTGCAGCTTGCGCTGCAGGTCCTGTGGGGCGAGCATGGCGTGGTGCAGCGCTGCTTCCGCCCGCTGGACGAATGGCGCGAAGTCGCCGCCGACGTGCGCGGCGGCACCCTGCCTTGCGGCCACTACGTGCCGGAGGAGGCGCCGCGCGAACTGCTCGACGCGGCCTTGCCCTTCCTGCTCGGGGAAGGCTGACGGCCTGGCTCTGCGCCGGCTGTGGCGCAGCGGCAACAGGACCCCGGCGAAGAGGGCGAGGCGGTGATGTCGCGGAATTATTATGTGGGAAAAATTCACATGCAGATGCCGAGCGCATCGATGATTCCACGGGGGGCGCAGCAATTTCCGCATTCGCAAAGGGAGCGCCTGGATCATGACTCGCCAATGGAAGATTTCCGCACTCGTCGTGCTGCTGGGCGGTGTTTCGTTCACCGCCGCGCACGCCGACGAGCCCTACTGGTCCCTGTCCGTGGGCACGCCCGGGATGGTGGCCAACCTGGGCAACGTGCTGCCGGCTCCGCCGGTGGTCTACGCCCCGCCGCCGGTGGTGTACGCGCCGCCCCCGCAGCCGGTGTACTACGCACCCGCCTACGTGGCGCAGCCCGGCTACCGCTGGCGCCGGCCGGAGCGCTGGCACCGCGACGATGACGAGCGCTGGCACGGCGACCGTTGATCGCGCGCGCCGCGGGGCTCAGGCGCGCCGGGTGAAGGCCGCCGTGGCCATGCCCAGCAACAGGCCCCACAGGGCGCTGCCGACCCCGCCCAGGGTGAACCCCGAGGCGGTCACGAGAAAGGTCACCAGCGCGCCGTCCCGCCAGGTTTCGTCGGCCAGGGCGGTGCTCAGGCTGTTGCCGATGGTGCTCAGCAACGCCAGACCGGCGATGGCCGCCACCAGCGCGTGGGGAAAGGCCGCGAACAAGGCCGCCACGCTGGCGCCGAGCAAGCCCGTGATGGCATAGAAGACGCCCGCCCAGACCGCCGCGCGCCAGCGCTGGCGCGCATCGGGATCGGCCTCGGGGCTCATGCAGATGGCCGCGGTGATCGCCGCCAGGTTGAAGGAAAAGCCGCCGAAGGGCGCCAGCACCACGCCGAGCAGTCCGGTCCAGCCGATCAGGGGCGAGGTCGGCGTCTGGTAGCCATGGGTGCGCAGCATGGCGATGCCCGGCACGTTCTGCGACGCCATGGTCACGATGAACAGCGGCAGGCCGATGCCCAGCAGGGGGCCCCAGGCGAACTCGGGCGTGGTCCACACCGGACGCGTCAGGCGCAGGGGCAGCGCGGCCAGGTGCCAGTCGCCGCCGAGGGTGGCCACCAGCAGGCCCACCGCGAAACTCAAGGCCACCGCGTAGCGCGGCAGCAGGCGCCGAGCCGCCAGCAGGGTCAGCAGCATGCAGCCGACCAGCACGATCCGGTGCTGCAGCGCGCCGAACACGCCCAGGCCGAATTCCAGCAGCACGCCGGCCAGCATGCCGGCGGCCAGTGCGCGGGGAATGCGGTGCATCAGGCGCTCGAACCAGCCGCTGAACCCTGCCACCGCGGCGAGCAGCGAGGCGAACACGAACACGCCGATGGCCTGCGCCATCGGCACGCCGTGCAGCGAGGTGGCCAGCAGCGCGGCCCCGGGCGTGGACCACGCGGTGAGCACCGGCGCGCGATAGCGCAGCGACAGGGCGATGCAACTCAAGCCCATGCCCAGTCCCAGCGCCCACAGCCAGGAGGCGATTTCCGCGGGGCCGGCGCCGGCGGCGCGTGCCGCCTCGAACACGATGGCCGCCGAACTGGTGTAGCCCACCAGCACCGTGACGAATCCCGCAGACACGTGCGAGGGCTGCAGCCAGCGCGCG
>JAKBNS010000041.1 GCA_021830925.1 Pseudomonadota bacterium | reverse complement strand
CTACGTTCTCAAGAGCGCACCGCGGCGCATCCTGCAACAGTTCGGCGTGGTCGACGGCCGCGGCGAGACCTCGCGCAGCGAGGAATGGCGCCCGCGCTTCAACCTCGCGCCGAGCCAGTTCGCCCCGGTCGTGCGCTCGGACCCGCAGGGTGCGCGCCTGGACATGCTGCGCTGGGGCCTGGTGCCGCCCTGGGCCCACGACGAGACCTTCGCGCAGCGCACGGTCAACGCGCGCGGCGAGACGGCCAGCCGGCTGCCGGCCTTCCGCGCGGCCTTCAAGGCGCGGCGCTGCATCGTGCCGGCCGACGGTTTCTACGAATGGCAGTACGTGCCGGGCAGCACCCACAAGCAGCCCTGGTACATCCACCGCCGCGACGGCGAACTGCTGGCCTTCGCCGGCCTGTGGGAACACTGGCAGCCCCGCGGCCGGGCCGAGGCCCTGCACACCTTCACCATCATCACCACCGAGGCGAACGCCTGGATGACCCCGGTGCACACCCGCATGCCGGCGATCCTGGATGCCCCGGGCGTGCGCGCCTGGCTGGACGCGTCGACGCCGCCCGAGGCCTTGCAGGCCCTGCTGGCGCCGGCCCCCGAGGACGCGCTGGACAGGTACCCCGTCGGCCGCGCGGTGGGCAATCCGCGCAACGACTCGCCGGAGTTGCTGGAACCGGTACAGCCGGAGACGGCGAGGTCCTGAAGCGTTCTTGCGCGGGCGGGCGCCTCGGCGACCGTAGCGCTTGCCGCGGGCCGAAGCACATGATCCCGGCCAGGCCATCGATCCAGGCGCCTCGCTGACTCAGAGGATCGCGTAGGCCATGTAGAGCGCGATGGCCGCCAGGCTCCAGACTGTTCCGGCCGCGATGAGAGGCGCCGACCGACCGGTGCGCAGCGCCGCGGTTTCGAGCACGACGATATTGGCCGCGGGTGGAAGGATGGACAGCAGCACCACCACGGCCGGGGTGATGCGCATGGCGGGCGCGCCGCCCAGTGCGCCGGCCGCTCCGATCGTTCCGAGCACCAGCACCGACAGCGCGGCGCGCAGTGCGCTGCGAGGCAGGGCCCGCCAAAGGTCCGCGGCGCGAAGCGGTGCGTGCGCCAGCCAGCTGCCGAGGATCATCATGCCGAGCAGGAAAGTCGCCCCGTGCGCGAGCCACGAGGCATGCTGCGCCAGCCACGGGCCCAGGGGGCGCAGGCACAGACCGGCCACCAGCGCGCGCAGCGACGGCGTGCGTGCGGCGTCTCGCCACGGGCGGGCGAGGCGGGATCCGTCGGAGCCCGCCCTGTCGGCGGGCGCAGTCGGGGCAGAGCGGCGAAGCCATGCGGGGCCAAGGGTGTTACCCAGGATCGAACTGGTGACGTAGAAGGTCGTGACGACGCCAACCGCCGACCGGTCGAGAGCGGCCGCGGCCACCGGAAGCCCTAGCCAACCGATGTTGAGGTAGCCGAAGCAGAGCTTCTCGACGGGATCGCGGCTGCTCGCCGAACCCAGCGCGAGCATGAGCAGCATCCACACCACCGCACTCACCATCACCAGCGCCAGCCGCGAGTCGGTTCCGACGACGTGCATGACGATGACGGTCGGGATCACGACTACACTCAACAGTCTCGACGCGAGACTGCGCCAGTCGACGCCGCTGCGCGCCAGTAGCCATCCGGCCGCGAGATAGACGAGCGGAAGGATCGCCTGCATGGATCGGTTGCCCCGGGCTGGCTAGTGTGTGCCTCTCTGGGAGCCGAACTCCTGCACGGTGACCCGGTACAGGCTGTGGCGGTGCAAGGCATGGTCGGGCGGCAGGCGCGGATGGCCGAAGTCGGCGACATGGCGCAGCCCCAGGCGATCCATCACCGCGCGCGAGCGCCGATTGCCTTCGGCGGTGAACGACACGACTTCGTTCAGCCCGAGTTGTTCGAACGCGACCCGCAGTGCGGCGCGTGCGCCCTCGGTCGCCAGGCCGCGGCCCCAATACGGGCGCGCCAGGCGCCAGCCGACCTCGACCGCTCCGGCGAAGGCGAGGTCATCAGGCACCGGCTTGATCCCGACAAAGCCGATGAAGGCATGCTCCACCTTGGATTCGGCCGCCCAGAATCCCCATCCGCTGGTGACGATCATCCCCTCGAAGGCCTCGGCTGAGGCATCGCTGTCATCGCGGGTGAGGGTGCGCGGAAAGAACTCCATGACCTCCGGGTTCGCGTTTATCGCAGCGAATGGGGCGCGGTCCTCGGGACGCCACTGGCGCAGCCGCAGGCGTTCGGTGTCGGGTTCGATCAGGTTGGGCATGATGTCGGGATCCAGGCGGTCGTACGTCACGCACAGACATCCTTGGATCGGCCAGATCAAGGAAAGTTCCGCACGCGGCGCGTCGCGATGCGACCACTGACCATCGGTATGAGGAACCCCTCGAGCAGGATTTCGCCGTGGCTCGGGTTGCGGACTTCACGCATGGATCTCCAATCCTCAGGGAGCAGTCTCCGCAATCAGTTTGGCGCAATTTCTGGCGTACGTTTGGCGTAGATCCTCACGAGTCCTCTGGCCTTGATCCCATCCGTGCGAAGGGCGGCTGGTTGGTGTATAAACACCCAAACACCCAAATCCAACGGAGAAACACCATGAGTACCGTGCGCTGGAACATTGCCGTTTCGCCGGAGGTGGATCAGTCTGTGCGCATGTTCCTTGCCGCGCAGGGAGGCGGCCGCAAGGGGGATCTGTCTCGCTTCATCGAGGAGGCCGTGCGTGCCTATCTGCTGGAGCGCGCCGTCGATCAGGCCAAGACCGCTGCTGCCGGCATGGACGTAACCGAGTTGAGCGCGCTCATCGACGAGGCGGTGCAGTGGGCCCGTGCGTCTTGATGCGTGTCATCCTGGACACCAACGTCCTCCTCGGTTCGCTGATCGCTCCCCACGGCCCACCGGACACGATCTATCGTGCCTGGCGCGCGGCGCGCTTCGATCTCGTGACCTCGCTGGCGCAACTCGACGAACTGCGGCGCGCGAGCCGCTACCCGAAACTCAAGGCCATCGCGCCGGCGCATCGCATCGGCACGATGATCAACAACCTGCAGCGCGCCGTCGTCCTGCATGCGCTGCCACCCCTTGCGGACGGAGTCGAGGCGCTCGACCCGAACGACACGTTTCTGCTGGCGATGGCCCTGGGCGGGGCGGCCGACTACCTGGTCACCGGCGACCGTCGCGCCGGGCTGTTGCAGCGCGGCACGGTTGGCCGTACCCGCATCGTCACGCCGGCCGCGTTCTGCGCGGAGGTGCTTCGATAGCGGTGTGGTGTCGGGGTTGCTGCGCGGAATGCCGAAGGTGCGGCTGGACTCCACCGACGACGGGCCGCTTGTTTCGCTTGTTTGGCGAGGCGCATGAAAAAGCCGCTCCGGACCTTTCGATCGGGAGCGGCTTTGTTCAGCGATTGGTGCCCAGAAGAGGACTCGAACCTCCACGCCTCGCGGCGCTAGTACCTGAAACTAGTGCGTCTACCAATTCCGCCATCTGGGCCAGAAGCGAAACTATAGCAGTTTTTTTGCGCGTGTCCAGTATGCTGCGAACAATACGCGTTGGCGCGGGTCCATCCCGGGGCCGCCGGCGCGGCGCAAGGGGAAGGCATTGATCGTAGAAGGCATCGTGCAGGGACATCGGGACGGCTACGGACTGGTGATGTCCGAGCAGGAGCCACTGGAGGTGGTCCTGCCGGCGCAGCAGATGCGCGCCGTGATGCACCTGGACCGCGTGCGCGTGCGCGTGGTGCGCCAGGATCGTCGCGGGCGTCCGGAAGGACAGGTGCTGGAGATCGTCGAGCGCAGCAAGCGCCCGGTGATCGGCCGCCTGTTACAGGAAAACGGCGTGTGGCTGCTGGCGCCGGAGGACAAGCGCCACGTGCAGGACATCCTGATCGCCCCCGGCGGCCTGGGCGAGGCCAAGGCCGGACAGGTGGTCAGCGTGGAGATCACCGGCCCGGTGAACCTGCACGCCCAGCCCATGGGGCGGGTGCTCGAGGTGCTGGGCGCCTTGCACGACCCGGGCATGGAAATCGAGATCGCGGTGCGCAAGTACGGCGTGCCGCACCGCTTCAGCGACGCCGCCGAGAAGGCTTCCGCCGCGCTGCCCGCGCAGGTGCGCGCCGCCGACCGCGCCGGGCGCATCGACCTTACCGACGTGCCGCTGGTGACCATCGACGGCGAGGACGCGCGCGATTTCGACGACGCCGTGTACTGCGAGCCGGCGAAGGTCGGACGCCGCCAGGGCTTTCGCCTGGTGGTGGCGATCGCCGACGTGTCGCATTACGTGCGCCCCGGCGAGCCGCTGGACCTGGACGCGCTGGACCGCGCGACCTCTGTGTATTTCCCGCGGCGCGTGATCCCGATGCTGCCGGAGAAGTTGTCCAACGGTCTGTGTTCGCTGAACCCGAACGTGGAGCGCCTGTGCGTGGTGTGCGACATGCTCATCGACGACGAGGGGGAACTGCAGGCCTACCAGTTCTACCCCGCGGTGATGCGCTCGCACGCGCGCCTGACCTACACCGAGGTGGCGGAGATCCTGGAGAACACCAAGAGCCCGCGGGCCCAGGCGCGCGCCGATCTGGTGCCGCACCTGCTGAACCTGTACGAGGTGTTCAGCGCGCTGCTCAAGGCACGGCGCGAGCGCGGCGCGGTGGACCTGGAGGTGCCGGAGACCCACATCATCTGCGACGCCAACGGGCGCATCGAGCAGATCGCGCTGCGCCAGCGCAACGACGCGCACCGGGTGATCGAGGAATGCATGCTGGCGGCCAACGTGTGCGCGGCGGACTTCCTGCAGCGCAACAAGCATCCCGGGCTGTACCGGGTGCACGAAGGCCCGACGCCCGAGCGCCTGGCGCTGCTGCGCAGTTTCCTGCAGGCCATGGGCCTGGGCGGGCACGTGGGCGACGAGCCCACGCCGGCGGACTACCAGCGTCTGTCGGATGCCGCGCGCGAGCGTCCCGACGCGCAGCAGATCAACACCCTGATGCTGCGCTCGATGCAGCAGGCCATCTATTCGCCGCACAACAGCGGGCACTTCGGGCTGGCCTACGAGGCCTATGCGCATTTCACCAGCCCGATCCGGCGCTACCCGGACCTGCTGACCCATCGCGCGATCAAGGCCCTGCTGCAAGGCGGGCGCTACCGCCTGCAGACTCCCGAGGGCATGGAGGCGCCGCCGCCGCTGCGCGGCCGGCGCGCCGCGCAGGCCGCGGCCAAACCGGCGCCGCGTCCGCCGCGCGGCGCCAAGGCCTCCGCCGACCTGCCGCAATGGGAACTGGTGGGCCTGCACTGCTCGGCCAACGAGCGCCGCGCCGACGAGGCCACGCGCGACGTGGAGAGCTGGCTCAAGTGCTGGTACATGCGCGACAAGCTGGGCGAGGAATTCGTCGGCTCGATCACCGCGGTCACCAGCTTCGGGGTGTTCGTCCAACTGAGCAGCCTGTTCGTCGAGGGCTTGATCCACATCTCCGAACTCGGCGCGGAATATTTCCGCTTCGACGATGCGCGCAACGAGCTGCGCGGCGAGCGCACCGGCAAGCGCTACGCGCTGGGCGACCGCGTGCTGGTGCAGGTCAGTCGGGTGGACCTGGACGGGCGGCGCATCGATTTCCGCATGGTCTCCGACACCCTGCGCGCGGCCGCCGCGCCCACGTCGCGCAAGCGCGGCCGCAAGGCGCAGGTCGTGGCCGCCGCCGAGGACAGCGACCACAGCGTGTTCGCGCTTCCCCAGGAGGCGGCGGATGCGCCGACGCCGGCCGCCACGGGCGAGCCATCCGGCAACGGCACGGGACGCAAGTCCCGCAAGGCCGCGAGCGCCAAGTCCGCGGCGGCGGCGCCGGCCAAGCCCGCGGCCAAGGATCCGACGGCCGCCAAGAACTCCAGTTCCGCGCGCAACGCGCGCTCCACCCGCGCGCGCTCGCCGCGCAAGCCGGCCGCGCGGGCGCGTCGCGTGAAGTAGGGTAGGCGTCAGACCCCTCGCGCCTCTCGCTGCGGGCCGCCGGTGCCGCAGCGGGCGGGGGCGAATGGGTCGCGCGGCGCGGCCGTAGCGTCAGCGCGCGGCCGCCGCGCGCCAGGCACGCAGCATCCACGCGGGCAGCGTGCCGGCGCGCAGCGCCGCTGCTTCCCGCAGCGCCAGGTCGGCGCCGGCGCCGTGCAGCCACACGGCGGCGCGCGCGGCATCGCGCGAGGCCGCGCTGCGCGCCAGGCAGGCTCCAAGGGCTCCGGCCAGCACGTCGCCGGTGCCTGCGCTGGCCAGCAGTCCGTTGCCGCTGGGGTTGATCCAGGGCGTTTCGCCGGCGGGCGCGACCACGCTGCCGGCGCCCTTGAGCACGACCGAGGCGCCGGTGGCCTCGAACAGTCGGCGAGCCGCGTCGAGTCGGTCGGCCTGCACCTCGGCGGTGCCGATTTCCAGCAAGCGCGCGGCCTCCGAGGGGTGGGGCGTGAGCCAGGTGGGCCTGCCCGCCGTGCCGCGCGCGCGCAGGGCCTGCCAGAGTTCGCCGTCGCGCGGGTGCGAGGCCAGCAGGTTGAGTCCGTCGGCGTCGATGACCAGGGGCTGGGCCAGGTCCAGCAGTTCGCGCAGGCATCGCAGCGCCTGCGCGGAATCCCCGCTTCCGGGCCCGAGCACGTGGCAGGCGGGGCCGCGCGCCGCGCGCGCCTGGACGAGCAGTTGCGCGGGCTGGCGCAGCATCAGTTCGGGGAACTCGGGGTCCAGGCCCGGCGCGCACTCATCGAAGGATGCGGCGAACACGCGTCCGCCGCCCAGTTGAAGCGCGGCGCGCGCGGCCAGCCACAGCGCGCCGCTCATGCCGCTGGCGCCGCCGAACAGGCGGACGTCGCCGCGCTCTCCCTTGTGCGCCGCCTGCTCCAGCGAGCTGAGCTCGGCCAGCGCGGCGTCCGACCCTCCCAGCCAGGCGCTCGGAGAGGCGTCGCAAGCGGCGGCATCGACCTGCAACGTGTCCAGCCAGAGTTCGCCGCAATGGTCCGTGTGCGGCCCGGTGGCGTGTCCCGGCTGCAGGCCGAGCATGGCCAGGGTGACGGTGGCTCGCACGCAGGCGCCGGGCGCCGTGCCCTGGGTGCCGCGCAGACCGGAGGGGAGATCCAGCGCCAGCACCGGCCGCGCGTGCACGAGGTGCTGCAGGGCGCGGATGCCCAGTTCGACCTCGCCGCGCGGGGCTTCGCGCAGGCCGAGGCCGAGCAGCGCGTCGACCGCCACGTCGCATTCGCGCAGCAGGGATTGCGGGTCGGCGCCAGCCCACGCCTGGAGTTCCACGCCGGCGGCCCGCGCGCGTTCCAGGGCCCAGCGCCAGTCCGCCGGGCGTCGGGCGTCCTGCCATCGGGCGGGCTCGCCGCAGCCCAGCAGCAACACCCGCACGCGGGGCGCGTGGGGCTCTTGTGCCAGCCACATCGCCGCGCTGAGGCCGTCTCCGCCGTTGTTGCCAGGGCCGCACAGCAACAGCACGCTGCGCGCGTGCGGCCAGCGGGCGCGCAGCAGGCGGGCGGCCGCGGCCCCGGCGCGCTCCATCAGCGCATGCGGGGAAAGGCGGGCGGCCCAATGGGTTTCGGCGGAGCGCAGCGCGGGCTCGCCCCACAGGGGCAATGCGCGGCGCAGCGCGTGGGCGTCGATGCGCGTGGGCATGGGAAAGGATGGGTGGGGGAGCGGGTTTTCAGATGGCGCGATTTGCGTTTCATCATGCGCAATTCTGATGTTGCGCAGCAATGCGGATTTCTTCAGGAAGCAAAAATGAATATCACCATGCAGAACGCAATTCGCAAGTTGTTGTTTTGTCGATGGAAAAAATTTAGTCTTGTATAAGATATAACGCCATGCTGCGGCGCAACTTTCC
>JAKBNS010000091.1 GCA_021830925.1 Pseudomonadota bacterium | reverse complement strand
CACGCTGGAGGAGAACGTGCTGCGTCAGCGCGTGACCACCGACATCGCGACCAAGGGTGGTCAGTTCGACATCATGACCATCGGCATGTACGAAGTGCCCATCTGGGCCAAGCTGGGCTGGCTCAAGCCCATCAAGCCCGATGCCAGCTATGACGAGGCCGACCTGCTGCCGGCCATCCGCCAGGGCCTGTCCTACAAGGGCACCCTGTACGCCGCGCCGTTCTACGGCGAGAGCTCGATGCTCATGTACCGCAAGGACCTGATGAAAAAGGCCGGGCTGACCATGCCGGCGCATCCGACCTGGAAGGAAGTCGAGGGCTTCGCGGCCAAGATGAACGACCCCAAGGCCGGCGTGTACGGCATCTGTCTGCGTGGCAAGGCGGGCTGGGGCGAGAACATGGCCCTGCTCAGCACCATGGTCAACACCTTCGGCGGCCAGTGGTTCAACATGCAGTGGCAGCCGCAATTGCAGACCAAGCCCTGGAAGGAAGCGGTGGGCTTCTATGTGAACCTGCTCAACAAGTACGGCCCGCCGGGGGCTGCCTCCAACGGCTTCAACGCCAACCTGTCGCTGTTCGACCAGGGCAAGTGCGCGATGTGGGTGGACGCCACCGTCGCCGCCGGCTTCGTCTCCGATCCCAAGCAGAGCAAGGTGGCCCACGAGGTCGGCTTCGCGCAGGCCCCGGTGGCGGTGACCCCGAAGGGTTCGCACTGGCTGTGGTCGTGGGCGCTGGCGGTGCCCGCCGACGTGGACGCCAAGCACGAAGCTGCGGCACAGAAGTTCATCAACTGGGCCACTTCGCGCGCCTACGTGAAACTGGTGGCGGCGCACGACGGCTGGGGTCTGGTGCCCTCGGGAACCCGCGAGTCGACCTATGACAATCCCAAGTTCGAGGCCGCGGCGCCGTGGGCGAAGGATGAGCTCGCGGCCATCCGCAGCGCGAATCCGGACGACGCCACGCTGCCCAAGAGCCCCTACGTGGGCATCCAGTTCGCGGCCATCCCCGAGTTCGAGGCCATCGGCACCACGGTCGGCCAGGACATCAGCGCGGCTCTGACCGGCAACGTCAGCGTGGACAAGGCGCTGGCCGAGGGCAACGCGGCGGCCACGCGTGAAATGAAGATGGGCGGCTACATCAAGTAAGCACCCGCGGGCATGGTGGCGGGCCGCGCGCGGCCCGCCACGCTCGCCCGTTCACGCCACGAACCCTCGAACGAGCTCCCGATGAAACGCCTGGTTCCCCGCCTGCTGCTGGCACCGGCGGTCGTCTCGCTGCTGGCCTGGATGCTGGTTCCGCTGGCGATGACCGTGTACTTCTCGCTGGTGCACTACAACCTGCTGATGCCGGGCCGGCATCTGTTCACAGGCCTCGAGAACTATCGCTACTTCATGAGCGATCCGGCCTTCACCATCTCGCTGATCAATACCCTGAAGCTGCTGGGAGCGGTGATCGCCATCACCGTGGTGCTGGGCATCGGCCTGGCGCAGCTGGTGCATGAGCCCTTCCCCGGGCGTCCGGTGGTGCGCCTGATGCTGATCGCGCCGTTTTTCGTCATGCCGGCTGCCAGCGCGCTGCTGTGGAAGTACATGATGATGAACCCGATCTACGGCGTGCTGGCGCAGATCAGCATGGCCTTCGGGCTCAAGCCCGTGGACTGGCTGACCAGGCTGCCGCTACTGTCGATCATCATCATCGTGTCCTGGGAGTGGCTGCCGTTCGCCTTTCTCATTTTCATGACGGCGATGCAGTCGCTGGACCAGGAGCAGATGGAGGCCGCCCGCATGGACGGGGCCAACGCGCTGCAGCGCTTCTGGCACCTCACCCTGCCCCACCTGCAGCGTTCGATTTCCATGGTGGTGATGATCGAGCTGATCTTTCTGATCAGCGTGTTCGCCGAGATCTTCACCACCACCGCCGGCGGGCCCGGCAACGCCAGTTCCAACCTGGCCTACCTGATCTTCAAGCAGGCGCTGGTCAATTTCGACGTCGGCATGGCCTCGGCCGGAGCGCTGCTCGCGGTGGTACTGGCCAACATCGTCGCGCTGTTCGCGCTGCGCGTCATCGGAAAGAACCTGGACTGAAACATCATGGCTCAGCGCTTCCTGCCTACCGCCGTGCGCACCGTGGTCGCGTGGCTGCTCGGCCTGCTCGTGGCCTTTCCGTTGATCTGGATGGCCCTGACCGCCTTCAAGACCGAGATGCAGGCCATCTCGATTCCGCCCCAGCTGTTGTTCAAGCCCACGCTGCATGCCTTCGCGGCCGTGCAGGCGCGCAGCGACTATCTGCTGTACGCGCGCAACTCGGCGATCACCGCCGGCCTGTCGACGCTGATCGGTCTGCTGATCGCAGCCCCCGCCTCGTACTCGATGGCCTACTTCCGCACCCGTCGCACGCGCGACCTGCTGATGTGGATGCTGTCGACCAAGATGATGCCGGCGGTGGGCGCGCTGGTGCCGGTGTACCTGATCGCGCGCTGGGCGCATGCGCTGGACTCGCTGACGGCGCTGACCGTTCTGTTCATGCTGATGAACCTGCCGATCATGGTCTGGCTGCTGTACTCGAGCTTCAAGGAGATTCCCAACGAGATCCTCGAGGCGGTGCGCATGGACGGCGGCGGCACCTGGCACGAACTGCGCTACGTGGTGCTTCCGCTGAGCGTCGGCGGCCTGGCCTCGACCGGCCTGTTGTCGCTGGTGATGAGCTGGAACGAATCCTTCTGGTCCATCAACCTGGCCTCGGCCAACGCGGGGACGCTGGCGACCATGATCGCCTCCTTCTCCAGCCCCGAGGGCCTGTTCTGGGCCAAGCTATCGGCAGCGTCGCTGCTGGCCGTGGCGCCGATCATCGTGCTGGGCTGGCTGACCCAGAAGCAACTGGTGTCGGGGCTGACCTTCGGCGCCGTGAAATGAACCATTCCGAGGTCCCGTCCGCGGGGCCGCGAGACCCCGGGAGCCTCCCGGAATCGTCTGGAGACGCGAGCATGTCCTATCTGCGACTCGAAAAAATCCGCAAGCAATTCGGCAGCCTGGATGCCATCAAGGGCATCGACCTGAGCATCGAGAAGGGCGAATTCGTCGTGTTCGTCGGCCCTTCGGGCTGCGGCAAGACCACGCTGCTGCGCCTGATCGCGGGGCTGGAGGAAATCGACCAGGGCGTGCTCAGCCTGGAAGGTCGCGACATCACCCACGTGCCCGCGGCCAAGCGCGACCTGGCGATGGTGTTCCAGTCCTACGCGCTGTACCCGCACATGAGCGTGTACGACAACATGTCCTTCGCGCTGCGCCTGGCGGGCGCGGACGCGGCGACCATTCGCGACAAGGTGCACGCGGCCGCGCGCAAGCTGAACCTGGAACCCTACCTGGAGCGCCGCCCGCGCGAGCTCTCGGGCGGCCAGCGCCAGCGCGTGGCCATCGGGCGCGCCATCGTGCGCGCGCCCAAGGTGTTCCTGTTCGACGAGCCCCTGTCCAACCTGGACGCCGCGCTGCGCGGCCAGACGCGGGTGGAAATCGCGCGCCTGCACCGCGAACTCGGCGCCACCACCATCTACGTCACCCACGACCAGGTGGAGGCGATGACCCTGGCCGACCGCGTGGTGGTGCTGCGCGACGGGCGCCTGGAACAGACCGGTTCGCCGCTGGAGCTGTACGACCGTCCGGCCAACCGATTCGTCGCCCAGTTCCTCGGCACGCCGGGAATGAACGTGGTGCCGCTGGCCGGCTTCGCCGCGGGGATGGATTCGCGCTTCGAGCGCGCCCCCGCCGATGCGCTGCTGGGCGTGCGCCCCGAATGCGTGCAGGTGGGCGCGCCCGACGGGCTGCGCGCAAGGGTCGAGCTGCTCGAATCCCTCGGCGCCGACACCTTGATCTACCTGAACGCGCAAGGCACCCAACTGGTGGCCCGGCAGGCCGAGCGCAGCTCGCTGCGCCCCGGGCAGGAAGTGGGCCTGCGCTTCAGCGGGGCAGGACTGCATTGCTTCGACCGCGACGGAAACACCCTGGCCGGCGCCCTGTGAGCGCCGAAAGACTCCCGATGACCCACAACGCTTCCCAAGCCTGGGCCCCGCCCCCGGGTACCCGCCTGATGCTGCATCTCGGGCTCGGCGCCTTCCACCGCGCGCACCAGGCGGTGTACCTGCAGCTCCTGCGCGAGTCGGGCGACTCGGGCTGGGTGCTCGCCGGCGGCAACATCCGCCCGGACGGGCAGGAACTGATGCGCGCGCTGGGCGCGCAGCACGGCGCCTATACGCTGGAAACGGTCACGCCGGCGGGCGAGCATGCCTACCAGCGCATCGAGTCCATCGCGCATGTCGTGCCGTGGAGCGAACAGCTCGAGGAACTGGTGGCGCTGGGCGCGGCGCCGAGCACGGCGATCGTCTCATTCACCGTGACCGAGGCCGGGTACTACCTGGACCAGCACGGACGCCTGGACACCGCGCACCCCGAGCTGCGGGCGGATCTGGAAGGCCGCAGCCGCCGCACCATCTACGGCGCCGTGGCGGCCATCTGCGCCGAGCGCATGCGCGCCAACGGCGGGCCCCTGACCCTGCTGAACTGCGACAACCTGCGCCACAACGGCGACCGCTTCCGCGCCGGCCTGCTCGAATTCGTGCAGGCGCGCGGAGATACGCAACTGGCGGCCTGGCTGGAGGCCGGCACGAGTTGCCCGAACGCGATGGTCGACCGCATCACTCCGCGCCCGGGCCCGGGGCTCGCGCAACGCGTGCTGGCCGCCACCGGTCGCGAGGACGCCGCGCCGGTGATGGCCGAATCCTTCCTGCAGTGGGTGATCGAGGATCGTTTCGCGGCGGCCCGCCCGGCGCTGGAGCGAGTGGGGGTGCAACTGGTCGAGTCGGTGCAGCCCTACGAGGAAGCGAAGATCCGCATCCTCAACGCCAGCCACAGCTGCATCGCCTGGGCCGGTTCGCTGCTGGGCTACGAGACCATCGACCAGGGCACCGCCAACCCCTCCATCCGCGCGATGGCGCACGCCTACGTCACCGACTGCGTGATGCCCTGCCTGCGCCACCAGCACGACCCCTACCCGGTCGACCTGGCCGCCTACCGCGACACCGTGCTGGAGCGCTTCGGCAACGCCTTCCTGCGCGACACCAACCGGCGCGTGGCGATGGACGGCTATTCGAAGATCCCCGGGTTCATCGCGCCCACCATTCGCGAGTGCCTGGAGCACGGCATCGACCCGCGGCCGGCCCTGGTGCTGCCCGCGCTGTTCTTCGAGTTCCTGCGGGAATGGGCCGCCGGGCGCCTGCGCGACCCCTACGACGACCAGGCGATGGACCCGCAGCGGGTGCGCGCGCTGCTGGCCGGCGCCGACGCGACGCGCGCCTTCATGGCCGAAGTGCCGTTGTGGGGCAGCGCGGCCGGCGACGCGCGCCTGCACCAGGCCTTCGAGCAAGCCCTGCAACAAGTGCGCGCGTGGCGCGCCAGCCAGTCCTAGGAGCCGACATCCGATGTCCCAGGTCCTCACCCCCGTCGCCCCCTCCGACGCCCTTCCCACGCCGGTACCGGCGCACTATGCCCGGCTGCATCAGCGCCACGCGCTGCTCACCGGGGCCGGCGGCGGCATCGGCCTGGCCGTCGCGCGCGCCTACCTCGAACAGGGTGCGCGCTGCACCGTGGTGGACCTCGCCCCGAGCGCGCCGGCGCAGGTCCAGGCCCTGGCGGACGCCGGGCTGCCGCTGCGCTACCGCGCCGCCGACGTGCGCGATCCGCGCGCCATGGCCGCACTGGTCGACGAGGCCGAGGCCGCCTTCGGCCCGCTGGACGTGCTGTTCAACAATGCCGCGATCTTCGACATGGGGCCGCTGCTGGACTCGGACGAGGCCATGTACCAGCGCCTGTTCGACGTCAACGTCAAGGGCATGTTCTTCACCATGCAGGCGGTGTTGCGCGCGATGCGCCGCGCCGAGCGTCCCGGCGCGGTGATCAACATGGCCTCGCAGGCGGGCCGCCGCGGCGAGGCGCTGGTGGCCCATTACTGCGCCACCAAGGCGGCGGTGATCAGCTACACCCAGTCGGCCGCGCTGGCGATGGCCCCGCACGGCATCCGGGTCAATGCGATTTCCCCCGGTGTGGTCGACACGCCGATGTGGGATCATGTCGACTCGCTGTTCGCGCGTTACGAGCATCTGCAGCCGGGCGAGAAGAAGATCGCCGTGGGACGCGCGGTTCCGCTCGGGCGCATGGGCCGCCCGGACGATCTGTGCGGGGCCGCGGTGTTCCTGGCCAGCGACGAATCCCGCTACGTCACCGCGCAGACCCTGAACGTGGACGGCGGCAACGTGATGAGCTGAACGGCCCGCAGGGGCCCGAGACGATCGGCGATGGACGCATTCCGGCACAAACCCGAACTCGAACACGACGGCGCGCGCAGTGCCAGCCTGGGCTACGAGGAACCGGGCTCCTACGGCTGCGTGCGCTACCTGGAGCACGGCTATCCCAACCCGCTGGTGCGCTGGCACTACCACGAGGAATACGAGCTGCACCTGATCCTCGGCAGCAGCGGACGCGTGTTCGTCGGCGACTACATCGGCCAGTTCGAGCCCGGCCATCTGGTGCTCACCGGGCCGCGCCTGCCGCACAACTGGATCTCCCTCGACACCCCGGCCACCGGGCTGCCCCACCGCGACATCCTGCTGCAGTTCGCCGACGCGCCGATGCGTCACGCCGCCGAGGCGCTGCCCGAGTTCGCCGAGGTGCTGCACCTGCTGGAGCGTGCGCGCCACGGCATCGAGTTCTTCGGCATCAGCGAACAGGCCGAGCAGGCCATCCGCAAGGTGCATGCGACCCAAGGCATCGAGCGCTTCGCCGTGTTCGTCGAACTGCTGCGCCTGCTGACCCGCTGCACCGACTACCGCCTGCTGTCGTCGGTGCAACTGCAGAGCCTGGACGACGCCAAGGCGCAGGCCCGCATCGCGCGCATCATCGACTACCTGACCGAGCACAGCTCGGCCAACCTGTCGATGGCCCGGATTGCCCGCCTGGAGGGCATGTCGGAAAGCGCCTTCTCGCGCTTTTTCCAGCGTGCCACCGGCAACACCTTCACCGATTTCGTCAACCGGCTGCGGGTGCACAAGGCCTGCCAGCTGCTGATGGAAACCGACGCCTACGTCGCCAACGTGTGCTTCGACGTCGGCTTCAACAACGTGGCCCATTTCAATCGCCAGTTCCTGCGCATCAAGGGCGTCACGCCCAGCCAGTTCCGCCAGCAGGCCAGCGCCTGCTTCGCGCGGCGCTGAAGCCCGCGCCGGCCCCCATGTCTTCCTCTCACCCATCCGACCCGGCCGCCGAGCTGTTCCTGGGCATCGACCTCGGAACCTCCGAACTCAAGACCGTGCTGCTCGACGACCAGGGTCGCGTGGTGCGCAGCGCCTCGGCGCCGCTGGCGCTGCGGCACCCCCGGCCGGGATGGTCCGAACAGGATCCTCGCGACTGGTGGCAGGCCTGCACGGACTGCCTGGACCGCCTGTGCGCCGAGGGATTCGGCGCGCGGGTGCGGGGCATCGGACTGTCGGGGCAGATGCATGGCGCCGTGTTGCTGGACCGCGCGCGCGAGGTGATCCGCCCGGCCATCCTGTGGAACGACACGCGCAGCGCCGCGCAGTGCCGGACCCTGCGCGAGAGCCTGGACGGCTTCGAGCGCATCGCCGGCAACCTGGCCATGCCCGGTTTCACCGCGCCCAAGCTGCTGTGGCTGCGCGAGCAGGCGCCGCGGGAGTTCGAACGCGTGGATCTGGCGATGCTGCCCAAGGATTACCTGCGCCTGCATCTGAGCGGCGAAGCCGCGACGGACGCCAGCGACGCCTCCGGCACGCTGTGGCTGGACATCGCCCGGCGCGACTGGTCGAGCGCGCTGCTGCAGGC
>JAKBNS010000039.1 GCA_021830925.1 Pseudomonadota bacterium | reverse complement strand
ACGTGATCGGGCGCATCGACGCGCTGCGAACGGCCGACCTCGACCAGGCGCTGAGCCTGGGCCCCTGGCGCGAGCATGCGCGCGCGCGCATCTGGCGCCTGCCGGATGCCGCGTGGAGCCGCCGCGTGGGCGGCAGCCTGGCCAACCTGCTGGCCGGGCAATGCCCCGCGCTCGCGCACGCCGTGTTGCGCGACACGGCCGCGGGCCCGCTGGTGGCCAGCGTGCGCGCTCCCCTGCGCGCACCGCGCGGCACGCACGAACTGTGCCGGCGTTTCGGCGGTGCCGGGCGCGCAGGGGCCGGCGGCATCGACGCTCTGGCGCCGGGCGACCTGGCGGCCTTCGTCGAGGCCCTGGAAGCCGGCGACTGGGGGTAGGCGTGGCCGCTGCGGGCATCGCCGCACCGGGCTCGCACGCGTTCGGCGATTGCGGCGCAAAATAGCGGTCTGCTCGTCGCGCGCCGGCTCGCGCGATGCCAGTTTCCATGACTCCCAGGATTTCCTCGTCGACCTCCGGCGCGGGCCCGCGTGCCCGCCTTCTGGGCGCCCTGCTGCGCACCTTCCACTCGCTGGGGGGCTACAACTACCGCATCTGGGCGGCCGGCGCCCTGGTGTCGAACATCGGCACCTGGATGCAGCGCATCGCCCAGGACTGGCTGGTGCTGACCGTGCTCACCCACGACAGCGGGGCCTCGGTCGGGCTGGTGATGTCCCTGCAATTCGGGCCTCCCATCCTGCTCATGCCCCTGGCCGGCATGGCCGCCGACCGCTTCGACCGCCGCCGGCTGCTGATCGTCACCCAATCGGCGATGGCGGTGCTGGCGCTGGGGCTGGGCCTGCTGACCCTTCTCGGCGTGGTCAGGCTGTGGCAGGTCTACGCCTTCGCCGGGGTGCTGGGCTGCGTGAGTTCCTTCGACGCCCCGGCGCGCCAGACCTTCGTGGCCGAACTCGTCGGCGACGAGGGCCTGCCCAACGCGGTGGCGCTGAATTCCACCCTGTTCAACGGCGCCCGGCTGGTGGGCCCGGCGGTGGCCGGGCTGATGATCGCCGCGGTCGGCAGCGGCTGGGTGTTCGTGATCAACGCACTGTCCTTCGTGGCGGTCATCGGCGCGCTGGCGGCCATGCGCACCGCCGAATTGCGGCGCCCGCCCCCCGCGCCGGCCGGGCCCTCGGGCATCGTCGAGGGCTTTCGCTACCTGCGCGGGCGCCCGGACCTGATCGTCGCGCTCACCATGCTGTTCCTGGTGGGCACCTATGGGCTGAACTTCCCCATCTTCATCTCCACCATGTCGGTCAGCGCCTTCCACGGCGGGCCCGACCTGTACGGTGCGCTGTCGTCGTGCATGGCCGTGGGCTCGGTCGCCGGCGCCCTGCTGGTGGCCGGACGCAAGCGTCCGCACCTGGTTCTGCTGCGCGTGAGCGCGCTGTCCTTCGGCGTGGCGTGCGCGCTGGCGGCGGCGATGCCCGGGCCGTGGAGCTTCGGCATCGTGCTCGCGCTGGTGGGCTCGCTGGCGCAGACCTTCACCACCTCCACCAACAGTCTCGTGCAACTGTCCACCGAGCCCTTCATGCGCGGACGCGTGATGGCCATCTACATGGGCATTTTCCTCGGCTGTACTCCGCTGGGCGCGCCGCTGGTGGGGTGGGTGGCCGATGCCTTCGGCCCGCGCTGGGCGCTGGGCGTGGGGGCGGCCTCGGGCTTCGCCGCGGCCGCGCTCGCCACCTGGTACCTGGAGCGCGGCAAGCGCCGGCGCGCCGGCGGCCCGCCGCCGGGTCCGGCGGGCGGAGTCGCCGAAGCGCGCTGACCGCGCCGTCCGTGCGCCGATGCGAGGGCCTCGTGGCGCGTTGCGCCGCGTTCGCGTATGTTCGGCGGGACGGGGCCCCCGGGGGCCCGCTTCCGACCCGTACGCCCGGAGATCCGCCATGAAGCCGCAAGCCGAAGAGGCTGCCCAGGGTCCGGCGCAAGACGCCGGGCTGATCGAACGCGAGGACAGCAAGCTGCAGCGCAAGCTGGGCTTCTGGTCGTTGCTGGCCGCCGGGCTCGGCAGCGTGATCGGTTCGGGCTGGCTGTTCGCCTCCATGTACGCGGCACGTGCCGCGGGGCCGGCCGCGCTGGTGTCCTGGTTGGTGGGCGGGGGGCTGATGCTGCTGGTGGCGCTGGTCTATGCCGAGCTGGGCATGGTGCGCCCGGAATCCGGCGGCCTGGTGCGCTATCCCCTGTACTCCAACGGGCGCCTGGCCGCCACCGTGATCGGCGTGGCCATGTGGCTGGCCTACGTGAGCAACCCGCCGACCGAGGCGGCCGGCGTGGTGCAGTACGCGGCGGCCTGGCTGCCCGGTGTGTACGACGCGGCGGCGGGCGTGCTCACGCCCCGCGGTCTGGCGCTGGCGGTGCTGCTGATGGCCGGCTTCGTGCTGCTGAACTATTTCGGCGTGAAGCTGTTCGCCCGCTCCAACAACGTGGTCACGGCGATCAAGATCCTGGTGCCGGTGCTCACCCTGGCGCTGCTGCTTGCCAGCGGCTTCGACCACGCCAGCGCATCCGGAGGGGTGGCCAACCTGAGCGCGCACGGCGGCTTCGCGCCCCTGGGCTACGCGCAGGCGCTGGGCGCGGTGGCCTCGGCGGGGCTGATCTTCGCCTACACCGGGTTTCGCAACATCGTCGAACTCTCGGGGGAGGCCGTGAATCCGCGGCGCGACATCCCGCGCTCGATGATCGCCACGCTGCTGCTCACCATCGCGCTGTATCTGGCGCTGCAGACGGCCTTCCTGCTGGCCTTGCCGCCGCACCTGCTCGCCGGAGGCTGGCAGGGTGTGAACCTGGATTCGCCCTTCGCCGACCTGGCGCGCATGCTCGGCATGAGCTGGCTGTACTGGATGCTCATCGCCGATTCGATGCTCTCGCCCTCGGGCTCGGGCATCGTGTTCACGTCTGCCAACGCGCGCAACCTGTACGGAATCGCCAAGAACGGCCTGTTGCCGCGGGCGCTGATGCACGTGCATGAGGCCTCGGGCATTCCGCGTCGCGCGCTGCTGGTCAATTTCCTGGTCGGCGTGGCCCTGTTGCTGCCGCTGCCGAGTTGGCACGCCATCGTGCGGCCGCTGAGCGCGGTGATCGTGTTCACCTTCTCCATCGGCGCCGTCGCTCTCCCGATCTTCCGCGCAGAGGGCATCGGCACCGCGCAGGACCGCCTGCCGGGCATGCGGGTCATCGCGCCGCTGGCCTTCGTCGTCAGCACCCTGGTCATGTACTGGGCGAGCTGGAAGGTGCTGCGCACCACGGTGCCGGTGATGCTCGCCTCGGTGGCCTGGTACGGGTGGATGCACCTGCGCGCGCGGCGCGCGGGCAGTCGCGGGGTGGACAGCGCGGCGAGCTTTTTCGACGCCGTCGACTGGCGCGGCGGAGCCTGGCTGCTGGTGTACCTGGCGCTGACCTACCTGTTGTCGCTGCTGAGCACGCGCGGCGGCCTGGGCTGGTTCGGCGAATCCTGGGGCAGTCTGCTGGCGGCGCTGCTGTCGATGGTCTGCTACGCCTGGGGCGTGCGTGCCGGCCGGCGCTACGTGCGCGAGCGCAGGCCGGGCTTCGCGTGAGCCGACCGGGGGCGCGGCGCGTGCGCGTGCGCGACCCGGAGTGCATGATCCGGGACAAGGCCCTTCGCGCGGTGGACGAGTAGCATGGTGCGGTGCATCATGTTTCGAGCATTCCACCACTTCGTCGCCGAGCCATGAATCATTCCGCCAATCCCTCGACACCCAACATCAACGTTCCCCTGTTCTGGCCGGCGTTGATGACTGCGGACCTGGCGCGCCAGGGCCTGGAACTGGCCGCGCGCAACGTGCGGTTTCTCGAGGAGGAGACGCGCCTGCACGGGGGCATCAAGCCGCGTCTGGCGAGCCCCCACGCGCTGCGCATGGAACTGCGCACGCTGGGCCTGTGCGACTACTCGGAGCCCGGCGCCGACGGCCTGCCCACGCTGGTGGTGGCGCCGTACGCCGGGCATACGTCGATGATCGCCGACTACCACGACGGGCAGAGCCTGATGCAGACCCTGCGCGCCGGCGGCGTGCGCCACCTGCTGCTCACCGACTGGCACAGCGCGACACCGGACATGAAGGATTTCGAGGTCGACCAGTACCTGGCCGACCTGCTGGCCTGCGTCGACGACCTGGGCGGCGAGGTCTGCCTGGTCGGCCTGTGCCAGGGCGGCTGGCTGTCGGCGATGCTGGCGGCGCGCTATCCCGAGAAGGTGCGGGCGCTGGTGCTCGCCGGCTCGCCCATCGACACCCATGCCGGAAACGGGCCGCTGGTGCGCATGGTGCACCAGAGCCCCATGAGCTTCTACGAGGAACTGGTGGCCGTCGGCGGGGGGCTCATGCGCGGGCGCTACATGCTGGCGGGGTGGAAGAACATGCACCCCGAGCAGCATTACGTGCAGGAGCACATCGACCTGTACGAGCACATCGACGACCCGGCCTGGCTGCGCAAGGCGGAGGACTTCGATCGCTGGTACGAGAATCCGCTGGACCTGCCCGGGCGCTGGTACCTGCAGGTGATCGACCGCCTGTTCAAGCGCAACGACCTGGCCCATGGGCGCTTCGTGGGCCTGGGGCGCCGGCTGCTGCTCGAGCAGGTGCGCTGTCCCCTGTACCTGCTGGCCGGCGAGTCGGACGACATCACGCCGCGCGAGCAGGTATTCGCCGCCGAGCAGCTGATGGGTTCGACCGAGGTGCGCAAGCGCGTGGTGCCGGGCGGGCACGTGGGCCTGTTCATGGGCGCGCGCACCCTGCACGAGGTCTGGCCGGAGATCGCAGCATGGCTGAGCGCGCATGGTGCGGGCGCCTCGCCCGGTGCCGCACGCTGAAGCCTCGCTGCTACCCGGTGGCCCGGCCCGTGGGGCCGCGTCCCTCGGGCCGTGTCGCTCAGGCCGTGTCGCTCAGGCCGGGCAGGATCCCAGACACGCCCCGGTGTCGCCACTCGCCCGCGCGGGCTGCAGTGCGCGCTCGCGCTGACGAAGCTCGCGGGCTTCGGCGGCGACCTCGCGCGCCGACACGACGCGCAGCTGCAGCGGGCCCCAGGCCGTCGCCACCACGCGGCCCTGGCCGCGCAGCCGGTAGGCCTGGCCAGGCTCCAGGAATACATCCTGCGGCTCGCCTTCCTCTGTGATCCACAGCATGCCCGGCCGCTCGGCGGCTTCGGCGCTGGTGTAGGCGCGCAGTTCCGCTCCCGCGTGCTTGCGCAGGTGCAGGCTGTCGCCATCGAACAGATTGATCCGGCTGCGTTCCACGCGCAGGGTTTGTTCATTCTTCAGGATCATGATGTGCTCCTAGGGCGTTCGTGAAGCCCGTTGTAAGTGCCCAGCGAGAATTTCCTGGGATATTGAGAGCTTCTGGGATGCATATTAGGAACAACCCGAGGGGAACCAAAACGCTATTTTGGTATTGCTATCATGCGCGAAATGCATGATGAAAGCTTCAGGCCGGGGGCCGGAAAAGATCGCCAACGGCTGGCTCCGACGCGCCGTATCGACACCGGGTTCCTGCGCGCCTTCGAGGCGGCCGCGCGCCTGGGCGGATTCACCGCGGCCGCGCGCGAGTTGTCGCTGACCCAATCCGCCCTGAGCCGACAGATCCAGTCCATCGAGCGCGAGGTCGGCGTCGCGTTGTTCGAGCGCGACGGTCCGCGCGTGCGCCTGTCTTCGGCGGGCGAGCGCCTGGCCGCGGCCCTGCGGCCGGCGCTGGCGGCGCTGGACGCCACCGTGGAGCAGTTGCGCCAGTCCTCGCAGCGCCCGCGCGTGCGCATCACCACCTTCGCCTCCTTCGCCAGCCTGTGGCTGATGCCGCGCCTGCCCTTGTTCCAGGCCGAACACCCCGAGGTGGACATCGCCGTGGAGGCTTCGGACCAGATCGCCGACCTGGACGCCAGCGGACAGGACGTGGCGCTGCGCCTGGCGCGACCCGCGCACGCGGCCGTGCGGGCGGATCTGGCGCAGGCCTTGTTCGAGGAGCGCATCGCGCCGGTGTGCAGCCCGCGCCTGCTGGCGGAACTGCAGCGCCGCGGAACCACCTTGCGCACGCCGGCGGATCTCGCGCGCACCACGCTGATCGGCGAGGTCGGTCCGGGCGGCAGTTCCGCCGTGGCTTATGCGTACCTGGACGCGCTGTCCTGGCAGGCGTGGTTCCAGGCCGTCGGCCACCGCGACGTGCAGCCGCTGAGCTGGCTGCACCTGAACTTCACGCACCAGACGGTGCAGGCCGCGCAGGCCGGCATGGGCGTGGCGATGGGGCAGCTGGGCCTGATCCGCCCGCTGCTGGCCGACGGCAGCCTGGTCATGCCGCTGGGCGAGCCGCAGGCTTCGGGCGTCTTCTACTACATGGTCCTGCGCGAGCGCTCGCGCGAGCGTCCCGAGGTGCGCGCACTGGTCGACTGGCTGCGCACGCAACTGGTGCAGGAGCAGACGCCGGACGCTTGCGCCGCGGGCTAGGTCCCGCCCCGGGGAATCGGCTCGCGGGGCTGCCCGGGCTCGCCCGGGGCGTCGTCGGCCAGCTTGGGGTCGCGCACCGGGAACGCGCCCTCGGGCGTGACGGCCAGCGGGTCGCTGGCGGGGAAGGATTCCACCAGCGCATGGTCGAGCTGGTCCTCGATCTGTCGGTTGCGTTGCAGGGTGGCGCGTTCGTACTGCATGCGCTGTTCGCGTGCCTGCGGGTCGGGTGCCGGGCGCGAGGGACGCTTCGCGCTGGTCGCGGCGTCGTCTTCGCGCAGCGGGCGCGAGGGATCGGAGTGGGAAGTGGTCATCGTGGCGGTACGCTGTGGGTTGGGGACGTGATGTCCGCGCGCGGATGGGCGACCGCCTGGGCCGTCGCGAGTTCCACGGCCGCGAAGGGCCGCGACGCCGGACATCGTTGGGGTCCATGGTTGCGCATTCGCTCCTGCCTTGCAGGCGCCGGGCAGGCGCCCGCGCGCGCTTATGGGCCTTTGGCTGGCGGGGTTGACGTCTGTCACTTTCCGTAGCTTCAGGCGCGCGAAGCGGCTGCTACGCTGGCCGCAGCCCCTCAGGCGCGGCCTGGACGAGCGGGCCTCTCACACATCCAGGAGACGACCATGTGCGAATTGTTCGCGGTCAGCAGCGCGCGCGCGGCGCGCGTGCGCCTGCGCTTTGCCGAGTTCGCCACGCACGGCGCACCGCTCGAGCCCGACGGTGTGGCGGGCAACCCCGACGGTTGGGGCGCGGCCTATTTCGATGGCGTGGACGCCCACGTCCTGCGCGAACCGGTACCGGCGGTGCGCAGCGCCTTCGCGCGGGTGCTGGAGGACCACGACTTCCATAGTCCGCTGGTGCTGGCGCACGTGCGCCGGGCTTCGCGGGGGCCGGTGGCCCTGGCCAACACCCAGCCCTTCGTGCGCGAGCTCGGCGGCCGTGTGCACGTGTTCGCGCACAACGGCGACCTGCCGCAGGTGCAGGCGCGCTGGCCGCTGCCGGTGGTGGCTGGCCGCATGGTCGCGCAGCCGGTCGGCCAGACCGATTCGGAGCATGCCTTTTGTCACCTGCTGCGCAGCCTCGAGGCGCTGTGGCTGGACGCCGGAGGCGTGCCGGAGGCCGAGTCTCGTCTCGAGGTGGTGCGCGAATTCGCCGAGCGCATGCGTTCGCTGGGGCCGGCGAACTTTCTCTACACCGATGGCGACTGCCTGTTCGCGCATGCCGACCGTCGGCATCAGGCCGACGGCAGCGTGCGCGAACCGGGGCTGCACCTGTGGCTGCGCCGGGCGGCCGCCGCGCACGAGCACGAAGCGCATGGGCTGCAGGTGCATGCCAGCCACGCCGCTGCGCATCCGATGGCGATGCTGGCCAGCGTTCCGCTGGGTCGGGGCGACTGGCAGATGCTGCCGCGGGGTACCGTGGTCGGATTGCGACAGGGGCAGCGTTTCGCTTGATCACGGGTGCCCGGTGCGCGCTGAGTTTGTCGTTGTGGCCCCTGTTCGCGGGGTGAACTTTTTGAGAAACACGTTAAGATTTGTCAGGCAACATCTTGGATTCACAGAATATTTTTCGTGGGCTGCGGTAGGGGGCAGGCATTGCCCGGGCCGGCGGCCGCCTGCCGCAGGTTCTCGACACCGCCCCGCCATGCCCGCTACCGCCCTGAGCACCCAGCACACCGTCGAGCAAGCCAAGGTCCTGGCCTTTCGCGCCGTGGACTTCCTGCTCGAACACGAAGTCGCGCCGATTCCCCTGAGCTACGGGGTCGCCTACGAATACCTCAGCGGCGGCAGTCCGGAGCTATGCCGCACCCTGGACGAGTACCTGCACAGCGGGCGCAAGATCGACGCCTTCGTGTTGCGCGACCTGCACGAGCGCCATCTGGCGGTCGACCGCTCGACCCCGCTGCGCAGCGTGGGCAACGACTTGCAGCAGTTGCTGGGTGAATTGACCCAGAACATCGAGGAAGCGGGGCGGGGCGCCGAGGAGTTCGGTCAGGCGCTGGACACCACCCTGGGCAGCCTGGGCGACAACGCCGACGCGCAAAGCCTGCGCATCATCGCCAGCGGGCTGTTGGTGGCCACCCAGCGCGCACGCCAGCGCAACGGACACCTGCAGCAGCGCCTGCAGGTCACGCTGGCCGAGAGCGAGAAGCTCAAGCTGGAACTGGAACGCCATCGGCGCGAGGCCCTGATCGATCCGCTCACGGGCCTGTGGAACCGGCGCGCGATGGACAACGAGCTCGACGAGCTCATGGCGGTGGAGCCCGATGCGCCCTTGAGCCTGCTGATGCTGGACATCGACCACTTCAAGCGCATCAACGACACCCACGGCCACGCCCTCGGCGATGCCGTGCTGCGTCACGTCGCCGAGGCGATCCGCAAGTGCCTGCGCAGCGACGACCATGCGGTGCGCTACGGGGGGGAGGAGTTCCTCGTGCTGTTGCCGCGCACCTCGCTGCTGGAAGCCGCGCAGGTAGCGGAGAACATCCGCACGCGCGTGGCCGCGCTGCGGCTGCGCCGGCGCAGCGACAACCTGGTGCTCGAGCCCTTCACCGTGTCGCTGGGCGTGGCCAGCCGCAAGCCCGGGGACACGCGCGACACCTTGCTGCGCCGCACCGACCGGGCGCTGTACCGATCGAAGGACGCGGGCCGCAACCGCGTGAGCCTCGACGGCGACCACGGACACGCTCCCGGGCACGCCTGAGCCGGCCCGCGCTGCCACGCGGCTCCGCGCGGGCTCTCAATGCGCTCCCGCGGCCTCGCTGCCGCCGGCGCCCGCGGCTCCGGGCCGGACCAGCCAGACCAGCACGATCATCGCCACGAACAGCCAGGCACTGAGCCGGAACATCTCGTCCACCGAGATGGTCGAGGCCTGCACGTCGATCAGGCGGTTGATGACTCCCAGCGCCTGCTGGTGGCTCAGTCCGCCCGCCTCCAGCATGTGCATCACACCCTCCGAGCGCGGGCCTTGCGCGTAGATGTGCTGCGCCAGTTGCTCGTGGTGCAGGCTGGAGCGGTTGTCCCACAGCGTGGTGTAGATCGAGGCCCCGAAGGAACCCGCGGTGATGCGCGCGAAATTCGACAACCCGGCGGCCGAGGCCACGCGCTGGTGCGGCAGGCCGCCCAGGATGATGCCCAGCAGCGGGATGAAGAAGGTGGCGGTGGCCACGCCCTGGATCACCGTGGGCAGCGAATAGTCCCAATAGGTGTCCCCGGTGGTGAAGCGCGAGCGCATCCAGAACACCAGCGCGAACACCAGGAAGGAGAACGAAGTCACCCAGCGGGTGTCCACGCGGCTGGCGTAGCGGCCCACGAAGGGCATGAACAGCAGCGCGAACAGCCCCACCCAGGCCAGCACGCCGCCGGCCTCGGTGGCGGTGTAGCCGATGTACTCCTGCAGCCACAGCGGCAGCAGCACGAGGGAGCCGAAGTACATGCCGTAGGCCAGCGAGAGCATGATCGTGCCCAGCGTGAAATTCGGCAGCGCGAACAGTCGGAGATCGACCACGGGGTGGCGGTCGGTGAGTTCCCAGATCATGAACAGCACGAAGCCCACCACCGCGGCCACGGCCAGCACGACGATGGTGGTGGAGCCGAACCAGTCGAGTTCCTCGCCCTTGTCGAGCATCACCTGCAGGGAGCCGACCCAGATGACCAGCAGCACCAGGCCGGTCCAGTCGATGGGCAGCTTGTGGGTGGGGGTCTCGCGCGAGCCGTAGATGGTCAGCGTGATCAGGCTGCACACCAGGCCCACGGGCACGTTGATGTAGAAGATCCAGGGCCAGGAGATGTTGTCGGTGATCCAGCCCCCGAGCAGCGGGCCGGCGATGGGCGCGACCAGCGTGGTCATCGACCACATGGCCAGCGCCATGCCGGCGCGTTCGCGCCGGTAGCTCGACAGCAGCAGGGTTTGCGACAGCGGGATCATCGGCCCGGCGGACGCGCCTTGCAGCACGCGGAACAGGATCAGCACCGGCAGGCTCGGCGCCTGTCCGCACAGGAAGGAGAACAGCGTGAACAGCGCGATGCTCGCCAGGAAGGTGCGCACGGCGCCGAAGCGCTGGGTCAGAAAGCCGGTCAGCGGAACCGCGATGGCATTGGCGACGCCGAAGGAGGTGATGACCCAGGTGCCCTGGGACGAGCTCACGCCCATGTCGCCGGCGATGGACGGGATGGACACGTTGGCGATCGACGTGTCCAGCACGTTCATGAAGGTCGCCAGGCTGAGCGCGATGGTGCCGATCACCAGCGTGCCCCCGGTCAGGGGCCTCAGATGCGCGGGCGCCGCGGGAATGGGCGCCGGTTTCGGTGCAGGCGTGGCCGCATCGGCCGGGGTATCGGGGTTCATCGGGATATCGTCGGTTTCTTATCAAATGATATCTTCTCGGCTGATTTCATGCCGTGGGCGCCCCGCGCGCCGCCCTGCCCGCTCCGCCACCGACGTTTCCCATGGACCGCCTGCGCAATTTCGGATTCCTGCTGGCCGAGCTCAGCCGACGCTACGTGCAGTTGTTCGAGCAACTGGCGCAGGGCACCGGGCTGAAGCTGACCACCTGCAGGGCACTGGCCTACCTGGAGCGTCATGAGGGCATCTGTCAGTCCCGATTGGCGGAACTGGCGGCGATCGAGCCCATGGCCCTGGTGCGGCTGCTCGATCGCCTGCAGGCCGAGGGCCTGGTGCAACGCGTGGCGGACCCGCAGGACCGGCGCGTGCACCGCCTGGTGTTGTGCGAGGCGGCGCGGCCGGTGCTGCAACGCATCCGCGAGATCTCCAGCCGTGCTCGCGAGCAGGTCTTCGCCGGCATCGAGCCCGGCGAGCGCGAGGAATTCCTGCGCGTGCTGGAGCGATTGAACGACAACCTGGGTGCCGTGCAGGCCCCCGCCGCCCCGCTCAGGCCTGAAGACGCGCCTTCGCAGCCTGCTCGGCGGCGTCCGGGGTCTCGTCCTGCTCGCTCGCCGCGCCGATACTCCAGCTGAGCTGGTGCAGGGCGCGCACCAGCCGGTCCGAGGTGCGATCCAGCGCGCCGGCGGCCAGCTCGGACATCGCCCGGTCCGGGCGATGCGATTCCTCGGCTTTGCGCAACAGTTCGCCGGCCTGCCGGTGGAATTCGGTATGCAGCTGCTGCGCGCGCAGGAACACCGGGCGCGTGGACGGCCAGATGGTGTCGGCGTGGCGCCGCATCCAGCGTCCCAGCAGGCAGGCGTCGTCGCGGCACACCACGCGCCACTGCAGCGGCGTGCCCTGGCCGTCGAGGCTGCGCATCAGCGCGTCGCGGTAATGTTGATGGGACACGATGATGCGCTGCCAGTCCAGCGGCGCGATGTCGCGGCTGTACAGCAGGGCCTGGCGCCCCAGCGCGGTGTCGGGACTGCCGGCGTCGAGATCCCAGTGCCACTTGCGCACCCAGTTGGCGAAATGCTCGGCCGGCATGGGCCGCGCCAGCGCGTAGCCCTGGCCGCGCTCCACGCCCAGCGCCAGGGCCATTTCCACCAGGTCGGGGGTCTCCAGGCCTTCCATGGTCACCTGCATGTTCAGCCCCTGCGCCATGCGCACCAGCGCGCCGACGAAGGCGATGGTCTTCACCGGTTCGCCCTGGGCCTGCTGCACGATGTGCTGATCGATCTTCACGGTATGGAAGGGCAGGCTGCGCATGCGACGCAGGCTGCTGTAGCCGGAGCCCAGGTCGTCCATGATCAGGCGCACGCCCAGGCGCGACAGGCTGGCGATGGCCTCGTCGCGGCGTTCGCTGTCGAACTGGTCCTCGTGGCTTTCCAGCAGTTCCAGGTGCAGGCGCGCCGCGTCGACGCGGCTGTGCTCGAGCGCCTGGGCGATCCATTGCGGGCACTCGGGGTCCATCAGCACGCTGGGCGGCAGGTTGAGGCTGGCGCCCACCTGCAGACCCTGCGCATCCCAGGTGCGCAGCCAGTGCAGGGTCAGCTCGAGGCCCTTGCGGAACAGGATGCGCAGCTCGTGGTTGCCGAAGGCCTCCAGGAATCCGCCCGGCATGAGCACGCTGTCGCCGTCCTGCAGCCGTGCCAGCACCTCCACCTCGTCGGGCTGGCCGGTGACCAGGTTGACCAGCGGCTGCACGTGCAGGCGCAGCCCACCGCCGTACAGCAGGTCGTGCAGGCGGCTGCGCCGCGTGGCCGCGATGGGCTGCTGGGCCGGGCCGCCGAGCGCGCGCTGGAAGGCCGGGCCCAGATGGTGCTGCGCCGAGTCCAGCCACATGCGCATGGCGGGAGCCTCGAACTGGCCGGGGTGGCGTCCCAGCAGGGTGATCACCTGGTGCACGTGCCCGTGGCGGTCCAGCAGCGGGATCGCGGCCACGCTGCGCACGCCGAACTGGCGCGCGATGGGAGCGAAGGCCTCCACCGCGAGTTCGTTGGGGTCGGTGGCGATGGAGCCGCTGGTCCATGCGCGCTGCGTGGCGCCGGCGCCGTCCAGCGCGCCGCGCCGGAAGTCCAGGTCCAGCCCGGCGTCGCGCAAGGCCTGCAGGTAGCCCTGCGCCTCGCCGGAGCCGAATTCCAGCACGTAGCGGTTGTCGGCGTCGGGGCGTCCGCAGGCCACGCCGCAGATGCCCGCGAGCTCTCCCAGGTGGGCGACCACGTGGCGCGCCAGCTGGCCCGATTGCTCCCACGCGTCCAGCTGGTTCTCCAAGGCCGCCAGATGCGCCTGGCGCTGGTGCAGCACCTCCACCGCGCCGCGTTGCATGGCATGCAGGTCCAGCGCCAGGCGTTGCTGCAGCAGGGTCTGCAGGCGCACGCGGGCGTCCAGGCGCAGCGGCAGGCGCTGCGAGACGCGTTGCAGCGCGGCGCCGTACTGGCTCAGCGCGGCCATGGCCGCGGCGCTGTCCACGCCGATCATGGCGTGCACGCGGCCCAGGCGCAGCGCCGCCAGCTCCTGTTCCTCGCGCTGCAGGCCCGGACGCAGCAGGCCGCGCAGATGGCGTGTCTGGTGCGCCTTCAACCCCAGCACTTCCTGTTCGGTCAGCATGGCGACGATGCGCGCGTTGGCGCTGTCGGGCCCCATCTGGCGCCAGAAGGCCTCCAGGAACTCATCGTCCACCTGGGCCAGCTCCGACTGCACCTTCTCGAGCAGTTCGGCGGCGGCCTCGCCGTAGGGTTCCAGCTCGACTTCCTGCGCGTCGTCCACCTGCTCGCCGCTGAGCAGCCACCAGCGCTCGCGCCGCGCCTTGGCGGCCTTGGCGGCATACAGCGCGCCGTCGGCCTGGCGCAGCAGCGAATCGGGCTCGTCCCCATGCTCGGGGTACAGGGCCAGGCCCATGCTCATGCCGACCTCGGCCTGCACTCCCGGCGAGAGCTCGAAAGGCTCCTCGACGGCGCGGTGCAGGCGCCCCAGCACCGTGGAAAGCACCTGGCGCGGATGCGCGGCGTCGAGTTCGTCGAGCACCAGCACGAACTCGTCGCCGCCCAGGCGCGCCAGCAGGTCGGACTCGCGCAGCTGCGCCTGCAGGCGCGTGGCCAGTTGCTGCAGCAGGCGGTCGCCGGCGGCGTGCCCGTAGGTGTCGTTGACCGGCTTGAAGTCGTCCAGGTCCAGTACGCCGATGGCCAGCTGGTGCCCGCCGCGCCGCGCGCGCGCCATGGCATGCGGCAGGTGCTGCTCGAGCGCCAGGCGGTTGGCCAGGCCGGTGAGCGCGTCATGACGCGCCAAGTGCGCCTGTTCGGATTCCCGCGCCTGCAGCAGTTGCTTCAGGTCGATCTCGGTCAGCGCCTGGCTGATCAGCTCTGCGGTTCGCAGCAGCGTGTCCTGCACGATGGCGTCGAGATCGGTGCTGTCGTTGGCCACCAGCACCAGCATCGCCCACAGGCGTCCCGAGCGCCGCAGCGGCAGGGTCACCGCCTCCTGCACGCAATCGGCCAGGGCATAGGCCTGCCAGGGCTGGATCAGCACGGACCCGACGTCCGTTTCCACCGCGCGTCGACCCTCGAACCAGGTGCGCGACAAGGCGTCGGCGCCATGCTGGCTCACCCGCATCTCGAGGCCGTCGAGAGTCTCGCGCGCGTGGCCGGCCGCTGCCACCAGATGCACGTATCCGGCATCGTCCGGTTGACCGATCCAGGCGGCCGCGAACAATCCGCCTTCCAGCAGCCGGGTGCAGGCGGTCTCCAGCAGCTCGCTTTCGCTGCGCGAGGCGATCAGCACGTCGATCTGGGAGAACACCGTGCGCATGAGCTCGCCCTGGCGCTCATGCGCACGCAGCGCCTCCTGCTGCGCGGCGATCAGGTCCAGGCGTTCCAGGCCGCGCCCGATGTCCTCGCCCATGTCGCGCAGCACATTGGCGTACTCGGGGTCGAACTCCTGCGCCTCGGCCCAGTACAGCGAGAGCACCGCGTCGAGTCGCCCGTGGCGCCGGATGGGTAGCGCCGCGGCGGCATGCATCGCGTGCGCGGCCGCGCGTCCGCTCCAGGTGCTGCCGGGCCCGGAGAGGTCTTCGTGCAGTTGGGCCAGTCCGCCGTGCCAGGCGTCGCCGAAGGGCTCGGCCGGCTCGTCGTGCGCGCGCAGCGCCACCGGCAGGCCCTCCAGGTAGGTCGTGGCGCCGGCCGCGGCCACCACCTGCAGTTGTCCCTGCGCGTCGATGCGTCCGATCCACGCCAGGCGCAGGCCGCAGAGCTCGACCGCGGCCGCGCAGATGTCGCGCAGGAGTTCGGGTTCGGCACCGGCGGCGGCGATCAGCTCGTGGGTACGGGCGCGAAAACCTTGCAGTGTGGACAGACGCCCCAGCGTGGACATCGCCTGCGCGTTGCCGTTTTGCAACATCCGCAGGCGCCGCATCTCCCGCAGGAAGGTCCAGCCGGCGATCAGGGCCAGTCCGAGCAACAGTGCCGCGTAGGGCAGCAGGTCCCGGGCCCATCGGCCGAGCAGCGCGGCGCGCGGCACGGCGGCGATCACCACGTAGGGCAGCCCGTTCACGCGAACCCAGGCTCCCAGCGAGCGCTGGTCGCGGTCTCCCAGCGCGCCCTGGTAGGAGCCGCTGCCCGAACCGAGCAGGGAGCGCAGCGGCAGGTCCAGGCGTTGCGCCTGCCCGTAAGGGGTCAGGCTGATCGGGTAACCCACCTGCGGCAATCCGTCGACGTCACGCACGACGGTCAGCCCCGCGCGCGGGTAGCTCGCCAGCAGCGCCTGCAGCGCGGGCGACAACAGGTGGGGGTGCTCCACCACGAGCCAGCGGCCTGCGGCGATGCGCAGCATCTCCGCGCTCAGCCAGCTGCCGGCCCGTGCCGGGTCCGGCACGGGCGGCAGCGCGCACCGCTCGGCGCCGCCCGCGCAGCCCAGCCACGCCTCCCGTGTTTCCGGGGGAAGGCGGGCGTCCAGCCCGGGGTAATCGGCGGGCTGGCGGGCCGACGCCTCGACCCGCCCGTCCGCGCCGAGCAGCAGCAGATTGGTGTTGTCGGGCCACAGTTGCAGCGCCTGGCGCAGCGACGCCGAGGCATCGCCCTTCGCGGGCAGGGTCGCGGCGATCTGGCGCAGATGGGAAATGCGCGTGTCCAGGTGTTCGCGCAAGTCCTGCGCGTAGACGTCGGCACCGGCCTGCAGGGTGTCCAGCGCGCGTTCGCGCGTGGCGCGCCAGGACTCCCAGGCCACCCCGGCGCAACAGGCCCCGCACACCAGCACGGCCGCCAACGCCGCGACGCCGCGTAGCGGTCGCGGCGGTCGGGAAAGGCTGGGGGAGCGCGTCAGGACGGACGGATTGGGCATCGCGGCTGCGGACGAGGCACGGCCGGCGCAGCGGCCGCAGCCCGGCCGGTCCGATGCGCCTGCCGGACATATTCCGACATTGTGGCAGTGCGCGAGCCTCGGCGGCGCAATATCCCACCCCGGATTCAGGGGGGCGGCAGCCTCGGGCGACCTCCTCCAGGATGCGCCCGGAGAACGATCAGTAGAACGAGAAGCTGGCGCTGGTTCCGTTGATCGTGTTGTAGGCGCTGGTGAAGTCGGCGGACATCGTGCCGAGGGCGCCGGTATTCCAGGTCAGCAGGTTGGCCGCGCTGGGATCATCGGTCGCTCCCGGCGCGAAGGCCAGGTATTGCTCGACCCCGCGCAGCACCAGGTCCTGCGGGTCCCCGCTGGCCGGCGCGCTGGTGACGTTCACGCCGCCGAGCTGGAACTCGGTGGCCACCTTGGCGGCCGCGGTCTGGTAGTTGGCCATGGTCAGGCTGCCGGGCATGCTGTTGGCCATGGACACCGCGATGGTGGTCAGCGGGGTGATCGTCACGTTGACGGTGCCGCCGCCGCCCACGAAGGCGATGGCCTGCAGGCTGGCGTTGGTGGCGCTGAGGCTGTTCAGGCCGACGGTCGTGCCGGTGGCGCGGCTGGCGTAGCTGCCGCTGAAGATCTGGACGAGCACCGGACCGTAGAAGCTGGTCAGGTCCGCCGAGAACTGGCCCTGCGCGTTGGTGCTCAGGCAGCCGTTGGTCAGAAGCGTGCCGGTGTTGGTCGGGGGCGAGACGTTGGTGTTCAGCGGGTTGCCCTGGCCGTTGGCGATGCCCCAGATGCACACGTTGGCGGAGCCGACCACCGGAGCCGTGGCGTCCATCAGTACCTGACCGTCGAGGGTCGAGCCGGAGTAGCTACCGCTGGTGCCGCCGCCGCAGGCGGCGAGCGCGAGGCAAAGGCTGGACACGGCGGCCAGCAGGCCGCGACGGGAAAGGCTGGGCATGGGAAGGGTTTCCGGAAGAATTCGTTCAGTGCACGACGCGATCGGTCGCCTCGACGAACAGCTCGTCGAGAATCAGCGCGTCCGGTTCCTCATCGAGGCGCCAGAACACCATCAGAACGATGGTCTTGAGCTGCTCCACCGGCAATTGCTTGATGCCGGTGGCCACGGCGCGCTCGATCACGAGCTCGCGCAGATGAGGCTTGATGGTGCCGGCGGATTCGAGGAAGTTCAGGTAGCCGACGGCGTCCACCCCGAGGCATTCGAGTTCCGCGGGTTCGTACAGGCGCACGCTGGCGTCGCTCGGCGCGCCGAGCACACGGTGGTCCGCCACCGCCAGGTCCAGGCCGCGCAGCCAGTCCAGCGCGTCGCTGATTTCCTCGGTCTCGAAGCCCGCCGCGCTGAGCTTGCGCGACAGCTGGCCCGGCTCGGGGCATGCCTCCGGGTGCCAGTAGGTTTCGTAGACGTACATCAGGATGTCGAACATGGGGGCATTCTATGCATAAGCGCGGCATGCCGGCCCCCGTGTGGAAAACCCGTTCAAGCAGGGTCGATGCGCTGCAGGAGCCCTCCGGGCAGGCGCGCCAGGCGCCCCTGCAGTTCGAGTTCGAGCAGATGCTCCTGCACCGAGGCGGCCGGCAGCGAACTGCGTGCCAGCAGTTCGTCCAGGCCCAGCGGGCCCCAGCCCATGCACTCCAGCAACTCGCATTGCGCGGCCTGGCGCGGGTCGATGGCGCCATCGGGCCCGGGCCCGGAGTCGGAGACGCGATCGCGGCGCGTCGGGCGCGCCGGCGCCCAGCCCAGATCCTCCAGGATGTCCCCGACCTGCTCGACCAGTTGCGCGCCGTCGCGCAGCAGGCGATGGCAGCCGCGGGCCATGGGGTTGTGGATCGAGCCAGGCAGCGCGAACACCTCGCGCCCCTGCTCGGCGGCCAGACGCGCGGTGATCAGCGAGCCCGAGCGCAATGCCGCCTCCACCACCAGCACCCCGCGCGACAGACCGCTGATGATCCGGTTGCGTCGTGGGAAATGTTGCGCGTGTGGCGGCGCACCCAACGCAAACTCCGAAACGATCAGCCCATCAGCAGCAATTTGTTGCGCCAGTTCGCGGTTCGCCGCCGGATAGACGCGATCGCAGCCGTGGCCCAGCACCGCCACGGTCGATGCGTCTTGCCGTCCCGCCCCCAGCGCGCCCCGATGGGCCTGTGCGTCGATGCCCCGTGCCAGGCCCGAGACCACGCAGACCCCGGCCGCTGCCAGGGCCTTCGCGAAATCATGGGCGTCTCGGGCCCCCTGCGCGCTGGGATTGCGCGCGCCGACGACTGCCAGTGTGCGTTGCGCCTCGAGGCGGGAGGGGTCGCCACGCAGCCACAGCAGCGGCGGCGGGTCGGGAATGTGCAGCAGGGCTTGGGGATAGCGAGCGTCCGCCAGGCTGAGCAGCAGCCGGCCCGGCTCGGCCAGCCAGTCGGGTGCGCGGGCCAGCAGTTCCCGCAGATTCGGCGGCGGCGGGGCCAGCAAGCCCGCTGCGGCGGGCTCGGGTATCACGCCGCGCAGTTGCCCCAGATCGCGCTCCAGCACCTGTTGGGGCGTGCCGAAGGCGCGCAACAGGCGTTGCACGCCCATGGGGCCGATCCCCGGGCTGTACACCAGGCGCAGCCAGCAGTGCAGCTCGGCGTTTCCGCCCCGAGCCGCGCCTGCCGAGCCGCTCACGTCCCCTCAGGGCTGGAGCACCCTGTCGGGTACTTCGATCTCGGTGTCCGCGCTCAGCACCAGGCCGAAGCTGACGTGCCGGAAGGTTCGGAACACCATCAGCAGCCCCACGCGACGCGCCGGGATCTCGATCTTCGGGTCACCCTTCACCGTGGTGTCCTCGACTTCGCGCGGCGCCTTCTGGATGGCCAGCACCGTGCCGCGATCGAGACCTTCGGCGGCGCCGGCGTCGATGGCCACGACGCTGTTCTTGCCCGCCATCTGCATGTCGTCATGGATGGAGATGATGTCCGCGTGCACCGGCTCCTTGGGGGCGTGGGGGGTGAAGTCCAGGTATTGGCGCGGGGGCTGGGCGATCAGCAGGTCGCCGACCACCATTTCCCGGGCCATCGTGGTGGCACGCACGGTGGACACGGCGTCCTTGCCCTGCGGCCCGTGCACCACCTGGACCGTGCCGATGTAGTCGGACTCGTAGGCGATGACCTTGTGGGTGTGGGGATTGCGCAGTTCGCGCGCCGGGCGATAGACGTCGAAGCGCGTGGTCGTGCCGACGTCGCCGCGCACGTAGGCCACTTCATGGGGCGCCAGCATCACATGGCCCGGGCTGAGCGCGACGATGCGCGGAGACATGGCCAGGGTCTTCGGCTCGACCAGCAGGGGACGGGTCAGGAAGGGGCCGATCAGCTCGGGATCGATGGTCGGGATGCCCGCCGGAGGCAGCGACTTGTATTGCACGCCCGGCTCCACGCGCAGCGTCGGAATCGTGCCCTCGCCCTCGAGCGTGAGCATGGCGCGCCCGTTCACGATGGTCAGCACCAGCACCTGGCCGGGGAAGATCCAGTGGGGATTGCGGATACGCTCCAGGTTCATGCCCCACAGGTCGGGCCAGTTCCAGGGCTTCTTCAGGTACATGCCGGAGATGCGCCACAGCGTGTCGCCCTTGCGCACCTCGTAGCGCTGCGGCGCGCCCGCGGCCAGTTCGTCGACCGGCACCCCGGCGTGCGCGGCGGCGTCGGCGCGTTCACGCTGCTGGGTCGACACCGGGTAGTCGGGCAGGCCGTTCAGCGGCGGTGCCTCGGAGCCGGCGGCCTGTGCCGCGGCCAGGCCCAGCCAGAACAGCAGTCCGAGCGCGCCGGCGCGGCCATAGAGCTTGCGTTGCATGAAGGGGCCCCCAAGAAAGACAATACGCATATGGAACGGGTCGCGCGCCCGGCGCCGCGGCGAGTGCGCGGTTCGGGCCCCCGGCGCGGCTGCTTGCACTTGAGCCGGACGCCCCCATGTTCCACGATGCAGATGGTTTCGCCGCGAAAGCCCCCGCAATGCCGACTGACGGGGACTTTCCGGCAGGCAAAACCTCGAATGCTTGTTACATTGTCTCCATAAATCCGCGCCCGTCGCAATCAAAACCCCAGATTCACCTCATGCGAAGTTGCATGAATGCCGCGCACCGACCAGGGGAGGGTGCACGGCGTTCGATGCTCCGGAGCCCGATATGGCCTTGCTGAATATCCTCCAATATCCCGATCCCCGGCTGCACACGGTGGCCAAGCCGGTGGCCCAGGTCGACGATCGCGTGCGTGCCATCGTGGCCGACATGTTCGAAACCATGTATGCCGCGAAGGGGGTGGGCCTGGCCGCCACGCAGGTGGACATCCACGAGCGCATCATCGTCGTCGATACCTCCGAGCAGCGCGATCAGCCGATGGTGCTGATCAATCCGCAGATCGTCGAGCGCAGCGCCGATTGCAAGGAGTGGGAGGAAGGCTGCCTGTCCCTGCCCGGCATCTACGACAAGGTGACCCGCCCGGACCGTATCCGGGTGCGCGCGCTGGACGCCCGCGGCGAGGGTTTCGAGATCGAGGCCGACGGCCTGATGGCCGTATGCGTGCAGCACGAAATGGACCACCTCGAGGGTAAGGTATTCGTGGATTACCTCTCGTCGCTCAAGCGCAGTCGCATCAAGGTGCGCATGCGCAAGCGCCAGCGCGAGACCGAGGCGGCGTGAGACCGTGTCCGTCGCCGAGAGCGTAGCGGGGGAGCCGCGCGGCGCCGCGTCCGGCGGCTTGCGCGTGGCCTGCGCTGGTACGCCCGAGTTCGCGGCGCAGGCGCTGCGCGCCTTGTTGCGCGCCGGCTACGAGGTGCCGCTGGTGCTCACCCAGCCCGATCGGCCGGCCGGGCGCGGCATGCGCCCGCAGCCCAGCGCCGTCAAGCGGCTCGCGCTGGAACATGCGCTGCCGCTGGAGCAGCCGCGAGGCCTGCGCCTGGATGGGCGCTACCCGGAGGACGCGAAACAGGCCCGCGAGGCCCTGCGCCGCGCCGCTCCGGACGTGCTGGTCGTGGTCGCCTACGGCTTGTTGCTGCCCCAGTGGGTGCTCGATCTGCCGCCCCTGGGTTGCCTGAACATCCACGCCTCGCTGTTGCCGCGCTGGCGCGGCGCGGCGCCGATCCAGCGCGCGATCGAGGCGGGCGACGCGCTGTCGGGCGTCAGCATCATGCACATGGACGCCGGGCTGGACACCGGGCCGGTGTACCGCATGGAGGAGACGCCCATCCTGCCGGGGGACACCGCGGCCACGCTGCACGACCGCCTGGCCGGACTGGGTTCCGGGTTGCTGCTGCAGGTCCTGTCCGACTTGCGTCAGGGTGTGGCGGAGCCCACCGCGCAGCCCAATGACGGTGTCAGCTATGCGGCCAAGATCGACAAGGCCGAGTCCTGGCTGGATTACCGGCGCCCGGCGGCCGAGTTGGAGCGGCGCATCCGGGCCTTCGAGCCCCACCCCGGCACGCGTACCTGCGTGGGCGACACGCAGCTCAAGGTGCACGGCGCCCGCCTGGGCACCGGTGCCACCGCGGCCGATGCCGCGCCGGGCCAGGTGCTGCGCGCCGACGTCGCGGGCATCGAGATCGCCTGCGGCGAGGGCACGCTGGTGCTCACGCGCCTGCAGCGCGCCGGCGGCAACGCGGTGGACGCGGCCGCGTTGCTGCGTGGCCTGCCTATCCGGGCCGGAGAGCGCTTCGCCTGCGAGTCCCCCGGGACGGCCTAGCCGCGCTCGCGTCGCGCGCACGCCGCGCTTACGCAGCCGCTGGTACCCACCGCCTGGATCCGCTAGCATGCGTTACTCGTGTTTCAAAAGGTAATTTCCCAAGCCTGGATCCCGCGCATGTCGAACCTGCTGCGCTCGTTGGCGTTGCTGGGGGTCGTGGCGTTGCCGGCGGCCCTGCTCGGCCGATGGCTCGGCGGCTGGATGCCGGGCGCCGCGCTGGCTCTGCTGGCCGCGGCTGCGGCCTACCGCTACTGCGCGCCCGTGGTGCTGCGCCTGTATGGCGCCCGCGAGGTCGACGCGCAGGGAGCGCCGCATCTGCTGGCCATGGTGCGCGACCTCGCCCGTCACGCCGGCGTGGCGATGCCGCGCGTATTCGTGCTGGACGAGGGGGCGCCGAACGCCTTCGTCACCGGCACCCATGCGCGGCAAGCCTCGCTGGTGCTGACCACCGGCATTCTTCAAGTTCTGGACGAGGCCGAATTGCGTGCCGTGCTGGCGCACGAGTTTGCCCATGTGCTGCGCGGGGACATGTTGCCGGCCAGCCTGGCGGCGGCGGGTGGAGGCGTGCTCGCCTTCGTGGCGCAGGCTGGACTGGCCAGGGTCTCCGACGATGCGGCGGCCGAATTCGCGCCCTGGGTGGCGCCGCTGTGGCTGCTGTTGGCGCCGCTGGCGGCCCTTCTGGCGCGCATGGGCGGATCGGCCGGCAAGGAATTCGCCGCCGACCGTCTTGGCTCGCTTTTGTGCGGCGATCCGGAGGCGATGGCACGCGCCGTGCGACAGCTTCGACCCCGCGTCGACGGGCCGGGCGTGTTCGCGCTGGCGGTCCGCTACCCGGCAGGGGCCCAGCTGATGTTCGACGACCCCTTGCGCCGCCGCGGCCTGATGCGCCTGTTCCGCACCCACCCGACTCGTGCCGCCCGCCTGCGCGCGTTGCGCGCGCAGGCGGGTGCGGCGCGCGAGGTCTCAGCGTCGGCCGTTCTGGAACAGCCCCTCGAGCGCTGAGTCGATCAGCAGCCCGGCCACGCTGTACAGCAGCGAGCCGATCAGTGCCGCGCCGAAGCCGCGCACCTCGAAACCCGAGCTCAGGCCCGATGCCGCGTAGAACATCAGCGCGTTGATGATGAAAAAGAACAGGCCCAGCGTGAGCACGGTGATCGGCAGGGTCAGCAGCAGCAGCACCGGGCGCACCAGGCTGTTGAGCAGGCCGATGATCAGCGAAGCCCACAGCGCGGCCGCGAAGCCCGCAAGCTGAACCCCGCTGTACAGGTAGGCCACGGCCATCAGCGCGGTCGCCGAGAGCAGCCACTTCACCAGGAGTTTGGTCATCGGGGTTTCCAGGCTGGTTTCGCTGCCGCGGGCATCGGATCAGTCGTCCGCGGTGCCGATACGCCGGGCCAGTTCGGCCGCTTTGCCGGTATAGGCGCCGGGGCTGAGCTCGAGCAGGCGGTCGCGCTCGGCCTGGGGCAGTGGCAGGCCGGCGATGAACTGGCGCAGGATGTCGCGGGTGATGGCCTTGCCGCGGGTGAGTTCCTTGAGCTGTTCGTAGGGGTTGGGCAGCCCATGCCTGCGCATGACCGTCTGCACCGGCTCCGCCAGCACTTCCCAGGCCGCGTCCAGGTCCTCGGCGAGGCGGCGCACGTCGGGTTCGAGCTTGTCCAGCCCGCGTTGCAGGCTGTCGTAGGCCAGCAGCCCGTGGCCGAGGGCCACGCCCATGTTGCGCAGCACGGTCGAATCCGTGAGGTCGCGCTGGAACCGCGAGATCGGCAGCTTGTCGCTCAGGTGACGCAGCAGCGCGTTGGCGATGCCCAGGTTGCCTTCGGAATTCTCGAAGTCGATCGGATTGACCTTGTGCGGCATGGTCGACGAGCCGATCTCTCCCGCCTTCGTGCGCTGACGGAAGTAGCCCAGCGAGATGTAGCCCCAGAGGTCGCGATTGAGGTCGACCAGCACCGTGTTCAGGCGTGCCACGGCGTCGAACAGTTCGGCCATGCAGTCGTGGGGCTCGATCTGGATGGTGTAGGGGTTGAAGCGCAGGCCCAGGGGGCCTTCCACCACTGCGCGTGCCAGTCCCTCCCAGTCGACCTCCGGGTAGGCGGCCAGGTGGGCGTTGTAGTTGCCCACCGCGCCGTTCATCTTGGCGGTCAGCTCCACGCCCCGCAGCCTGGCGATCGCGCGCTGCAGGCGCGCGGCGAAGTTGCCCATTTCCTTGCCCAGGGTCGTGGGGCTGGCGGTCTGCCCGTGGGTGCGCGAGAGCATCGGCGCATCGGCCAGATCCATCGCCAGGCGGCGCAGCCGCGCCAGCACGCCCTGCAGCACCGGCACCAGCACCTGGTCGCGCGCGCCGCTGAGCATCAGCCCGTGCGCCGTGTTGTTGATGTCCTCGGAGGTGCAGGCGAAATGCACGAACTCGCTGCTGCGCGCGAGTTCCGGCCATGCGCGCAGGCGCTCCTTGATCCAGTACTCCACCGCCTTCACGTCGTGGTTGGTCACGCGTTCGATGGATTTGATGGCCTGCGCGTCGGTTTCGCCGAAGTTGACGGCGAGCGCGCGCAGTTCGGCCTGCAGCGGCGCGGGAATCGGAGCCAGCTCGGCCAGTCCGGCCTGGGACAGCGCGATCAGCCATTCGATCTCCACCTGCACGCGGCAGCGCATCAACGCGCTTTCCGACAGATGGGTGCGAAGGGCGTCGACCTTGGCGCTGTAGCGGCCGTCGAGCGGGGAAAGGGCGCTCAGCGGGCTGAGGCCGGCCGGCACGGAGGTCTGGGAGGGCATGTTCATTCCCGACATTGTAGGAAGGGGCGCTGCGGACGCGGACGTGTCGTGCTCAGATCGCGCGTGGCGTGCCGGCGAGGCTGGGCAGGCGCAGCAGCATGCCCCGCAGCGCATGCTGGGCGGAGGCCATGCGTACGGCGTGTCGACCTCCCGGCCAGCAGCGCGCCTCGGCCTGCGCGAGCACGCCCGACGGGGCGTTCCAGGCCCAGCCGAACCAGACCAGCCCTACCGGTTTGTCGGCGCTGCCGCCGCCGGGCCCGGCGATGCCCGTGACGGATAGTGCCGCCTGCACCGGCGCGTGCGCCAGCACGCCGCGCGCCATCGCCAGCGCGGTGGCCTCGCTGACCGCGCCGTGGGTTTGCAGCGTGTCGGGCGGCACCCCCAGCAGCTCGGTCTTCGCGGCGTTGCTGTAGGTCACCAGCGACCGCTCGAACCACTGGCTGCTGCCCGGCAGCGAGGTCAGCGCGGCAGCCACCATGCCTCCGGTGCAGGATTCGGCGCAGCCCAGCAGCCAGCCGCGCCCCGTCAGCGCACGGCCCAGTTCGTCGGCGGCGCCCAGCAGGGCCTGCCAGCCGGCATCGGCGGGTCCGATCTCAGGCGGGTACGCGTATTCCATGCATCCACATGTCGATGAAGCCCCAGCCCACGAGGCCCACGGCCAGGCACAACAGGCTGAACACGGCGGCGACGATGTCGTCGAGCATGATGCCCAGGCCACCGCTGAGCTTGCGGTCGGCCCAGCCCACGGGGCCGGGCTTGAGGGCGTCGAACAGCCGAAACAGCGCGAATCCGGCAAGCTGCAACGGCCAGGGCAGCAGCCCGTGAGCCCCGGTGAGGGCATCCACGCCCCACTGGGTCAGCCACAGCACCAACCACATCGCCACCACCTCGTCCCACACCAGCGGTGCGGGGTCGTGCAGGCCCAGGGCGCGCGCCGCGCGCTCGCAGATCCACACCCCACCCGCGAAACCGACGAGCAGCAGCAGCGGCCAGGCCCACGTCGGCAGCAGACCCTGGAGCAGCAGCCAGGTGGCCCAGCCGAACAGGCTGCCGGCGGTGCCCGGCGCCACCGGCGACAGCCCGGAGCCGCAGCCCATGGCGAGGAAATTCCACGGGCTGGCGAGCAGGAAGCGCCAGTCCGCGCGCGGAGGCTGGTTCATGGTTGGGCGAAATGGTCGAAGGAGCAGAACTCGTTGTCGATGCTACGTCCCGCGGCGTCGATCAGGTGCAGTTCCCGCGCCGCATGCACGCTGCCGATGCGACTGACCTGGGTGCCCGCCGCGGCCGCGGCCGTCAAGACGTCGGCGCGCCTGGAGGCCGGGGCGGTGAACAGCAGCTCGTAGTCGTCGCCACCGGCAAGCTGGCAGGCGCGTCGGCGCGCCTCGGGCTGCGCCGCCAGCACCTGGCCGCGCGGCAGCGCGTCGGCGCGCAGCTCGGCGCCCACGGCGCTCGCGCGCAGCACGTGCCCGAGGTCGCCCAGCAGGCCGTCGGAGACGTCGATCGCGGCGTGCGCGATGCCGCGCAGCGCCAGCCCCAGGGCCACGCGCGGCGTGGGTCGTTCCAGCCGCGCCAGCGCGTGTTCGAGCGCGGCCGCCTCGAGGGTCCATTCGCCTCGCAGGTGGCCCAGCGCGAGCCGCGCCTCGCCGGGCACGCCCGAGATCCAGAGCTCGTCGCCGGCGCGGGCCGCGTCGCGACGCAGCGCCGAGCCGGCCGGAACCAGGCCGAGCACGGTCAGGCACAGGTTCAGCGGGCCGCGCGTGGTGTCGCCGCCGACCAGTTCGATGCCATGCTGTCCGGCCAGCTCGAACAGGCCGGAGCTGAAAGCCTCCAGCCAGGCCGCGTCGGCCGCCGGAAGCGCCAGCGCGAGCAGGAAGGAGTGAGGTCGCGCGCCCATCGCGGCAAGATCCGACAGGTTCACGGCCAGCGCCTTGTGGCCCAGGCGCGCGGGGTCCGTGCCGGCGAGGAAGTGGCGACCCTCCACCAGCATGTCGGTGGAGATCGCCCACTGCTGGTCGGGCTCGGCCTGCAGCAAGGCGCAGTCGTCGCCCACGCCGAGCAGCGCGCGTGCCGCCGGGCGGCGGAAGTAGCGCGCGATGAGGTCGAACTCACCGGGGGGCGTTGCGGGCGCCGCGGAGACGGGCGCGTCGGGAGCTTGGGCCATGGGGGGTATTGTCGCCGCTCGGGCAAGGCCCTGGGCCACGCGAGGCCTAGAATTCCGCTCAAGCCTGGTGTCGCGCCCATGGGGTGCGCGACCGGCGCGCACGGCGGAACCGCACGGCGGTGATCGCGCGGCGACGCGCCCGGATGCACAACAGGCGATGGTTTCGGAGACCTCCTACATGTCGAACCCTGACGCCAAGGCCGAGCTGCGTCGCGCGGCCCTGGAATACCACGAGCATCCGCTTCCCGGGAAGATCAGCGTCACCCCGACCAAGCAGCTTTCCAACCAGCGCGACCTGGCCCTGGCCTATTCCCCCGGCGTCGCCGCGGCCTGCGAGGAAATCGCCGCCGATCCGACCAGCGCCGCGCGCTACACGGCGCGCGGCAACCTGGTGGCGGTGATCACCAACGGCACCGCCGTGCTGGGCCTGGGCGACATCGGGCCGCTGGCGGCCAAGCCGGTGATGGAGGGCAAGGCGGTCCTGTTCAAGAAGTTCGCCAACATCGACGTATTCGACATCGAGGTCAACGAGAAGGACCCCGAGCGCCTGATCCAGATCATCGCGGCGCTGGAGCCGACCTTCGGCGGCATCAACCTGGAAGACATCAAGGCGCCCGAGTGCTTCCGCGTGGAGCGCGAGCTGCGCGAGCGCATGCGCATCCCGGTATTCCACGACGACCAGCACGGCACCGCGATCATCGTGGCCGCGGCCGTGCGCAACGGTCTGAAGGTGGTGGGCAAGCGCATCGAGGACGTCAAGCTGGTCTGCTCGGGCGCCGGCGCCGCGGCGCTGGCCTGCCTGCGCCTGCTCGAGCACATGGGCATGCCGCGCGAGCACATCTGGGTCAGCGACATCGCCGGCGTGGTCTGGGAGGGCCGCACCGAGCTGATGGATCCGGACAAGCAGCGCTATGCGCAGGCCACCGAGGCCCGCAAGCTGGGCGACGTGATCGACGGCGCCGACATCTTCCTCGGTCTGTCGGCCGGCGGCGTGCTCAAGCAGGACATGGTGCGAACCATGGCCCCGCGCCCGCTGATCCTGGCGCTGGCCAACCCGGCGCCGGAAATCCTGCCGGAAGACGTCAAGGCCGTGCGCGACGACGCCGTCATCGCGACCGGGCGTTCGGACTACCCGAACCAGGTCAACAACGTCCTGTGCTTCCCCTACATCTTCCGCGGTGCGCTGGACTGCGGCGCCACCACCATCACCACCGAGATGGAGATCGCCGCGGTGGAGGCGATCGCCGCGCTGGCGCAGATGGAGCAAAGCGACGTGGTGGCGGCCGCCTACGGCGGCAGCGCGCCGTGCTTCGGGCCGGATTACCTGATCCCGAAGCCCTTCGACCCGCGCCTGATCCTGCACATCGCGCCGGCGGTGGCGCGGGCGGCCGAGCAAAGCGGCGTGGCCGTGCGTCCGGTGGCAGACATCGAGGCGTACCGCGAGCAGTTGCAGCAGTTCGTCTACCAGTCCGGGGCGATGATGCGCCCCATCTTCTCCATTGCCCGTCACGCCGCGAAGAAGCGCATCGTCTACGCCGAGGGCGAGGACGAACGGGTGCTGCGCGCGGTGCGCGTGGTGGTCGACGAGCAATTGGCGCGACCCATCCTGGTCGGACGCCCGGCGGTCATCGCGCAGCGCATCGAACGCTTCGGCCTGCGCCTGCGGGAGGGCGAGCACTACGAGGTGGTGAACACCGATCATGACGAGCGCTACCGCGACTTCTGGCAGACCTACCAGCAGCTCGCCGGGCGCAAGGGGCTGACCCCCTCCTTCGCCAAGATCGAGATGCGCCGGCGCCTGACGCTCATTTCCAGCATGATGGTCTACAAGGGCCAGGCGGACGGGCTGATCTGCGGTACCTGGGGCAACACCCAGCTGCACCTGCACTACATCGACCAGGTGATCGGGCGTCGCTCCGGCGTGAACACCTACGCGGCGATGAACGGCCTGATCCTTCCGGGGCGGCAGATCATGCTGGTGGACACCCACGTCAACGTCGACCCCAGCGCCGAACAACTCGCCGAGATCACCCTGATGGCCGCGGAGAAGCTTCGGCGCTTCGCCATCGTGCCCAAGGTGGCGCTGCTGTCGCATTCCAACTTCGGCTCCAGCAACGCGCCCAGCGCGGTCAAGATGCGCGAGGCCCTGGAACTGCTGCGCCAGCGCGACCCGAGCCTGGAGGTGGACGGGGAGATGCACGGCGACTGCGCCCTCGACCCCAACCTGCGTGCCAGCCTGCTGCCGCAGACCACGCTGTCGGGTGAGGCGAACCTGCTGGTGTTCCCCAACCTGGACGCCGCCAACATCGCCTACAACCTGCTGAAGACGGCCGCCAGCAACAACGTGGCCATCGGCCCGATCCTGCTTGGAGCGGCGCGCCCGGCGAACATCCTGACGGCGTCGAGCACGGTGAGGCGCATCGTCAACATGACCGCGCTGACGGTCATGGAAGCCAACGGCCCCGATTCCGGGCGCTGACGAGGCGGCCGCGGGCGGCGATTTCGCGCCGCCCGCGATCCCGAGGATTCGGAAGTGAGTACTCACTGCCGGGTGCTGTGCTGCACAAAAATTAGGCGCAAATCTTGCTTTTGCCGGGGCTTTCCCCTAGCATGAGCTTTTGGTCGCAGGCCCGGTGTGCATCGTGCGGGTCCACGGCCGGACCGCCAATAACTCCACTACCGTGCTCTGGCTGAACGCCCGTCACGACAACAAGCTGAAACGGGGCTCGACTGGCGTGATCGCGACGCAGGCCCTACGGACCGCTGCGGAGCATCCGTCACCCGGGGTCTTCCGCGTCGGCACCAGGTGGAGGCTTCGCGGGCTGGCGTTGACGCTGGCCTTCGTCGCGTGGATCGGCTGCGGATTCCAGGCTCAGGCCCGCCAAGGCGGGTCGCGGCATCCGCACGAAACCGTGGTGCAGGCGACGCGACTGGACCGCGAAGCCTTGCTGACGTTGCGGCGAGTTCGCAGCGGAGGCCCGTTTCCTTACGCCAAGGACGGAATCGTGTTCGGCAACTACGAACACCAATTGCCGCACAAACCACGTGGATATTACCGTGAATACACCGTACCCACTCCGGGCAGCCGCGACCGGGGAGCCAGGCGAATCGTTTGCGGTGGTGCACCGCGCAGCCCCGATGTCTGCTATTACACCCATGATCACTACGCAAGTTTCCAATTCATCGCCGGTTGAGGTCGACGAGGGCGTCAACCTCAAGGCTTTGCGTCCGAACATCGTGCAGTCGATCCGCGCCTTCAGGGTGAACGAATTGATGGCCGCCGCCCAGGAAGCCGGGCAGCATTTTCTCTACGCCAATCTGGCGCAGGCGACCACCAAGCAGGAAGTGCTCGAGACCCTGTCGCGCTCCTTCCTGTTTCCCAAGCATTTCGGCAAGAACTTCGATGCGCTGCGCGATTGCCTGACCGACATGATCGCCGGTGCCGGGCCGCAGCCCGGTTTCGTCATCGTGCTCGAGCAGTTGCCGATGACCCAGCGCTTCGACAAGGAAGTGCGCGAAACCCTGCTGGACGTGTTCCGCGACGCCGCGGACTTCTGGTACGAACAGGGCGTGGAGTTCCGGGTCTTCTACTCTTTTCTGTGACCCGCGCGCCTTCCCGGGAGGCGTTGCGGGGCGAAGTGGAACCGGGTTTTCGCGCCAGCCGCTCGGTGCGCCCCAGCAGCGCCCCGTGGTACGGCACCTGGCTGGCGCAGGCGGCCTAGTAGCTGCTGGCTAGCCCGCGGGGGGGCAAGAGGCGCTCAGGCCTCGCGCAACTGCAGCGCGAGGTCGATGTATTCGTCCACGCCGACCTCCTCGGCCCGGCGTTGCAGGTCGAACGATCCCTCGTAGCCTCGCTGCAGCAACCACGGCCCCAGGCTGTGACGCAGCAGCTTGCGGCGCTGGGAAAAGGCGGCGGCCGTCAGACCTTGCAGCGTGGGCGCGCGCAGGCCGCGCAGCTCGTCCGGCCGGCGCGGCTGCATGCGTACCACCGACGAATCCACGCGTGGCGGCGGCGTGAAGGCCTCCGGCCCGACCTCCAGCACCGGCCACATGCGATAACGCCATTGCAGCATCACCGACAGCCGGCCGTAGGCGGCCGTGCGCGGCGCGGCGACCATACGGTCGACCACTTCCTTCTGAAGCATGAAGTGCTGGTCCACGACCTTCGATCCGCAGTCGAACAGGTGGAACAGCAGCGGGCTGGAGATGTTGTACGGCAGGTTTCCGAACAGCCGAAGCGGCTCGCCCAGCGTGCCGAAATCCAGCGCCAGCGCGTCGCTCTCGATCACCTGCAGCCCCGGCTCGGCGCGCCCGCGCCAGCGTTCGGCGAGGTCGCGGTCGAGTTCGACCACGGTCAGCGCCTTCGCGCGCGCCAGCACCGGGAGGGTCAAGGCTCCCAGCCCGGGGCCGATTTCCACCAGCAGTTGGCCGGGGCGCGGATCGATGGCATCGACAATGGCATCGATCACCGACGCATCGGTCAGGAAGTGCTGGCCGAAGCGCTTGCGGGCCGTATGTCCTTGCAGCCGGCCGTGCGCGCGCGTGGGCATCAGGAATCGTCGCCGGGAATGCGCACGTAGGTGCGCTCGCGCACGTCGCGCAGGAGGTCCTGGAAATTCTTCTCGGCCTTGCGTTGCAGCAGCTCGCTGCGCACGACGGCGCGCTCCTGCCCGGGGCCCAGCGCGTGTTCGCGGCGGTCCACCAACTGCAGCAGCACCACCCGCCCCGGCAAGACCAGAGGCTCGGAGATCTGCCCGGGATTCAGGTTGTCGAGTGCGCCGTCGAGCGCCGCCGGCAGTTGTCCGGGCAGCACCCAGCCCAGCGAGCCGCCTTGGGCCGCGGTGCTCAGGTCCTGGGAGATTTCCTTCGCCTTGGCGGCGAAGCTCACCTCGCCGGCGAGCACGGCCCGGCGCACCGAGACGAGCTCGTGCACGGCGGACCTGCGCGCGCTGTCGCCATCGGCATTGAGCACGATTTCGCGTACCTCGGCCTGCATGGCGGTCTGCTGCGTCTGCGCGGCGTGCTGGCGCGCGACCAGTTCCAGGATATGGAAGCCGGCCGGGCTGCGGATCACCTCGCTGACCTGTCCGGGCTGCAGATTCCGCACGGCGTTGACG
>JAKBNS010000245.1 GCA_021830925.1 Pseudomonadota bacterium | reverse complement strand
CTACAGCTGGGCGCCGCCGCGCTGGGAGCCCCACGGCGGCGGCTGGCGCGAGCGCCCCGGGCACTGGCAGCGTCGCTGAGCGACTCCGCCTCAGGCGGGCTTGCGCACCACGGCGTCGAGCAGGCCCGAGCGGCCCACGTGGGCGCTGCCCTCGGCGAGTTCGTCCTCGTACTCGCGCAGCAGCAGCCACTGCGCCTCGGGCAGCAGGCCGCGCAGCATGTCCGCGGTGTAGAGGTTGTCGAGCTTGCCGGGGCCGCCGGTGCGGAACTCCAGCTGGCGCGGGGTGTAGCCCTGCACCAGCAGCAGACCGCCGGGGGCCAGGGCTTTCCACATGCCCTCGAACATGCGCCGGCGCATGGCCGGGTCGGCGAATTGCACGAACACGGCGATCACCGCGTCCCAGGGCCGGCCGTTCCAGTCCCAGGCGTCGACCGAGCTGACGTGCCAGTCCACCTGCAATTCGCGCTGCTCGGCGAGCGCGCGCGCCTTCGCGATGGCCACCGGGGAGATGTCGAAGGCGGTGACCTGATGGCCCAGCGAGGCCAGGTACAGCGCATTGCGCCCCTCGCCGTCGGCCACGCTGAGCACGCGCGAGCGCCCGGGCAGGCGCGGCGCCTCGCGTTCCAGGAAGCGGTTGGGCTGTTCGCCGAACAGCAGCCCCGGGCGCGAGAAGCGCTGGTCCCAGTGGGCCTGGGGGTCGTCGAAGCCGCCCGAGGCGGGCGCGGTCTTGCCGGGTTCGGAACTCAACGTGGTCTCCTCGCGGGATGTCAATGCAGGCGCGTGCCGTCGGCGTCGTACACGGCCACTTCGGTGGGGATGCCGGCGCGCACGCTCTCGCCCACGGTGCAGAAGGCCTCGAAACTGCCGAGGATGCGCTCCACGTGCTGCAGTTCGGCGGCCGGGCGGCCCAGGTGCAGGTGCACTTCCATGCGCAGTACCCGCAGGCGTCCCGCCTCGTTGCGCCCGACATGGGCGTGGGCCTCGGTGGTGATGGTGCCGGGGTCGTTCTTGAACTTGCGCAGCGCGAACAGCAGGCTGGAGCTCATGCAGTCGCCCACCGCGCCGAGCAGCATGTGCACCGGCGACGGGCCGGCGCCTTCGCCCAGCGGCGGTGGCTCGTCGGCCAGCAGCGCGGGGCGGCCGCCGCCGAAATCGATCTCGAACTGGTAGTCGTGGCGCTGGCGCAGGGTGATCCGGTGTTCGGCTTCGTCGGACATGGTGTTCCTCGGGGTTGCGGGCGCGCGGGCCATCGCGCGCGGGTCGGATGGGGTACCGCTGCGAAGTCTAGGACCAGCGGGTCGCGCGCGCTCGCGCTGGCGTGCTCAGGACTTGTCGCGGGGCAAGGAACGGGCGCGCGCGGCTTCCTGCGCGTCCAGCCAGGCGAGGGCGGCGGCGCTGACCAGCACGATCATCGCGGTGCCGACGATCCAGGCGAAATACCACGAGGCGTAGTCGCCCAGGATGATGCCCAGCGCCACGAGCAGCGCGCCGAGCAGCATCAGGGCGGAGAATTCGAACAAGGTTCGCATCGGGGGCGGCGGCTCCTTCGGTCGGTCAGTAGGCGTGGTCGCTGGATTCGATTTCTTCCTGCCGAACCTTGCCCTGCATGATCCGGAAGCACCAGCGGGTGTACAGGGCCACGGTGGGCAGCAGCACCAGCGCGAAGCCGCTCATCCACAGCAGGGTGTCGCGGCTGGAGGCGGCGTTCCACACCGTGAGGCTGTGGGAGGGGTCGGTGCGCGAGGGCAGCAGGAAGGGGAACAGGCTGGCCCCGGCGGTGCCGAGCACGCCCACCCAGGCCAGCGCGCCCAGACGCCATGCGGCCAGCGCCCGTCGCGCGCGCGCCGCGGCCAGCGCGCCGAGCAGGCTCAGCACGACCAGCCCCGGCAGCAGCCACAGCGCGGGATGGCGCGCGAAGGGCTCCTGCCACGCCCCGGGGTACACCGCCACCGCCTGTTGCAGCGGCGTCTGCGCGACGCCGCTGCCGGGGTGGCGCAGCAGTTCCCAGCCGTCGAGCCGCGCGGCCCAGACGCTGGCCACCGCGAACAGGCCCAGCGCGGCGATGGCCGCGGCCATCGCGCAGCGGCGGGCACGCTCGGCCAACGGTTGCTCGCAGCGCTGCATCAGCAGGGCGGCGCCATGCAGGCAGGCCAGGCCCAGCGCCAGCGCGCCGCACAGCAGCGCGAAGGGGCGCAGCAAGCCGGCGGCGTTGCCTGCGTAGCTGGAGCGCAGGTTCCAGTCGAGGTCGAAGCCGATGCCCAGCAGCAGCTGCCCGAAGGCGGCGCCGAACACCAGCATGGGCACGGCGCCGCCGAGCACCAGCGCCCAGTCCCAGGTCTCGCGCCAGGCGCGCTGGGGCAGCTTGCTGCGGTACTCGAAGCCCACCGGGCGCAGCAGCATGGACCACAACAGCAGCAGCATCAGCAGGTACAGCGCGGAGAATGCGGTGGCGTAGAGCAGGGGAAAGGCGGCGAAGCTGGCGCCGCCGGCCAGCACGAACCAGGTCTGGTTGCCTTCCCAGTGCGGGCCGATGGCGTTGAGGCAGGCACGGCGCTGCGCGTCGCTGCGCGCGACCAGGCGCAGCAGCGCGCCCACGCCCATGTCGCCGCCCATGAGTACGGCGGTGCCGATCAGCACGATGCCCAGCGTGGCCCACCAGACGAGTTTCAGCGCGGTGTAGAGATCCATGGTGGCGGCCCTTCAGTGCGCGCCACGCAACGGCGTGGCTGCGTCGCCCTCGTGCGGGCCGCTGCGCACCAGGCGCAGTTGCAGCAGCACGTCGATCACCAGGAAGGCGGTGTACAGCGCGGCGAACACGGCCAGCGAGAAGGCCAGTTCGCCCACGGTGTGGCCGGAAGCGCTCATCCAGGTGGGGAGGAGTTCGTACACGGTCCAGGGCTGGCGGCCGAGCTCGGCGGTGAGCCAGCCGAACTCGCTGGCCAGGAACGGCAGCGGAATCATCAGCGGCGCCAGGCGCAGGAACCAGCGGCGATGCTGCACCTGGTCACGCAGCGTGTACAGCAGCGCCAGCATGAAGTAGGCGAACAGCGCCAGCGCGATGGCCACCATCAGGCGAAAACTCCAGAACACCGCGAACACGTCGGGCAGGCTGTCCAGCGCGGCGCGGCGCAGGTCGGCCGGGCCCAGGCGCGCCGGGTCTCCATCGGGGGCGTAGCGCTGGGCCAGCAGGCCGAAGCCGAGGTCGCGCTGGTGGCGCTCGAAGGCGTCCAGCGCCTGCGCGTCGCGCGGGTCGGCCGCGAGCCGGCGCAGCGCGCTGACGGCCAGCAGGCCGTCGCGCACGCGCTGCTCGTTGGCGGCGGCGATGTCGCGCGCGCCGACCACCGGCTGATCCAGCGTATGGGTGACCAGGGGCGTGAGCACGTAGGGAATGCGCAGCGCGAAGCGGTTGTCCTGGCGGGCCTGGTCGGGCCAGGCGACGACGTTGAACGGGGCCGGCGCGGGTTCGGTGGTCCAGGCGGCCTCCATCGCGGCGAGCTTTGCGGGCTGGGCGTGGCCGCCGACGAAGCCCAGCGCGTCGCCCAGGGTGATGACTCCGGCGGTGGCCAGCAGCCCGAACACCGTGGCCACGCGGAAGGAGCGGCGCGCCAGTTCCAGGTGGCGCCCGCGCAGCATGTACCAGGCGCTGATGCCCATCACGTACACCGCGGCGGTGACGTAGCCGGCCAGGCTGGTGTGCACGAACTTGGCCTGCGCCTCCTCGCTGAACAGCAGTGCGGGCAGACTGGCCAGTTCCATGCGCATGGTCAGGGGGTTGAAGCGGGCGCCCTGCGGGTCCTGCATGAAGGCGTTGCCCACCAGGATCCACAGCGCCGACAGGTTGGCGCCCAGCGCCACCAGGTAGGTGACCACCAGGTGCTGCATCCTGCTCAGGCGCTTCCAGCCGAACACCATGAGCCCGATGAAGGTGGATTCCAGAAAAAAGGCCATCAGCGCCTCGATGGCCAGCGGTGCGCCGAAGATGTCGCCGACGAATCCCGAGTAATAGGACCAGTTGGTGCCGAACTCGAATTCCAGGGTCAGCCCGGTGGCCACCCCCAGCGCGAAGTTCACCAGGAACAGCTTGCTCCAGAACTCGACCATGCGCCGGTGCACCTCGCGCCCGCCCAGCACGTAGACGGTCTCCATCGCCGCCAGCAGGAAACCCAGCCCCAGCGTGAGGGGCACGAACAGGAAGTGGTACAGCGCGGTGGCGGCGAACTGCCAGCGCGACAGCAGGACCACGTCGGGATCGATCATCGGCGGGGCAACGGGAAGGGGGTGGAGGCGAACGCCGCACCTTAGGGCGGATCGGGCGCGCCGGCAGCGCGTCGCCCGAGTTCCCGGGTTCCCGACACGGGTGCGTGGAATCGGGCGGAATCAGGCGCGGTCGCCGGATCCGGGCGCCGCCGCTGGTTGCCGCGGCCCGGGGCCTTTATGCTGCGCACATGCCTTCCCTGCCGCGGCCATGCCGCTTCCAGCCATGATGTACAAGTTCCGTTCCCGTGCCGATTCCGATCTGTTCATGAACCAGGGGCCCGCCGAGCGCATCCTGGGCATCATCGGCAAGCAGCCGGGCCCGCAGGGCATCATCGAGCCGGCGGACATGGCGCGCGCCATCGCCGCGCTGCAGGCCGCGGTGGAGGAGGATGAACGCGCGCGCGGCGGCGGCGACGGCGACGCGACGCAGGCCGGCACGCCGGCCGCGGGCCAGGCCATCACGCTGCGCCAGCGCGCCTGGCCGTTCCTGCAGCTGCTCAAGCGCAGCCAGGAGGCCGACACTCCGGTGGTGTGGGGCGTTTGACCTCTGCTCCGTCCGCCCCGTCCGCCGCGCCGGCTGCGCTGAGCCCGGAACAGCGCCGCGTGCTGTTCGCCTCGGCGCTGGGCACGGTGTTCGAGTGGTACGACTTCTATCTCTATGGTTCGCTGGCCGGGATCATCGGCGACGAGTTCTTCGCCGGGCTGGACCGGGGTTCGGCCTTCATCTTCGCGCTGCTGGCCTTCGCCTCGGGCTTCCTGGTGCGCCCTTTCGGCGCGCTGCTGTTCGGCAGGCTGGGCGATCTGATCGGGCGCAAGTACACCTTTCTGGTCACCATCCTGCTGATGGGGCTGTCCACCTTCATCGCCGGCCTGCTGCCGGGTTACGCGAGCATCGGCGTGGCCGCGCCGATGATCCTGGTGGCGCTGCGCCTGCTGCAGGGCCTGGCGCTGGGCGGGGAGTACGGCGGCGCGGCCACCTACGTGGGCGAATACGCGCCGCGCCAGGCCCGAGGGGCCTACACCTCGTGGCTGCAGACCACCGCCACGCTGGGACTGCTGTTCTCGCTGCTGGTCAACGTCGGCCTGCGCCGCCTTCTGGGCAACGAGGCCTTCGTCGCCTGGGGCTGGCGCCTGCCTTTCCTGGCCTCCAGCGCGCTGCTCGCGGTGTCGGTGTGGATGCGCCTGCGCCTGAACGAGTCGCCCGCCTTCGTGAGCATCCGGCGCGCCGGGCGCACATCCAAGGCGCCGCTGGCGGAGGCGCTGGGGCGCGGGCCCAACCTGCGGCGGGTCATGGTGGCGCTGTTCGGCCTGACGGCGGGGCAGGGGGTGATCTGGTACACGGGCCAGTTCTACGTGCTGGTGTTCCTGACCCACACGCTGAAGGTGGACGGCGGCCTGGCCGGCGTGCTCATCGGCATCTCGCTGGTGCTGGCCCTTCCCTTGTTCTGGGTGTTCGGGCGCCTGTCGGACCGCGTCGGCAGGCGCCCCGTGATGCTGGCGGGCTGCCTGCTGGCGGCGCTGGGCTACTTTCCGATGTTCCACGCGCTCACGGCGGCGGCCAACCCGGCGCTGGCGCGGGCCATGGCACGCCACCCGGTGGTGCTGCTGGCCGATCCGGCCGACTGCTCCTTCCCGCTGCGCTCCGATGGCGGCCGGCCCTTCACCCATTCCTGCGACATCGCCAAGCAGGCGCTGAGCGACGTGGCGGTGAACTATCAACGCCGCGATGCGCGGGGCCCGGCACGCATCGAAGTCGGCGGGCGCAGCGTGGCGGCCTTCAACGCGCGCGGCCTGTCGGAGGCCGAGCTGGCGCGGCGCCAGCAGGAACTGCAGCGCAGCCTGCGCGACGCGGTGAGCGCCGCGGGCTACCCGCGCCAGGCCGACCCGAAGCAGGTGAACCGGCCGCTGGTGGTGCTCATCCTGACCCTGCTGGTGGCCGACGTGGCGCTGGTGTACGGGCCCATCGCCGCCACCCTGGTGGAGCTGTTCCCCACGCGCATCCGCTACACCTCGATGGGCCTGCCCTACAACCTGGGCAACGGCTGGTTCGGCGGCCTGGTGCCCACCGTCGCCTTCGCGCTGGTGGCGCACGACGGGGGCATCTACCACGGGCTGTGGTACCCGGTGCTGGTGGCCGCGGGGACCTTCGCCATCGGCGTGCTGCTGCTGCCCGAAACGCGGGGAACCGACCTGTGCGCCGGCGATTGAGCGCCGCCGCGGTGCGGCTCGCGCGCCCCGACGCTTGCTTATGATGGCCGGCGTTTCCCCCTTCCGGCCGTTCGCCGCGGCGCCCGTCCCGACGTGAGTCCGCCCCCGCCCCGTTTCCCAGCGTCGACGCCGCGGCGTGCGCTGTTCATGGCCGCGCTGGGCCTGGCGGCGCTGGCCACGCTGGCCCTGCCCTTCGTCGGGCTGGTGCTGAGCACGCCCTGGCCGGGGCTGCGCCTGCAGCCTGGGGACGGTGCCGCCGTCGCCGCCTCGCTGGCCTACACGGCCGTGGCCATGGTGGTGGTGGCGCTGCTGGGCACGCCCGCGGCCTGGCTGCTGGCACGGCGCGAGTTCCGCGGCAAATGGATCTGCGACATCCTGGTGCTGCTGCCGCTGCTGACCCCTCCGCTGGCCATGGGCCTGCTGCTGAGCATCAGCTTCGGGCCCTATGGCTGGCTGGGGCGCCCGCTGGCCCACGCCGGGCTGGCGCTGACCAACACACCGGCGGCCTTCGTGCTGGCGCAGGTCTACGCCAGCGCGCCGTATTTCATCGTCGCCGCGCGCGCGGCCTTCGAGGGCGTGCCGCGCGAGCTGGAGCAGATGTCGCTGAGCCTGGGGCAGTCGGCCAGCCGCACCTTCGCGCGCGTCACCCTGCCACTGGCCGGGCTGGGGCTGGGCGCGGCGCTGGCGCTGGCCTGGGTGCGGGCGCTGGGCGAGTTCGGCGTGGTGCTGATCATCGCCTATTACCCGCAGGGCATCCCGGTGCGCCTGTGGGTGAACCTGCAGGACACGGGCATGTCCGCGGTGTACCCGCTGTTGTGGCTGTTCTTCGCCGTGGGCCTGCCGCTGCCGTTGCTCGGCGGGCTGTGGTCGCGCCGCGCCGGAGTGCGCGCATGAAGGTGCGCCTGGACATCCGCCAGCCGCTGGCGCTGCGCCTGGAGTTCGACGTGCAGGGCTTCACCGCGCTGCTCGGCGCCAGCGGGGAGGGCAAGAGCACCACGCTGAAGGCGCTGGCCGGGCTGGTGCCCAGCCGAGGCGAGCCCTTCGACGCGCTGCCCCCGCAGCGTCGCCCGGTGGGTTACCTGCCGCAGGGCTACGCGCTGTTCCCGCATATGCGGGCCTGGGAGAACGTGGCCTATGCGCTGGGCGGTTCGATGGCCGCGCAGCGCGCGCAGGCGCTGGAACTGCTGGAGGCGGTGGGGCTGGCGGACTGGGCGCAGCGCAGGCCGGCACAGTTGTCGGGCGGGCAGCAGCAGCGCGTGGCGCTGGCGCGCGCGCTGGCGCGCCGACCGCGCCTGCTGCTGCTGGACGAACCCACCTCGGCGCTGGACGCGGCCACGCGCGAGGACGTGCTGGATGAACTGGTGGCGCGCATGCACGCCTTGCGCATGCCGGCGCTGGCCGCCACCCACGACGCGCATGTGGCGGCGATGGCCGACTGGGTGGTGCTGCTGGGCGGGCGCCGCGTGTTGCAGCAGG
>JAKBNS010000092.1 GCA_021830925.1 Pseudomonadota bacterium | reverse complement strand
GCGGCGGTCGCGCTGCTGGGCGAGCGCCCGCCGGCGGCGGCCTGGGCCGGCATCGGCGCCATCCTGCTGGGCATCGCGCTGATCTCCGGGCTGCGACTGCGCGGGCGCCGCGGCGCGCGGCCGACGGGCCCGGGGCTGCTGTGGGGCCTGCTCACCGGTGCCATGATCGCCACTTACACGGTGATCGACGGCTGGACCATGGGCCGGCTGCGGGTCGAGCCGATCGTCTACTACGTGCTCGGCCTGGCATTGCGCGCGACGCTGCTGGCTCCGCTGGCATTGCGCGACACGCCGGCGCTGCGCGAGCAGTGGCGGCGCAATGCTCGGGCCATCGTCGCGGTGGGCGTGCTGTCGCCGCTGGCCTACCTGATGGTGCTGTACGCCATGGGGCGGGCGCCGCTGGCCTACGTGGCGCCGGCACGCGAACTCTCGCTGCTCATCGGCATGCTGCTCGGCGCATGGGTGCTGCGCGAGCCGGTCGGCCCCGCGCGCCTGCTGGGTGCGGGCGCGATGCTGGCCGGCGTGGTGCTGCTGGCCCTGGCGCGCTGAGGCCCGGCCGCCGCGCCGTGGCCCGGCAGGCTCTGCGCCAGCAGGCCCAGCCCGATCGCGACCAGGCCGGCATACACGTAGCGCACGAAGCCCTGCGGATGCATGCGACGGTGGAGCCAGCGGCCGAGCACCACGGCCGGGATCGCCGCCGGCAGGCACAGCAGGTAGTAGCGCGTCACCTCGGGCGCCCACAGGCCGCCGAGACGGTAGCCGATCAGGGCCAGCACGCTGGCCGGCAGGAAATAGCCCTGCAAGGTCGCGCGGAACTGCTGCGAGTTCCAGCGCCGCATGGTTCCGTAGACCACCAGCGGCGGCCCGTTCATGCCGTAGGCGGCGCCGAGCACTCCGGCGCTGAAGCCGCAGGCCAGCAGCCACGGCAGGCGCTCGGTGGGCAGGTGGGGAGGCTTGCGCCCGAGCAGGCCGTAGACGGCGAAGGCGACGATCAGCAGCGCCAGCACCAGCTTCACCGGCGACTGGTACGGGCTGGCCAGCAGCAGCAGGCCGCAGGGAATGCCCGCCAGCGAGGGCAGCAGCAGCCCCAGGCTGCCGCGCAGGTGCACGTGGCGCCAATCCTGCACCACCACGCTGGCGGCGATGGTGGTGGACAGCAGCACCACCAGCGGCGTGACCACGCGCAGCGGCAGCGCCAGCGCCAGCAGCGGCACCGCGAACAGGGCCTCGCCGAAGCCGAAGGTGGAGCGGATCAGGGTGGCGGCGAACACGATGCCGAGCACGTACAGGGTGGCGTGGTCCATGCCCCCATTCTGCGGGAAGCTCAGGCACACTATGGTCCGAAAATCGCTCCGGACCCTCCATGAAAGCCATCGTCTACGAAACTTTCGGCACCCGCCCGCAATTGCGCTCGGTACCCGACCCAGCGCCCGAAGCCCACGGCGTGGTGATTCGCGTGATGGCCACCGGCGTGTGCCGCAGCGACTGGCACGGCTGGATGGGGCACGACCCCGACATCCGCCTGCCGCACGTTCCGGGGCACGAGTTCGCGGGCGTGGTGGTGGCCGCCGGCTCGCAGGTGCGGCACTGGAAGGCCGGGGACCGCGTCACCATGCCCTTCGTCGCGGCTTGCGGCGCCTGCCCCGAGTGCCATTCGGGCAACCAGCAGGTGTGCGACCACCAGTTCCAGCCAGGGTTCACGCACTGGGGCTCCTTCGCCGAGTACGTGGCCGTGCAGCAGGCGGACCTGAACCTGGTGCGCCTGCCCGAGGCCATGGACTTCGCCACCGCGGCCAGCCTGGGCTGCCGCTTCGTCACCTCCTACCGCGCCGTGGTCGACCAGGGGCGGATCTCACCGGGGCAGTGGCTGGCCGTGCACGGCTGCGGCGGCGTGGGGCTGTCGGCGGTGATGATCGCCAGCGCGGCCGGCGCCCGCGTGGTGGCCGTGGACATCGCGGACGACAAGCTGGAGCTGGCGCGCGAGCTGGGGGCGCAGGCGACGGTCAACGCCTCGCGCGTGGCCGACGTGGTGGAGGCGGTGCGCGAGATCACCGACGGCGGCGCGCATGTCTCGCTGGACGCGCTGGGCCACCCGAGCACCTGTTTCAACTCCATCGCCAACCTGCGCAAGCGCGGCCGCCACGTGCAGGTGGGGCTGATGCTGGGGGAACACGCCACGCCGGCGGTGCCGATGAGCCGGGTGATCGCCAACGAGCTGGAAATCCTGGGCAGCCACGGCATGCAGGCCCACCGCTACGGCACCATGTTCGGGTTGGTGGATGCGGCAAGCCTGGACCTCGGGCGGCTCGTGGGCCGCACCGTGAGCCTGGAGCAGTCCATCGACGTGCTCACGTCCATGGACGCCTTCGCGGGGGTCGGGGTGACGGTGGTCACCGAATTCTGAACCCCGCCGGACGGGAGCCGCATGGCGGCCCCCGCCGGATGCACGGGTCTTACATCGACTTCTTGATGTCGCCGCAGGCCACGTACTTCTTGATGTCCTTCGCGCTTTCGTGCACGTTGATGGCCATCGGGCTGGCGAGCAGGGTGTCGATGGACGCGGGGACCACGGTGCTGGACTTGCCGCCCTTTACCGGGGACAGGCCGAACTTGGGCTTGGGATCGAGCTTGTCGCAGGTGCCGGGGTGGATGTGCGCCGGCTGCGCCACGCCGGCCGGGCCGCCTTGCAGGTGGATCTGCACCAGCGTGCCCTTGCCATGAGGCGTCAGCGTGGCGTATCCGGTCTCCCCGGAGCCGTTCTGCGCCGACAGCTCGATCTTCATGCCCATGTCGGCCGCCGAGGCCGAAGATTGCGCAACAAAGCCAACACCCGCGGCCAAAGCCAGGCCAATAAGCAGTTTGTTCATGGGAAATCCCCTTGGGTAGTCGAACATACGACCGGATCGGATGGTAGAAATACCATCACAACCACATGGTAAACATGGTCTTGGCCGGGTCCGGATGCCTTGGCAAGGGCCGCGAACGGGCTCATACCCAGTGCAGGTCCAGCGGCTTGCTGCCCGGGAACACGGCCTGCACGCGGCGCGGATCCAGGCCCCACAGGCGCGCGAACAGGCCGCCGAGCAGGTCGCGGTCGTTGCTGAGCACGGGGTAATCGCGGTTCTGGTTCAGGGTGGCGGGCGACAGCGCCACCTGCTCGCCCCGGATGCGCCCGCCGCGCACGCCGCCGCCCAGCACCCAGTACACGCTGCCATGCCCGTGGTCGGTGCCGCGGTTGCCGTTCTCGCGGAAGGTGCGGCCGAACTCGCTGAGCACCACCACCGTGGTGTCGCGCCAGGAGGGCCCGAGGGCACGCGCCATCGCGGCCAGGCCCTCGCCCAGCGCGGCGAGCTTGTCGGCGAGCTGGCCGTGGGCGCCGTTGCTCGTGGCCTGGTAGACATGGGTGTCCCAGCCGCCGACGTCGACGAAGCCGATGTCGAAACTGTCGCGCATGAGCGCGCCGATGCGTGCCGCCTCGGCCACGAAGCCGCGCGGCGCCACCGCGCCGCGGCTGGCCGCGCGCATCTCGGCGTTCCAGTCGGCCGCGCGCATGTCCCGCGCCACGGTGGCCTGCACGGCAAAACCCTCGCGCACCGAGGCGCCTTGCGCGGTGCCGCCCCACATGCGCTCCAGCAGGGCCTGCTGCGCCGGCGCCAGTCCCGGCCGGCCCGCGCCTGCGATGGCCAGGTTGGGGACGCGGCGGGGCCCGCGCAGGGACAGGGGCAACTGGGCGCTGAAGGCCATGGGCCGGGTGTCGGCGCCGAGTTGCTGCAACAGGCGGTTGAGAAAGCCGTCGTCGTAGCTCCGCGTGCGCTCGCCCTGGCCGAGTTCGATGTGGTCCTGGGTCTCGAAGTGGCTGCGGCTCAGGTCGCGCGTGCCGGCGAAGGGCACGAAGCCGAGCTGGCCGGCCTGCCACAGCGGCAGCAGGCTCGGGCGCAACGAGGGATGCAGGGCCCAGTCGGCATCCAGCGCGGTGGCCGCGTCGGCCCCGCTTCCAGGGCGCGGCACCGCGATGTTGGGGCGAGACTCGTAGTAGAAGTCGCTGGTGTAGGGCACCAGGGCATTCGCCGCGTCGTAGGCACCGCGCAGGAACACCAGGATGAATTTGGGACCGCGCGTCACCGGCGCGGCCCACAGCGTGGCGGCCGGCAGGCCGAGCGTGGCCGCGGCGGCCCGCAGCAGATGGCGTCGTTGCATGATCCTGGCTCCCTGGTCGCTTGCGGCTGCGTGGACAGCTCTTATTGGTTCATGAATTCGGGCGAGGCCAGCCACAGGGCGTTCCAGCGCGCGCCTGCACCGGCCTGCGCCAGCACCTGGCGGCTGGCATCGCTCAACGTGGGTTCGGCGGCCCGGTACACGGCGCCCTCGGCCAGCGCTGGCACCTGTGCGCGCGGCCGAGGCGGCGCGGCCCCGCCCGACATGGCGTCGTCGCCGCGCAGGTATGGCGGCTCGGCGGCATACAGCGCGGGCGCGCCGGCGCCGAACTGCTGGGCGATGCGAAAGCGCGTGCTCATGTCGCCCGAGCCGTCCCAGGCGGCGGCGCCGACGGGAAAGCCGTCCGGGGTGCTGCGGCCGAACAGCGGCTCTCCCAGCGCGGCCAGCGCGCCGAGCATGGGCTGCGGATTGCGGATCAGGCGTGGCCCCGCCAGGCCGGCGCGCACGACGGAGATCACGTAGCGCATGGGGTCCTTGAACTGGGCATCGGCCAGGCTGGCCGCGAACTGCGGGCTCGTGTACATGGTGCGCAGCACGCGGGCGATGTCGCCGTCGCTGCGTTGCCAGGTGCGCACCATGGCCGCCACCATGGCCGGATCGGGGTGGTCGGCGACGAAGTACTGCGCCAGCTCGAAGCACAGGTGCCGGGCGGTGGCGGGGTCGTCGGCCAGCAGCTCGACCACCTGCTCCATCTCGTCCACCGAGTCGCCTTGCAGGGTGTGGCCGAGCACGACCTGGGGCGAGGCGTCGTGGCGCACGGGGTTGAACACCACCAGACCGCGCTGCCACGCGAGCTCGCGCCAGGCGGGGCGCAGGCGCAAGGGCCGGCCGCGCAGGTCGACGCCCAAGCCGGTCAGCGCGTGCGCCAGGTTGGTGACGTCGGTCTGGGTGTAGCCGGAACCCACGCCGAGGGTGTGCAGCTCCATCACCTCGCGTGCGTAGTTCTCGTTGATGTGCCCGCGCGCGTTCTGCGCGTTGTTCAGGTAGAGCAGCATCTGCGGCGAGAACATGGTGGCCCGCAGCAGATCCCGGAAATGCCCCAGCGCGTGCGGCTCGATGACCCGCATCTGGTAGTCGGCCAGCATGGGGCCGACCAGGAAGCCGTGGAACACGTTGAAGTGGTTCATCCAGAACCAGCTCAGGCGCTGCTGCAGCTGGTTGGGCGCGTACACCGCCAGCAGCAGCTGCTGCGCCATGGCCTGGCGGGTCAGCAGGTTCATGCGCTGGCGCAGCGCCTTGAGCCGCGCCTGCGCATCCGCGCCATTTCCCGCGCCAGCCCCAGGGTCTTGCGCGCCGGCCGGCCCGCCGGACATGCGGATGGCGCGGCGCTGCGCGACCAGCGGCGGAATCAACTGCTCCAGCGGCGCGTTCACCGGCAGGGCGGCCAGGGTCCGCGCGAGCTCCGGCGGCAAGACGGGACGGGCATCGGGACGAAGCTGGGCGTCGAGCAGCGCGGTCGCCCCCTGCTGCCGCAGCTGGCGCAACTGGGCGGCGTCGGCCCCCCAGCCGATGCGATCGAGAAAGGCCACCGGGTGGGCGCGCGCGGCCGCGTCGAGCCGCGGCTGCGGCGACGGCGCCTGCGCGGCCGCGCCCGCGCAAGCCGCGAGCAGCACCACCGGCAAGCCTTGCGCCAGGTGGCGCGATGACCGACGCATCCAGTCGAACATGGGCAACCCTCGTTGAGAACCCGCTCGCGGGCGGCAGGCCCGACGCATGCGGCGGTCGGGCAGGATGAGGGCGGTAACGCGTGCGCACATGTCATCGGCGACAGCGCCGGCCCGCGAATGCGTGACAAAGTGCTTCCGCCGGTGCAGCGCACTTGCACTACATTCACGCCCCATGCCTTCTCCCGCCCCCAACCGCCCGCTGAGCGACGCCGAGGTCGACGCGCTCGATCAGTTCCTGCTCTACGCCGATGTCGAGGAAAGCATGACCCTCGACATGCTCGATGGCTATCTGCACGCGCTAGCCGTCGGCCCGGAACGAATCCCCCAGCGCCGCTGGATGCCCAGGATCTGGGGCGAGGACCACACCGACCCGCTGCCGCCGACCCGCGATGCGGGCGAGGCCCGTCGCATGGTCGCGCTCATCACGCGCCTGTACGACAGCATCGCCGCCCGCCTGGAAGACCCGCGGGGCGCGGTGATCGAGCCCCTGTGGTCGAGCTTCGAGGATGCGGGCGTGGAGCGTGACGATGCCCGCATCTGGGCCTGCGGCTTCCTGGAGGGCGTGGAACTCTGCGGCCCGGCCTGGCAACCCCTGCTTGACACCGCGGAAGGACAGGAGTGGCTGCGTCCGCTGCGCCTGCTCGGCGACGAGAACCCGGGCCCCGGGGAGCGGGGCCTGAGCGCCACGCCGGCGGCGCGCGAGAAACTCTCGCACGAGATCGCGCAGGTCGTACTGTCCATGCATGCCTACTGGGCAGCCAGCCGCCAGGCGGCGGACGAGGCCGACGACCCCGCCTCCTGACCCCGGCCGGCTTCGCCCGCCGGCGGGCTCAGCGCGGACGCAACTCGAAGGGGAAGCTGCGGTGGCCCACCTCGACGCCGCGGGTATTGCGCAACGGCGGATGGTGGAAGGCGGCCAGGCGTTCGCGCTGCGCCTCGCTACCGATGCCAAGGCGTGCGAGTACCTCCGAGACGATCATGTAGAGCATGTCGACCCGCCCGTCCTCGATTTTCACCGCGATGCCCAGTGCGCCGTCGGCACCGAGCTCGCGGGTGCGCGCCGAGGCCCGCACGCCGATGCCGTAGCAGCCGTCGGCGCCCAGCTTGCCCACGAGCGCGCCCTCGTAGGCGCGCATCAGCTCGGTGCAGTAGCGGCCTTCGCCCGCGACGAGCTCGGGGTGGCGGGTCATCGCGTGGTAGATGCGCGCCAGCGTCGAGTCGGTCGCGGCAACCGCTGCGTCGGCTGCATCGGCCAGCTTGGCGTAGAGCCTTGCGAGCCGGTCGAGCGCGAAAGCCGGCGTAGGCAGGTTGCAGCCGTCGATGCCCCACTGCACCTGTTCGTGCGGCAGCTCGCACAGGGCGGCGACGGTGCGCCGCACGCGCTGCTGCATCGGGTGACCGGCTTCGTGGTAGTCGGCCGCGTCGCCGAGCAGCATCGCGCCGGCGAGCATGCCGACATGCTTGCCCGAGCAGTTGCTGCATGCCGGGGTCGGCACGAAATCGTGGCGGATCCATTCGCGCTGCACCGCGTCGGACAGGGAGGGATGCCCCCCGCAGCGCAGCGCCGACTCGTCGGCGTGCAGCTTGGCGAGCATGCGCCGGGTGCGCTCGATGTGGCGCGTCTCGCTGCTGTGCGAGGCGCACATCAGCGCCAGGTCGGCCTCGTCGAACCCGTAGCGCTCGAGCGCGCCGGTGTCGACGATCGCGGCGGCCTGCGCCGGCTTGGCCGCGGAGCGCGCCAGCGTCACCCGCCCGGGGTCGCCAAAGGCGCACAGCATGCGCCCGCCCGCGTCGACCACCGCGATGTGCGCGAGATGCCGGTTCTCGATCGATGCGCCGCGGTAGGTCACGGCGGCAACGCCTTGCATGTCCATGGACTTCATTGGGAATCGGAGTGCATCGGGTGAGGGGGCGGCGGCGAGAGGCCCGGCACCCGCGGTGCCCCAGATTCAACGGGTGCCACTGGTGCCACTGGTGCCACTGGTGCCACAGGCGCGACCTGCACGTGAATGGCGATGCGTGAGGCAACTGGGGCTCCGTGACGATAGCCGGGAAAGAATCG
>JAKBNS010000012.1 GCA_021830925.1 Pseudomonadota bacterium | reverse complement strand
GAAAATCACCAACAAACTAAAAACATAATTTTAATAATGGATATCTCAATCATCCGAACAGGATATTTCGAGGACCCGCAGCAGCGAACTCGTATCGTCCTGTCCCCAGCCATGACGCATCAATCGGTCGAGTTGCTCGTGCACCAGCCGCAGCGCCGGCAATTCCAGCCCGGCGTCGGCGGCGGCGCGCGCCAGCAGGCCGAAGTCCTTCGCGTGCAGGCGCGCCTGGATGCCGGCGGCGAAATCCCGGGAGGCCATTTTCGGCCCCATCAGATCCAGCATGCGGCTGCCCGCGAAGCCGGCCCCCAGCGCCTGCAGCACGCGCTGCAGTTCCACGCCCTCGGCGCCGGCCAGGCGCATCGCCTCGGCGATGCCCTGGATGGTGACCACCTGCACCAGCTGGTTGCACAGCTTGGCCACCTGTCCGCTTCCCGGCGGCCCGATATGGGTGACCGTGGGCCCGTGCAGGCGCAGCAGCGGCAGCGCGCGCTCGAAGTCCTCCGGCGTACCTCCGGCCATGATGGACAGCGTGGCCTCGCGCGCCCCGCGCTCGCCGCCGGACACCGGCGCATCCACGAATCCCACGCCGCGCTCGGCCAGTTGCGCCGCGATGCGCCGCGCGCCCCGCGGCGCGATGGTGCTGTGGTCGATGCACAGCAGCCCGGGGCGCGCGCCGCGCACCGCGCCCCGCTCGCCCAGCAGCACCTGCTCCACATCCTCGGTGGAGGTCACGTTGGTCACCAGCACCTGCACGCCGGCGGCCAGTTCGGCCGCGCTGTCCGCCAGGGCCATGCCAGCCTGCCTGGCGCGCCCGGACGACTGTGCGCCACGGGCCCAGGCGCGGACCTCGTGGCCGGCGGCGCGCAGCCGCTCGGCCATCGGCCAGCCCATCGCGCCCAGGCCGATGAATCCGATGCGCAGTGGCGCCTCGCCCCCCCGCGGGGAATGGAAATCTTGTTGCATGGTCGGCTTGCGCGCATGCGCGCGCCGCCGCCCCGGGGCACCGCGCACGCATAGGTTCAGGCTATGGGCGGCATTGACAGGCTGCATTAGACACCGCCCCGAAACCCGGCCTACATTCGGCCGAGCCCTGCCGGGCGGTGCCCGCGGGACGCGACACCTTTCCCACGACACCAGGAGACGGCGATGACTGCGCTCAAAGGCTCGAAGACCGAGCAGAACCTGAAGGACGCCTTCGCGGGCGAATCGATGGCCAACCGGCGCTATCTGTACTTCGCGAACAAGGCCGACATCGAGGGACAGAACGACGTCGCCGCGCTGTTCCGCTCCACCGCGGAGGGCGAGACCGGCCATGCGCACGGGCATCTGGAGTTCCTCGAGGCCGTGGGAGACCCCGCCACCGGCCTGCCGATCGGCGCCACCCGCGACAACCTGAAGGCGGCGGTGGCCGGCGAGACCCATGAGTACACCGACATGTACCCCGGCATGGCCAAGACCGCGCGCGACGAGGGCTTCGAGGAGATCGCCGACTGGTTTTCCACGCTGGCCAAGGCCGAGCGCTCCCACGCCAATCGCTACCAGAAGGCGCTGGACGTGCTGACGGACTGAGTCCCGGCGGCCCCGCCCGGGGCCGTGCGCCGAGGGCGTCGCGCCGCGGGGCATGCGCCGCGCGGCGCGCGCATGCGTCGTGCAGGGCACGCGCCCTGCCGCGAATCCCATCGCGAGCGCCGCGCACCGCGCCGCTCGCCCCGGAGACCTGCACCATGAGCACGCGCGAAGGCAATCTCGAAGCCCCCACCCGCCACCCGCTGGACTGGCGCAGCGAGGATTTCCACGACGAGGCCAAGTGCCTGGCGGAGCTCGAGCGGGTGTTCGATATCTGCCACGGCTGCCGGCGCTGCGTGTCGCTGTGCCAATCCTTCCCCACGCTGTTCGACCTCATCGACGAGGGCAGCACGGGCGAACTGGACGCGGTGGACAAGGCCGACTACTGGAAGGTCGTGGACCAGTGCTACATCTGCGACCTGTGCTACATGACCAAGTGCCCCTACGTGCCGCCCCATCCGTGGAACGTGGACTTCCCGCACACCATGCTGCGCGCCAAGGCGATCCAGTTCCGCCAGGGCAAGGTGCCGCTGGCCAGCCGCGCGCTGGCGGCAACGGACGTGCACGGGAAGCTGGCCGGCATTCCCATCGTGGTGCAGACGGTCAACGCGGTGAACCGGCAGCCGGCCGCACGCGCGGTACTGGAGAAGACCCTGGGCGTGGACCGCAACGCCTGGCTGCCCGAGCTCGCCGAGCGCACGCTGCGCCGCAGCGCGCCGCGCTCGGGCGTGGAACGGCCGGTCGACGGCGAGCACGCGCCGGGGCGCGTGGCGGTGTTCTCCACCTGCTACATCAACTACAACGAGCCGGGCATCGGCCTCGACCTGCTGAAGGTGCTGGAGCACAACGGCGTGGCCTACGAACTGGTGCGCAAGGACCGCTGCTGCGGCATGCCCCAGCTCGAGCTCGGCGACCTGCGGGGCGTGGAGCGGGCCATGCGCGCCAACATCCCCCTGCTGCTGCGCTACGCGCGCGAGGGCTGGGCGATCCTCGCCGGCGTGCCCTCGTGCACATTGATGTTCAAGCAGGAACTGCCGCTGATGTTCCCCGAGGACCCCGACGTGCTGGCGGTGCGCGACGCCATGTGGGACCCCTTCGAATACCTGATGGCGCGCCACCGCGACGGCATGCTCAAGACCGATTTCCAGCATTCGCTGGGCCGCGTGGCCTACCAGATTCCCTGCCACGGGCGGGTGCAGAAGATCGGCCGCAAGACCGAGGAGATGTTCCGCCTGGTGGGCAAGAGCACCCAGCTGGAGTTCACCACCATCGAGCGCTGTTCCGGGCACGCCGGCACCTATGGGGTGAAAAAGGCCCACCACGCCAATGCCATGAAAATCGGCAAGCCCGTATTCAAGGCCATGGCCGCCGCCCAGCCCGACTACATCGGCTCCGACTGTCCGCTGGGCGGACACCACATCGCGCAGGGGGTGGCCGAGCTGGGCGGCGACATCCAGCCCCGGCTGGCGCACCCGCTGACCCTGCTGCGCATGGCCTACGGCCTGTAACGAGGACCCGATGATGAAACCCACCCCCGAAAGCCTGCTCGGCCTGGAGGCCTACGCGCGAGAGCGCGCGCGGCTGCGCGCCGAGATCATTCCCCACCGCAGGCTGCGCTCGCTGCTGCTCGGCGAGCACCTGAGCCTGCAGTTCGAGGACGAGCGCACCATCCGCTACCAGATCCAGGAAATGTTGCGCATCGAGAAGATCTTCGAGCCCCAGGGCATCCAGGACGAGATCGACGCCTACGCGCCGCTGATTCCCGACGGCGCCAACTGGAAGGCCACCATGCTGCTCGAGTATCCGGACCCCGAGCAGCGCAGGCGCGAACTGGCCCGGCTGGTGGGCATCGAGCGCGCCATGTACGTGGACGTGCAGGGCTGCCCGCGCACCCTGGCCGTGGCCGACGAGGACCTGGATCGGGAAACCGCCGACAAGACCTCCTCGGTGCACTTCCTGCGTTTCGAGTTCAGCCCCGAGGCCATCGAGGCCATGCGCGCCGGTGCCGCCGTGCACGTGGGCTGCGAGCATCCCCACTACACTGCCCGCCAGGCCCTCACCGGCCCGACGCGCGAGGCGCTGCTGCGCGACTTCGCCCTTCACTGATCCACCACCCGAGGTCCTCCCGATGCTGCTGGCCCTGTCACCGGCCAAGACCCTGGACATGGACAGCGCGACGCCGCCGCTGCCCACCACCCTGCCCCGTTTCATCCCCGACTCGGCGCGCCTGATCGACATCCTGCGCGAGCTCTCGCCCGCCCGACTGGGCTCGCTGATGAGCATTTCCGACAAGCTGGCGGTGCTCAACGCGCAGCGCTACGCCGCGTGGTCGGAAACCTTCGACGCGAGCAACAGCCGCCCGGCCATCCTCGCCTTCGCCGGCGACGTCTACGCCGGGCTGGACGCCCCCCACCTGAAGCCCGCGCAACTGCGCTGGGCGCAGGATCACGTGGTCATGCTCAGCGGCCTGTACGGCGTGTTGCGCCCGCTGGACCTGATGCAGGCCTACCGGCTGGAAATGGGCACGCGCCTGGCCAACCCGGCGGGGCGCGACCTCTATGCCTTCTGGGGCCCGCGCATCGCCGAAACCTTGCGCGACCAGCTCGCCTCGCACCGCAGCAAGGTGTTGCTGAACCTGGCCTCCGAGGAGTACTTCCGCGCCGTCGACACGGCGGCGCTGGGTCATCCGGTGGTGGACGTGGTGTTCCAGGAAGGCGACGCCAAGGGCTGGCGGATCATCGGCGTGCACGCCAAGCGCGCGCGTGGGCTGATGGCCCGCTGGATCATCGAGCACCGCGCCGACCGCCCGCAGGCGATCGTCGACTTCGACACCGAGGGCTACGCCTACGCGCCCGAGGCCTCCGGCGAGACGCGTCTGGTGTTCCGGCGCCGGCGCGACTGAGCGCGGGCGCCCCGGCCGGCGGGGGCTTCCGCGCCTCGGTCGGCATGGTGTATGATCTCGCTCTTGCGCGGGGGGGTAGCTCAGCTGGGAGAGCGTCGCGTTCGCAATGCGAAGGTCGGGAGTTCGATCCTCCTCCTCTCCACCACCGATCCGGAAAGCCAGGCCTCGTGCCTGGCTTTTCCTTTTTCGGCGCCCGGCACAATTTCCACATGGTTTGCAGGGAAATGCCGGAGGATGCCCGGCGGCGCATGCGAATCACTAGCATTCCCGGGTTCCCATCCTTCACGAACCCGGAGACTCCCACCATGGCCCAGATCACCCTGCGCGGCAACCCTGTCGAAGTCCGCGGCTCGCTGCCCCAGCGCGGCGAGAAGGCGCCGGAAATGCGCCTGACCGACAAGGGCCTGGCCGAGGTAGGCCTCGACGCCTGGGCCGGCAAGCGCAAGGTGCTCAACATCGTGCCCTCGCTGGACACGCCGACCTGCGCGCAGTCGACGCGGCATTTCAACCAGGACGCCTCGGCGCTGGACAACACGGTGGTGCTGGTGGTTTCGGCCGACCTGCCCTTCGGTGCCAACCGCTTCTGCACCGTCGAGGGCCTGAACAACGTGCTGCCCCTGTCGACCTTCCGCAACCCGGAATTCCTCGACGCCTGGGGCGTGAACATGGTCAGCGGCCCGCTGCGCGGTCTGACCGCGCGCGCCGTCGTGGTGCTGGACGAGAACGACCAGGTGCTGCACAGCGAGCTGGTGCCGGAGATCGCGCAGGAACCCGACTACGCGGCCGCGCTGGCCGTGCTGCGCTGAGCCCCGGATCCCGCGCTGTCGGACGCGCGCGCGGCGGCCGGCACGCGGGCAGGCGCTACAGTTCGGGCTGATTCCAGCATTTCGTCCGTCTCCACGCGCCCATGTCCAGCCTGATCTGCGGTTCGCTCGCCTTCGACACCATCGCCCTGTTCGAGGGCCGCTTCGCCGACCACATCCTGCCCGACAAGGTCCACGTGCTCAACGTGGCCTTCCTGGTCCCCGAGCTGCGACGCGATTTCGGCGGCTGCGCCGGCAACATCGCCTACACCATGCGCCGGCTCGGCGGCCACCCCGTGGTGCTGGCCACGCTGGGCGAGGACGGCGCCGCCTACGAGCGGCGCCTGGACGAACTCGACATCGCTCGCGAGCACGTGCGCGTGGTGCCCAACACCCACACCGCGCAGGCGCACATCGTCACCGACCGCGACGACAACCAGATCACCTCCTTCCACCCGGGGGCGATGCAGTTCGCGCACACCCAGCCGGTGCCCGCGCTGCCCGGGCTGCGCCTGGGCATCGTGGCGCCCGACGGGCGCCAGGCCATGATCGAGCACGCCGCGCAGATGGCCGCGGCCGGCCTGCCCTTCGTGTTCGACCCGGGTCAGGGCCTGCCCATGTTCGACGGCGCCGCGCTGCGCGACTTCGTCGAGCAGGCCGACTGGGTGGTGGTCAACGACTACGAGGCGGCCATGCTGTGCGAACGCAGCGGCTGGAGCCTGGAGCAACTCGCCGAGCGCCTGCGCGGGCTGGTGGTGACCCGCGGCGCCCAGGGTTGCGACGTGTTCGAGGCGGGCGCCTGCACGCGCGTGCCGGGCCTGGCGGCCGCGCGCGTTGTCGACCCCACCGGTTGCGGCGACGCCTTTCGCGGTGCGCTGCTGTGGGCGCTGGAGGCCGGCTGGCCGCTGGTCGACGCCTGCCGGCTGGGCAACGTGCTGGGCGCCGCCAAGGTCGCCTGCAGCGGCCCGCAGAACCACCAGCCGGACCTGGCGCAGGCGCTGCGGGATTTCCGCGCGGCCTACGGCGAGCCCCCGGCGGCGGCCAACCCCGCCTGAGTCGCGCACCCCGCCCCCCCTGTGGCCGGGCGGGGGCGGCCTCCACGGGCAGGAAAACCCCAATCGGCGTAAAGTGATTACTTTGCGCCGCGCGCGGCGCTGCGCAGGTTCCGAACCCTTTTCCCGCCCCCAGCATGTCCCAGTCCGACGCCGCCGCCGGCGCCCCGCAACGCACGCACTTTCCCGTGCTCGGCGCCATCAGTCTTTCCCATCTGCTCAACGACATGATGCAGTCGTTGATGCTGGCCATCTACCCGCTGCTCAAGGGCAACCTGCACCTGAGCTTCGGCCAGATCGGCCTGATCACCCTGACCTATCAGATCACGGCGTCGATCCTGCAGCCGCTGGTGGGGCTGTTCGCCGACCGCAAGCCGCGGCCCTATTCCCTTTCAGTGGGAATGGGCTTCACCTTCGTCGGGCTGCTGCTGCTGTCGCGCGCCGACAGTTTCCCGCACGTGCTGATGGCCGCCGCCTGCGTGGGCATGGGCTCGTCGATCTTCCACCCAGAATCCTCGCGCGTGGCGCGCATGGCCTCGGGCGGCCAGCACGGGCTGGCGCAATCCATCTTCCAGGTCGGCGGCAACGCCGGCAGCGCGCTGGGCCCGTTGCTGGCCGCGGCGATCATCGTCAGCCACGGCCAGCGCTCCATCGCCTGGTTCTCGGCCGCGGCGCTGCTGGGCATGGTGGTGCTGGCCCTGGTCGGACGCTGGGCGCGTCATCACCTGAACCTGGTGCGCAAGCGCGCCGCCGCGAAACCGGTGCAGGCGCCGGAGCCGAGCGTGGTACGCCGCACCATGGCCGTGTTGCTGGCGCTGGTGTTCTCCAAGTTCTTCTACCTGGCCTCGATCAACACCTACCTGATCTTTTTCCTGCAAAAGCGCTTCGACGTCAGCGTGCGCGACGCGCAGCTGCACCTGTTCGTGTTCCTGGCCGCGGTGGCCGCGGGCACGCTGCTGGGCGGGCCCATCGGCGACCGCATCGGGCGCAAGCGCGTGATCTGGGTTTCCATCCTCGGCGTGGCACCGTTCACGCTGGCACTGCCCTACGTGGGCCTGGGCACCTCGGCGGTGCTCACCGCGATCATCGGTTTCGTGCTCGCCTCGGCCTTCCCCGCCATGGTGGTCTACGCGCAGGAACTGATGCCCGGGCGCGTGGGCGCGGTCTCGGGGCTGTTCTTCGGCCTGGCCTTCGGGCTGGGCGGCATCGGGGCGGCCGCGCTGGGCCAACTGGCCGACCTGATCGGCATCGTCGGCGTGTACAAGGTGTGCTCCTTCCTGCCCCTGATCGGTCTGCTGGCCGCGCTGCTGCCCGATCTGCACCAACCCAGGGCACGCCAGCAGGCTGCCGCCGCCGCGGGCGCCGGAGCGGCCTGAGCAGGAAAATGGGGCCGTCGCCGACGGCCCCTGGTTTTCCGCCGGTCCGCGCGGGCCGGCGGGCGCGGGTTCAGTGCACCAGCTGCACGCTGCCGTTGACGCTGACGCTGACCTCGCGCCGGCCCGGCTGCACCGCCATCGCGGGCTGCGCGGCGCGTGCGCCCAGCATGCCCTGCTGCAACATCATCGGCCGCGGCTGGGGCTCGGCGCCCTGCAGGTCGCTGAGTTGCACCTCGCCCAGCGTGTAG
>JAKBNS010000260.1 GCA_021830925.1 Pseudomonadota bacterium | reverse complement strand
GATAGTGCTTGTAGTTCAGGTTATCAGAGATGCTGTTGCGACCCCAGGTGCCGCAGCCCATGGACAACGAGAAGGGCAGTCCGTTGTCGAAGCTTCCGCCGGTCGCGAAGCAGTGGGCCTGGTTGACGATGATGCGGCAGGCCGGCATGCCCAGGCCCATGCGCAGCGCGCGCTCGGGGAGCTTCGAATGCAGCCCGATGGAATGGCCCGCGCCTTCGTAGGCGTAGATCGCGCGCACGATGTCCTGCGCGTGCTCGAAGTCGCGCGCGCGGTACACCGTCAGCACGGGGGAGAGCTTTTCGCCGGAGAAGGGATGCTGTGCTCCGGTGCCGGTCTCCTCGACCATCAGGAAACGCGCGCGCTCGAAGGCCTCGCCCTGTAGGCCGGCCAGCGCGGCGATCACCGGCGCGGCTTTCGCGGTGACCGCCGGCGACAACTTGCCGGCCGGCCACATGGTGTCCTGCAGTCGCTGCTTCTGCGCCGCGTCCAGCAGCACGCCGCCCTGGGCGCGCAGCGCGTCGAGCATGGCGTCGTAGACGGCGTCGACGATCACCACGCTGTTCTCGGAGGAGCAGCTGGTGGCGTTGTCGAAGGTCTTGGAGCGCCGGATCTTCTCGGCCGCCGGCGCCAGTTCGGCCGTTTCGTCGACGATCACGGCCACGTTGCCCGCGCCCACGCCGATCGCCGGGGTTCCGCTTTCGTAGGCCGCGCGCACGTTGTTCTGCGAGCCGGTGACCACCACCAGGTCCACCTGGCGCATCAACTCCTGCGTGGCCGCCTTGTTCACCGGCGCCGGCAATTGCTGCACCAGGTCGCGCGGCGCGCCCACGCGGTCGAGTTCCTCTGCGATGTAGCGCAGCAGCAGGGTGCTGGTGCCGTGGCCCTTGGGCGACGGCGCCAGGATCACCGCGTTGCGCCCCTTGAGGGCGTTGATGATCTTGTTGGCCGGCGTCGCGCCGGGGTTCGTGGACGGCGTCACCGCGCCGACCACGCCGACCGGACGCGCGATCTCGATCACGCCCCTGGCCTTGTCCTCGGCGATCACGCCCACCGACTTCGCGCCGCGCAGGTCGCGCAACAGGCCGAGGGTCTTGCGGTGATTCTTGATCACCTTGTCCTCGACGTTGCCCAGGCCCGTGTCGGCCACCGCGAGCTCGGCCAGCGCGCGGTTGCGCGTCGGCTCCATGATCGCCCAGCCGACGGCCAGCACCACCTCGTCGACCCGCTCCTGGTCGTAGCTTTCGTAGGCCTGCTGCGCCGCGCGCGCGCGCGCCACGCATTCGGCCACCTGGCGACGCGCGGCGTCGAGCTCGGGGGAGGGGGTTGTCTTCATGTCCATGCGGATGTCCTCGATGCGGGGGAAAGGGGGGCGCGCCGGCGCCAGGGCCGTGGCGGGACTCGTGCGCGCCTTCAGGCTGTCGCGTCCTCTCGCGCCGCCACCTGGGCCTGCGCCTTGCGCGAGGACGCGGGCACCATCGCGGCGATGGCGTCGGCCGCCTCGCGCATGGCCGGCACATGGCGCAGCAGAGCTTCGATGTCGTAGCGGGCCAGCGGGGCCTGCACGGCGACCGCGCCCCATGCGCGGTAGGCGTCGCGCATCACCGGCACGGCGATCGACACCATGCCCTGGATGAATTCCTGGTCGTTCATGCCGATCCGACGGCGCCGCGTGTCGGCCAGTTCCTGGCGCAGGCGGGTTGGATCGATGATGGTGTGTTCGGTCATCTTGCGCAGCGGCAGCGAGTCGACGATGCGGTTGCGCATCGCCGCCGGCTGCAGGCTGAGCAGCAGCTTGCCGCTGGAGGTGCAGTGCAGCGGCACGTGGGAGCCGGGCTGCAGGTGCATGCGCAGCGGCGAATCGGTCTCCACACGGTCGAGGTAGACGATCAGGTCCCCGTCCAGCGCCGTCAGGTTCACGGTTTCGCCCAGGCGCTCGCCGAGCTTGCGCAGCACCGCGCGCCGCGCCGTGGCCGGGCCCGTGTGCATGAGCGCCGATACGCTCATCTGACGCACCCGGGGTCCGCATTCGTAGCCCTGTCCGTCGAGGTTGCGCACGACCAACTGCGCGGCTGCGAGGGTCTTGAGGATGCGATGCACCGTCTGCTTGGGCAACTGCAGCCCTTCTGAGATCTGCATCAGGCTCATGGATTCGGCGGTGCTGAGCAGCTCGAGCACGCGAAAGGCGCGCACCGCCGCGGCATTGGACTGGTTCGAGGTCATGGCGTTTCGGCTGGACACGGCAGGCGGTGGTTCGGAGTGGGTAGGGCGGGGCGCGCAGCGCACCGGAAGCCCATGAACTGAACTGTATCCAGTTCCTGGCGCGAAAAACGGCCTCAAAACGTCCCGAAAACTGCAAAACGAGTGGGAGGCAGTCGACATTCTCCATCAATGTAAAAAACGGGACTGTTTGTGGGCATTTTTTCCCTAAATTGCCAACACGCTTTGCGCGGAGGAAGGGATCCGAACCCGCCCGCCGAGCCAGACGCCCCTGCGATGCGACCGACGCCACGCCTTCCATGAACCGTCCCGAAAGCCCCTTCGCACAAGTCTTTCTGCCCGCCGAGGGCGGACCCGCGTGCAGCATCCAGTCCCTGGTGGACGCGAATGCCCTGCGCGACCCCGGGGCGACCTACTTCGTGGCCACCGACACCGGGCGCGAGATCAGCTTTGCCGAGTTGCAGCGCATGTGCGCGGAACTGGGCTCGCTGTTCGCCTCCCACGGCCTGGGGCAGGGCGACGTGGTCTCGCTGTTCCTGCCCAATGGCGTGGAAGCCGCGATGCTGATCCTGGCCGCCATGTACCAGGGCATGGTGATCAATCCCATCAACCTGCTGTCGCAGCCCGCGCAACTCGCCTACATCCTGGAGCACAGCGAGACCCGCCTGGTGCTGACCCTGCCCGAGCATGAGAGCCTGTTGCGCGGTCTGGCCGCGCGGATGTCGCGCGAGCTGCATGTCGAGGTGATCGGCGACGCCGGGTGGCTGGAGCGCGCACGCGGCGTGGCGCGCCAGCCGGCGCGGCCGCCCGCGCTCGACGATTCGGCGCTGTTGATGTACACGTCCGGCACCACCGGCACGCCCAAGGGCGTGCTGCTCAGCCACGGCAACCTCTGCGCCAACGGCGTGAACATCAGCCGCGAGCACCTGCTGGGGCCGGGCGATCGGGGCCTGGCGCCGCTGCCGCTCTATCACATCAATGCGCTGGTGGTGAATCTGGTCACCCCGCTGGCGCATGGGGGTTCGCTGGCGATGCCGGCGCGCTTCTCGGCTTCGAGCTTCTGGCACGATGCGCTGCGCTTCCAATGCACCTGGGTGAACGCGGTGCCCACCATCATCGCCTACCTCATCCAGTCCGCGCCGGCCGAACTCGGCCCGCGGGAATTGGCGGGCATCCGCTTCTGCCGTTCTGCCTCGGCGGCGCTGCCGCCCGAGCACCACCGCGCCTTCGAATCGCGCTTCGGCGTGGACATCATCGAGACCATGGGCCTGACGGAGACCGCGGCCCCGTCGTTCAGCAATCCGGTGCAGCGCGAGTTGCGCAAGATCGGCAGCATCGGCAGGCCCTCGGGCACCGAGGCGCGCGTGGTGGGCGCCGACGGCGCGGTGCTGAAGGACGGCGAGGTGGGCGAGATCCAGCTGCGCGGCGGCAACGTTATGCGCGGCTACCTGAAGAACCCCGAGGAAACCGCCAAGGCCTTCAGCGCCGACGGCTGGTTTCGCACCGGCGACCTCGGCTATCGCGACGCCGACGGCTGCTACTTCATCACCGGACGCGCGAAGGAGTTGATCATCAAGGGCGGCGAGAACATCGCGCCGCGCGAGATCGACGAAGCCCTGCTCAAGCATGCCTCGGTGCTGGAAGCCGCCGCAGTGGGCGTCAAGGACAGCAACTACGGCCAGAATATCGAGGCCTACCTGGTGCTGCGGCCGGGCGCGGAGCTGCAGGAACAGGAATTGCGCGAGCACTGCTTGCAGCACCTGGGCCGGTACAAGATGCCCAGGGCATGTCATATCGTCGACGATCTTCCGCGAGGGCCGTCGGGAAAAATCCAGCGCCTGAAACTGACCGAACTTCCGGCGGAGGCCGTGCGACGTTCCCTGCGTCTGCACCCCGCCTGATCCGGACTCGGCACGGCGCCGGGCGTCGTCGGGGTATGTCCCGGCGACACACATGGCAGTACCTTGATACAAAGCCAAGAGGAGACAGACCATGCTGCACACATCGATTCGAGAGGGCGACGCGCCGCGAGCGTCTTGGACGGGGCGCCTGCGCAAGGCCGCGGTCGCGCTGGGCCTGGCCGCGGCGTTGCCGCTGGCGCACGCGGCCTATCCCGACCACCCGATCAACTTCATCGTGCCCTGGGGCGCGGGCGGCGGCGCGGACCTGCTGGCGCGCACCTCGTCGAAGATCATGGAAAAGCAGCTCGGTGTATCGCTGCCCGTGATCAACGTGCCCGGCGCGGACGGCGTGGTGGGCATGACCAAGCTGCTGACCTCTCCGGCCGACGGCTACAACGTGGCCGTGCTGATCGGCGACACCTTCGCGTTGCTGACCGGCAAGAACCCTCCGTTCAAGCTCAATCAGATCATTCCGCTGGCCATCATGATCCAGCAGCCTTCGGGTTACTGGGTGAATGCCAAGGGACCGTGGAAGACCTGGCAGGACGTGGAGAACGCCGCCAAGAAGAAGACCCTCACCGTGGCGGTGACCGGCTTCGGCAGCGCCGACGACATCACCACCCGCTACCTGGCCCACAAGCTGGGCATCAAGCTGGAGTCGGTGCCCTTCGCCAAGCCCGGCCAGCGCTACAGCTCGATCCTCGGCGGCAATGCCGACATCGTGTACGAGCAGACCGGCGACGTGCGCAGCTACTTCGACTCCGGCAAGTTCCGTCCGGTGCTGTTCTTCTATCCCAAGCCGGTGCCGATTCCCGCCTTCGCCAAGGTTCCGGTGTCGGGCCAGCTCGGGCTGGACGTGACCCTGCCGCAGTTCCGGGCCATCGTGGTCAAGGCCGGCACGCCGCCGGATCGGGTGAAGAAGCTGGCCGACGCGCTGGCCAAGGTGGCGCAGACCCCGGAGTTCAAGGCCTACCTGAACCAGCAGTACGCGGATCCGAACAGCTACGTGCCGATGCAGAACGCCGACGCCTTCATGGCGGGCTGGCTGCGCCAGGCCGAGCACACGATCGAGATCTCGAAGTAAGCAGCGCCCCGGCGCCGCGCCCCGAGCGCGACGCCGGCGCCGGATCGATTGCCAGGGAGAGGCGATGTCCACCAGCATGCTCAAGCGCGTGATCCCGTACCTGATCACGCTCGCGCTGGCCGTGTTCCTGTACATGCAGGCCGACCGGTTCCCGATTCTCACCAGCTCGCGCATGCCGGGGCCGGACCTGTGGCCCAAGATGATCTGCGTGCTGCTGGCCGCGGTATCGCTGATCGGACTGGTGGGCGCGGCCTTCGCCTCGGGTGAGGCGCAGGAGGTCGAGCCCGTCGACGAGGCGCTGGTCTCGCCGCCCGAGACCCACCCCTACCTGGTGTGGATCGGCGTGGCGGCCACGGGGGTGTACGTGGCCTCGATGCCCTACCTGGGCTTTTTCATCGCCACCGTGCTGTTCGCGGGCGCCTTGCTGCTCATCGGCGGCATGCGGCGCTGGGCCTGGCTGCCTTGGACGGCGCTGGCGCTCGCGGGGGTTTTCACGCTGATTTTCATGAAGGTCGTATACGTGTCGCTGCCGCTCGGCGTCGGGCCTTTCATGCAGGTCTCGCTGCTGGTGTTCAAGCTGCTGGGGATCCACTGATGAACGTTCTGCACGATCTGGCCATCGGGCTGATGCACGTGTTCCAGCCCTATGATCTGCTGATGCTGGTCGTGGGCATTCTGGTGGGCATGCTGGTGTCCATCATGCCGGGTCTGGGTTTCGTCATGGGGGTGATCCTGGCGCTGCCCTTCACCTACAAGATGCAGATCGAGCCGGCGGTGATCCTGCTGACCTCGATCTATTTCTCGGGCACCTACGGTGGCTGCTTCACCACCATCCTGTACCGCATACCCGGCGAACCCAACGACGTTCCCCTGCTGTGGGACGGCTACACGATGGGCCAGCGCGAAGGCGCGGCCAAGCCCTTGGGCTGGGCCCTGGTGGCCGCGCTGATCGGCGGCCTGGTGTCCTCCGCGGTGATGGTCGCGCTGACCCAGCCGCTCACCGACGTGGCGCTGAAGTTCAATTCCGAGGACTACTTCGCCGCCATCGTGTTCGGGCTGACCACCGTGGTGTCGCTGGCCGGAAAGTCCCTGGTCAAGGCCTTCGTCAGCCTGTGCCTGGGCCTGCTCGTGGCCTGCATCGGCGTCGACAGCATCTACGGCGTCAGCCGCTATACCTTCGGCGTGCCCATCCTTGGCGACGGCGTGCAACTGGTCGCCGTGCTGGTGGGCATGTACGGCCTGGGCGAGGTGTTCAAGCGCATCGGTCAGGGCCTGGCCATCAAGGGCTCGCCGGCCGGCGCCAAGCTCAAGGTGCAGACCAGCTTCCCGCGCCTGCGGGAGATCTGGGGCGTGCGCGGCGCGATCCTGCGCAGCAGTGTCCTGGGCACCCTGCTCGGCGTGGTTCCGGGGGCCGGCGCGACCATCACCTCCTTCATCTGCTACGGCGTGGAAAAGCAGTACGGACGCGAGCGCGCCAAGCTCGGCACCGGCCATCCCAGCGGCATCGTGGCGCCGCAGATCGGCTCCACGGCGTCGGTGGCCGGACACCTGATCCCCATGCTCACGCTGGGCATTCCGGGCAGCGCGGCCACCGCGGTGATCCTGGCCGCCTTCCTGTTGCACGGGGTGCAGCCCGGGCCCATGCTGCTGTCGGATCCGGCATCGCGGGTGACGGTCTACACCATCCTGGCCTCGATGTTCGTGGCGGTGATCGGCATGTGCCTGATCGGCTTTTTCTGGATCCGTCTGGTGGTGCGCGTACTGCTGATCCCGCAGTACCTGCTCAACGCCATCGTGGTGCTGTTCTGCCTGGTCGGCGCCTACGCCGACCGCAACTCCATGTCGGACGTCTGGATGATCCTGATCTTCGGCGTGCTGGGCTACCTGTTCGAGAAGTACAGGTTCCCGATCTCGCCCATGGTGCTGGGGGCGATTCTCGGACCGATCGGCGAGACCAACTTCATGCGCAGCATGGTCGTGCACCACGGCAACTGGACGGCGGCGTTCACCGAGCCGCTCAGCGGGACCATGCTGGCGATGTCCGCCTTCGCGGTGTTCTACCCCGTCACGCGCGAACTGCTGCACTGGCTGCGCCGGCGCGCACGCCGCCCTGCGATCGCCGGTACCGCCTCCAGTCCGCATGGCTGACGGACGGGCCGCCGTGCGCGGCGGCCCGCCGGCCAGCCATGAATCTTCGTGGTTTTCCGGGCCTCGTCGCGCTTGCGCACGAGGCCCTTTTTTGCGCCCGGCACATGCCGGGCGCGGCGCTGCTCAGGAGGCGGTGGCTTCGGCGCGGGTGGCGATGGCCGCCAGCGCGACCGAGGCCACGCGCGCGGTGAGGGAGTCCGCGCGCGAGGTCAGCACGATGGGCACGCGTGCGCCCAGCACGAGGCCGGCGCATTCGCCGCCGCCGACGTAGACGAAGCTCTTGTAGAGCATGTTGCCGGCGTTGAGATCGGGCACCACCATGAGGTCGAAGTCGCCGGCGTGGCCGGATTCGATGTGCTTGGTGCGTGCCGCCTGGGCCGAAAAGGCGTTGTCGAAGCCCAGCGGGCCCTCGATGCCGGCGTCGCCCCAGCGACCCTCGCGACCCTGGCGAACCAGTTCCTGCGCGTCCAGCGTGGCGGCGATGGCCGGGTTCACGGTCTCCACCGCGGCCACGACGGCGGCGGCGGGGCGCTGCACGCCGATGCGACGCAGCAGGTCCAGCGCATTGCCCACGATGTCGAGCTTGGATTTCAGGTCCGGCGCGATGTTCACCACGCAGTCGGCCAGCGCGAGGAGCTTGTGGTAG
>JAKBNS010000031.1 GCA_021830925.1 Pseudomonadota bacterium | reverse complement strand
CCCATGCCCAGTCCCAGCGCCCACAGCCAGGAAGCGATTTCCGCGGGGCCGGCGCCGGCGGCGCGTGCCGCCTCGAACACGATGGCCGCCGAACTGGTGTAGCCCACCAGCACCGTGACGAATCCCGCAGACACGTGCGAGGGCTGCAGCCAGCGCGCGACGGCGCGTGAGGTGGGAGGGGGGGGCTGGGTCATCGTGGACGGGTGGCGGGAGGCGGCAGGCTGCTAAGCTGACGTCGTGCGCGATAACGCACGAAGACCTCAGCCTAACCGATGGACGCTATAACGCACAAGAGGGACTCCGAGTCGCCGGCGCCCGGCGCGGGCGAAGCCGGCGCGGACATCACGCGACAACTCTCCGGGCACCTGCGCGCGTTGCGCACCGAACGCGGCTGGAGCCTGCAGCGCGCGGCCGAGGTATGCGGTGTCAGCAAGGCCATGCTGGGGCAGATCGAGCGCGCGGAGTCCAGCCCGACGGTGGCGTTGCTGTGGCGCATCGCCGGGGGTTTCGGCTGCGCCCTCAGCGACTTGCTGCCGCCTCCGGCGGCGGCCACGGCCGAGGTGCGCGATCCGGGGCGCGTGCGCGCGCGTCCGGCCAGCGACGCGATGCTGGTGGCGCCGCTCTTTCCCTTCGATCCGGACCTGGGCTTCGAGGTGTTCGAACTGACTCTGCTGCCGGGCTACGAGCGCGTGTCGGAGCCGCACGTGGCCGGGGTGGTGGAGCATGTCGTGGTGCAGCGCGGCAGCCTGGAGGTGCTCAGCGACGGCGCCTGGGCGCGCCTCGGCGAGGGCGAGGGCCTGCGCCTGGCCGGGGACCGGGAGCACGGGTACCGCAATGTCACCGAGGCCGCCGTGGTGTTCCTGGACCTGATCCACTACCCGCGGGGGCGCGGCGCGCGCCGGGATTGAGCGCCGGTCGCCGCGTGCCGGAGGAGACGATCCGCCGCGGCGCGACGGAGTTGCCGCAGGTCATCGCGCGCGCCGGCGCCAGCCGCTATGCTCGAATTTTCCGAATGCCCCTGCGGCCATCCCGATGCAGTTCAAGGACTACTACGAGCTACTGGGCGTGCCCCGCGATGCCGGCGCGGACGAGATCAAGCGCGCCTACCGCAAGCTGGCGCGCAAATATCACCCGGACGTCAGCAAGGAGCCTCAGGCCGAGGAGCGATTCAAGGAAATCGGCGAGGCCTACGAGGTGCTGGGCGACGCGGAAAAGCGCGCCGCCTACGACCGCCTCGGATCGCGCTGGCGCGACGGCCAGGAGTTTCGTCCGCCGCCTGATTTCGGCAGCGGCTTCGAGTTCAGCGGCGGCGACGACGCGCACGACGATGCGCACGACGAGGCGGCGTTCAGCGAGTTCTTCGAATCCCTGTTCGGCGCCGCGCGGCGCGGCGGAGGCCACGCGGGCATGACTGGCGACCACCACGCACGCGTGGACATCGACCTCGAGGACGCCTTCGGCGGCGCCGAGCGGACCTTCACGCTGCGCAGCCCGCAGACCGACGCCTCGGGACGCGTGCGGCTGGCCGAGCGCAGCCTTCGCGTGCGCATTCCCCCCGGGGTGCGCGAAGGGCAGCGCCTGCGCCTGGCCGGGCAGGGGGCCCCGGGTCCCAGGGGCGCGCGCGGCGATCTGTACCTGGAGATCCGCTTTCGCCCCCACCCCGCGTGGCGCGTGGTCGGGCGCGATCTGTACATGGACCTCCCGCTGGCCCCCTGGGAGGCGGCGCTGGGCAGCAAACTGCAGGTCGCGGTGCCCGGCGCCAAGGTCGAATTGCAGATTCCGCCGGGTTCCCAGTCCGGGCGCAAGCTCCGTCTGAAGGGGCGCGGGCTGCCCGGAAAGCCGCCCGGAGATCTTTTTGTCGAGCTTCGCGTGGTGCTGCCGCCGGCCGACGACCCCAAGGTCGCGCAGGCCTGGCGCCGCATGGCCGAGGAGCTTTCCTTCAATCCCCGCTCCCCCACGGGAGCCTGAACCCGAGGGCCGATGCGATGCAAGCGCCCCTTGTCGATTGCCTGGCCATGGACGACGGCGTGCTGCTGCGCGCCGCCGACATCGCGCGCGCCTGCGGCGAATCCGAGGCCTGGGTGCTGGAGTTGGTGCAGGCCTCGATCCTGCGGACGAGCGGCGACGAACAGGCTCAGATGCTGTTCGCCGGGCAGGCCCTGTTCGTCGCGCGGCGGGTGCGCCGGCTGCAACGCGATCTGGGCGTGAATCTGGAGGGGGCCGCGCTGGCGCTGGACCTGCTCGAACGCATCGACCGTCTGGAGGCCCGGCTCCGGCGGGCCGGCCTGGATGCGCCGGCATCCGAGGGTCCGGACGACGTTTCCGGCGAGCAGACCTGACCGCGCCGGCAGGCCGCGCCCCGGCTACTGAGGCGCCAGTTCCGCCAGCAGTTCGCTTTCCAGCTCGATCTGCGTGCGCTCGCTGCCCAGGCCTTCGCCCTGCAGCAGGAAGGTGTCCTCCACGCGCTCGCCCAGGGTGCTGACCTTGGCCAGTTGCACGCTGATGGCGCGCGCCGCGAGCACCCGCGCGACCGCGTACAGCAGCCCGGTGCGGTCGCTCGCGCGCACGCTGAGGATCCAGTGGTTGCGGCGCTCGTCGGCGCGCAGGTCCACGCGCGGCTGGACCGGGAAGTTGCGCACCCGGCGCGACACGCGCCCGCGCACCGGTTCCGGCAGCGGGCCGCGCTCGGTCAGGGTGCGCGCCAGTTCGACTTCCACCAGCGAGATCAGGTGGCGGTAGCGCTGCGCCAGCGAGGGCTCGACCACCACGAAGCTGTCCAGCGCGCGCCCGGCCCGCGTGGTGTGCACCTTGGCGTCGAGAATGCTGAAGTTGTGGCTGTCGAAAAACCCGCAGATGCGCGCGAACAGATCGGGCTGATCGGCCCAGTACACCAGCACCTGCAGTCCCTCGCCGTGGGGCGCCAGGCGGCAGCTGACGACGCTGCCGTCGCCGGCGCCGCGGCGCAGCAGCTCGCGCGTGTGCCAGGCCACGTCGGCCGGGTCGTGGCGCTGGAAATAGCTCGAGTCCAGCGTGTCCCAAAGCTGCGCCGAGGCGTGCTCGTCCAGTCCGTACAGGTTCAGCAGGCGCCGCGCCTCTGCCCGGCGCTGCTCGATCTCGGCCTGCGGGTTCGGCGCCTGGCCGCCCAGCACGCGCAGCGTGGTGCGGTACAGGTCTTCCAGCAGCTTGGCCTTCCAGCCGTTCCAGACCTTCGGGCTGGTGCCGCGGATGTCGGCCACGGTCAACAGGTACAGCGCGGTGAGCAGCGGCGCGCTGCCCACCTGCGAGGCGAAACGCAGCACCACGTCGGGGTCGCTGAGGTCTTCCTTCTGCGCCACGCGCGACATGGTCAGGTGATGCGCGACCAGCTGGGCGACGAATTCGGTGTCCTCGCGATCCATCCCGTGCGCGCGCGCGAAGGAGCGCAGTTCCTGCGCGCCGAGCACGGAGTGGTCCCCGCCGCGCCCCTTGGCGATGTCGTGGAACAGCGCGGCCAGCACCAGGCGCCAGGGCTTCTCGAGGCTGGCGGCGAGCTGGGCGCAGAAGGGGTATTCGTGCGCGTGCTCCAGGATGAAGAACCGGCGCACGTTGCGCACCACCATCAAGGTGTGCTGGTCCACCGTGTAGACGTGGAACAGGTCGTGCTGCATGCGTCCGACGATGCGCCGGAACGCGGGCAGGTAGCGCCCCAGCACGCTGGTGCGGTTCATCAGGCGCAGCGCATGGGTGATGCCGCTGGGCGAGCGCAGGATGCGCATGAAGGCCGCGCGGCTGCGCGGATCGGCGCGGAAGCCAGCATTCATGCTTTCGCGCGCGTGGTAGAGCGCGCGCAGCGTCGGCGCGGTCAGGCCGCGAATGCCCGGGGCCAGGGTGAAGGCCACGAAGGTCTCGAGGATGGCCGGCGGATCGCGTTCGTACAGCGACGGGTCGGCAGGCTCGAGCCGGCCGTCCTTGTCCAGGAACATGCCGTCGACCACGCCGTCGATGCCGGTGATCGGGCGCCCGGTCTGTTCGGCGAGTTCCGGCCACAGGCGTCCCTCGATGGTCAGCAGCACGATCTGGTTGAGCTGCTCCACCGCCTTGGCGGCCCAGTAGTACTGCTGCATCAGCACCTCGCCGGCGCGCTTGGTGGGCTCGGGGCTCAGGCCCAGCGAGGCCGCCACGGCGGTCTGCAGGTCGAACACCAGCCGGTCCTCGCGCCGGCCCGCGGCCAGATGCAGGTGGGCGCGGATGCGCTTGAGCACGCGCTCGTTGGCCTGGATCTTGCGCGCCTCGTAGCGGCTGAGCACTCCGCTGCGCAGCAGTTGCGACCAGTTGCTGCCCAGGCCGGCCGCGCGCGCCACCCACAGCAGGATCTGCAGGTCGCGCAGCCCACCGGGGCTTTCCTTGCAATTGGGCTCGAGCGCGTAGGGCGTGTTCTCGAACTTGGCGTGGCGCTGGCGCATCTCCAGCAGCTTGGCCTGGAAGAATGCGCGCGGATCCAGTTCGACGCTCCACGCGCTGCGCAGGCGTCGCGCCAGCGCGGCGTTGCCGCACAGCGGGCGCGCCTCCAGCAGCGAGGTCTGCACCGTCAGGTCGTCGGCCGACTCTTCCACGCAGGCCTGCACGGTGCGCACGCTTGGGCCGATTTCCAGCCCAGCGTCCCAGCAGGCCGCGACGAAGCGCTCCGCGGCGGCCTGCACCGCCGCGTCGGGCGCGTCGGGCAACAGCACCAGCACGTCGATGTCGGAGCCGGGAAACAGTTCGCCGCGACCGAAGCCGCCCACCGCCAGCAACGCGGCCGTCTCGGGCATGCGCGCCAGCGCCCATACCTCGCGCAGCGCCGCTTCGGCGCCGCGGCACAGGCCGCGCAGCAGCTGGGCCAGGCGGCCGGGATGGGCGCGGAAGTCGTCGATGCAGTGCTGGCGCGCGGCGCGCCAGGCGCCACGAATGCGCGCGGCCTCGCCGGGCAGGCCCGGCGAGGCGGGCGGTTCGAGGGTGGTCGCGGCCTGGCTCACCGCGGCTCAGGCCGCCTGCGCGGCGCCGACGAAGGCGGGCGGTGCCGGCGTGCCGGCCGATACCGTCAGGACCTCGTAGCCGGTGGGGGTGACCAGCACCATGTGTTCCCACTGCGCCGACAGCGAGCGGTCCTTGGTGACGATGGTCCAGCCGTCGGGCATTTCGCGGATCTCGCGGCGCCCGGCATTGATCATCGGTTCGATGGTGAACACCATGCCGGGGCGCAGTTCCTCCAGCGTGCCGGGCCTGCCGTAGTGCAGCACCTGCGGGTCCTCATGGAACTTGCGCCCGATGCCGTGGCCGCAGAATTCCCGCACCACGCTGTAGCCGGCCGCCTCGGCGAAGGTCTGGATGGCGTGCCCGATGTCGCCCAGGTGGGCGCCCGGGCGCACCTGCTGGATGCCGTGCCACATCGCCTCGTAGGTGATGCGGCACAGGCGCTCGACGTGCGTCGGTACCTTGCCGATCAGAAACATGCGGCTGGTGTCGCCGTGCCAGCCGTTCTTGATCACCGTGACGTCGATGTTCACGATGTCACCGTCCTTGAGCGCACGATCGTTCGGGATGCCGTGGCAGACCACGTGGTTGACCGAGGTGCAGATCGACGCCGGGTAGGGCGTGTAGCCGGGCGGGGCGTAGTTCAGCGGAGCGGGAATGCCTCCCTGCACCTTCACCGTGTATTCGTGCGCCAGGCGGTCGATCTCCTTCGTCGTGATGCCGGGCTGGACGAAGGGCGTGAGGTAGTCGAGCAATTCGGCCCCCAGGCGCGCCGCGACGCGCAACTCGACGAGGTCCTGCTCGGTCTTGATGGAAATACTCATGTTTCGCATTATCTCACCGGCCGGCGCCCACGCGCTCGCGCGCGCGAACACGGCCCGCCTACAATGACCTTGCCCCGCGTCGAGGCGCGGCGGCGCTGCCGATCCGCCGCTACGCGAGTTCCCGCCTTGTCCACACCCACCGCCTCCACCGCTTCCTTCCCTTTCCCCGCGTCCGCCGCTGCCGCCGACTCCAAGGCCCCCCTCTCGGGCGGCGAGCGTCCCCCGATCGTCGAATTCGAAGGCGGCGTCGCATTGTCGGCGTTCCGCCTGCGCGCGCTGCTGCAGACTCTGCGCGAATCCTGCCCGGCCGAAGCCGCAGGCATCGCCGGGCTGCACGCGCGCCTGGTGCATTTCGTGGCCACCGACGCCGCGGTCGACCAGGCCTTGCGCGCCCGCCTGGGCGAGTTGCTGCGCTACGGCACGCCCTACACCGGCCCGCAGGACGGCCCGGCCGTGCTGGTGCTGCCGCGCCTGGGCACCATCTCCCCCTGGGCCAGCAAGGCTACCGAGATCGCGCGCCACTGCGGCGCCGAGGTGCGGCGCATCGAGCGCGCGGTGGAATTCCGCTTCGAGCTGGCGCGCCGCGCGCCGGTCCCGGGGACGGACGCATTGCTGCTGCTGGCGCGCGCGCTGCACGACCGCATGACCGAGAGTGTCGTGCTGTCGCGCGCCGAGGCGCACCGCCTGTTCGACGACCTGCCGCCGCAGCCGCTGCGCAGCGTGGATGTGCTGGGCCAGGGCCGCGAGGCGCTGGCGCGCGCCAACGTCGAGCAGGGCCTGGCGCTGTCGGACGACGAGATCGACTACCTGGCGCAGGCCTTCGCCGGCCAGCTCGGACGCAACCCCACCGACGTCGAATTGCTGATGTTCGCGCAGGCCAACAGCGAGCACTGCCGGCACAAGATCTTCAACGCCCGCTTCATCATCGACGGGCGCGAGCAGGAACACACCCTGTTCGGCATGATCCGCAACACCCACGCCGCGAACCCGCAGGGCACGGTGGTGGCCTATTCGGACAACGCCGCGGTCATGCAAGGCGGCACGGTGCAGCGCTGGCAACCCCAGGGCGCCGACCACCTCTACGCGGCCGAGCCGGCGCTGGTGCACACGCTGATGAAGGTGGAGACCCACAACCACCCGACCGCGATCTCCCCGTTCCCGGGCGCGGCCACCGGCGCGGGCGGGGAAATCCGTGACGAGGGCGCCACCGGCCGCGGCGGTCGCCCGAAGGCCGGCCTGAGCGGGTTCCATGTGTCCAGCCTGCGCCTGGATCCCGCGCGCCCCGAGCCCTGGGAGGGCGAGGACGTGGGTCGCCCCGGGCACCTGGCCAGCGCGCTGCAGATCATGGTGGACGGGCCGATCGGCGCGGCAGCCTTCAACAACGAGTTCGGGCGCCCGAACCTGTGCGGCGTGTTCCGCGTGTTCGAACAGGCCGCGGGCGAGCGCCGCTGGGGCTACCACAAGCCCATCATGCTCGCCGGGGGCGTGGGCGAGATCGCCGACGCGCACACCCACAAGGTCGAGTTCCCGCCCGGCACGCTGCTGCTGCAGCTGGGCGGCCCGGGCATGCGCATCGGCGTGGGCGGCGGCGCGGCTTCCAGCCTGGCCACCGGCACCAATGCCGAACACCTGGACTTCGATTCGGTGCAGCGCGGCAACCCCGAGATGCAACGTCGCGCGCAGGAGGTCATCGAGGCCTGCCGCGGCCTCGGCGCGGCCAACCCGATCCTGGCCATTCACGACGTGGGCGCGGGCGGGCTTTCCAACGCGCTGCCCGAACTGGTCGACGGTGCGGGTCTGGGCGCCAGCCTGGAATTGCGCGACGTGCCCGTCGAGGAAAGTGGCCTGAGCCCGCGCGAGATCTGGTGCAACGAAAGCCAGGAACGCTACGTGCTGGCGATCGCTCCCGAGGCGCTGGACGAATTCGCCGCGCTGTGCGCGCGCGAGCGCTGCCCCTTCGCGGTGCTCGGGCGCGCGCAGGACGACGCGCTGCTGCGCATGGCCGACCGCCTGCTCGGGCAGGCGCCGGTGGACATGCCCATGTCGGTGCTGCTGGGCAAGCCGCCGCGCATGGTGCGCGACGTGCGCAGCCAGGCGCTGCGCCTGCCGGACATCGACCTCACCGGGGTGGAGCTCGAATGGGCGGCGCGCACCGTGCTGCGCCATCCCAGCGTGGCCAGCAAGCGTTTCCTGATCAGCATCGGCGACCGCACCGTGGGCGGGCTCTCGCACCGCGACCCGATGGTCGGGCCGTGGCAGGTGCCGGTGGCCGATTGCGCCATCACCCTGGCCGATTACGCCGGCACGCGCGGCGAGGCCATGGCCATGGGCGAGCGCACGCCGCTGGCCGTGGCCGACGCGGCAGCCAGCGGGCGCATGGCCGTGGCCGAGGCGCTGACCAATCTGCTGGCCGCGCCGCTGCCCTCGCTGGGCCAGGTCAAGCTGTCGTGCAACTGGATGGCCGCCTGCGGCCAGCCGGGCCAGGACGCCGCGTTGTACGAGACCGTGCGCGCGGTGGCGATGGAACTGTGCCCGCGCCTGGGCATCGCGGTGCCGGTGGGCAAGGACTCGCTGTCCATGCACACGCGCTGGCAGGCCGACGGCGGTGAGCGCTCGGTGAGTTCGCCGGTGTCGCTGCTGGTGTCGGCCTTCGCGGTGCTGGACGACGTGCGCGCAGCCTGGACCCCGCAACTGCGCCTGGACCAGGGCGCCACCGTGCTGTTGCTGGTGGACCTCGGCCACGGCCGCCAGCGCATGGGCGGCAGCATCCTGGCGCAGGCCCTGGGCCAGGCGGTGCAGCCGGTGCCCGACCTGGACGACGCCGAGGACCTGCAGCGCCTGTGCGCGGCGCTGGCCGAACTGCGCCGGCAGGACCTGGTGCTGGCCTACCACGACCGCAGCGACGGCGGACTGTGGGCGGCCGTGTGCGAAATGGCCTTCGCCGGGCGGGCGGGCCTGGCCCTGAACCTGGACATGCCCATCGCCGCCGCGGAGGCGCTGCCGGACGAGGGCGATGCGAAGAACTGGGCGCAGCAGGTCGCCGAGCGGCGCAACGACCTGGGCCTGCGCGTGTTGTTCAACGAGGAACCCGGCGTGGTGCTGCAGCTTCGGCTGGAGCAGCGCGACCAGGCGATGCGCATCCTGCGCGAGCATGGGCTGTCGGCCTGCAGCCACGTGGTCGGGCAGGTGGGCCCCGGCGATACGCTGGAGGTCTGGCGCGACTCCCGACGCATGCTTCAGGTGCCGCGCGCCGAGCTGATGCGCGAATGGGACCACGTCTCGCACGCCATCGCGAGCCTGCGCGACAACCCGGAGTGCGCCGACTCGGAGCATGCGCTGGCCTGCGGGGACGACCCCGGGCTGCATGCCGAGCTGCGCTTCGACATGGCCGAAGACGTGGCTGCGCCTTTCGTGGCCTCCGGGGCGCGTCCGCGCGTGGCGATCCTGCGCGAACAGGGCGTGAACTCGCAGCGCGAGATGGCCTGGGCCATGGACCGAGCCGGTTTCGCCACGCACGACGTGCACATGAGCGACCTCATCGCCGGGCGCGTGGACCTGCGGGCTTTCCGCGGCCTGGTGGCTTGCGGCGGATTCAGCTACGGCGACGTGCTCGGCGCCGGCGAGGGCTGGGCGCGCACCATCCGGTTCAACCCGGCGCTGGAGCAGGGCTTCGCGGAATTCTTCGGGCGCAGCGATACCTTCGCGCTGGGCGTGTGCAACGGCTGCCAGATGCTGGCCGCGCTGGCGCCGATGATCCCCGGCGCGCAGGCCTGGCCGCGCTTCACCCGCAATCGCTCCGAGCAGTACGAGGCGCGCCTGGCGATGGTCGAGGTGTTGCCGTCGCCGTCGCTGTTCTTCAGCGGCATGGCCGGCAGCCGCATGCCCATCGTGGTGGCGCACGGCGAGGGCTATGCGGACTTCTCGCAACAGGGCGACGCGGCGGGGGTCGACGCGGCGCTGCGTTTCGTCGACGGTCACGGACGCCCCACCGAGGCCTATCCGCTCAATCCCAACGGAAGCGCGGGCGGACTGACCGGAGTGACCACCGCGGACGGACGCTTCACCGCGCTGATGCCCCACCCGGAGCGAGTGCACCGCGGGTTGCAGTTCAGCTGGGCGCCGCGCGAATGGGGCGACGCCTCGCCGTGGACCCGCATGTTCCGCAACGCGCGAGCCTGGTGTGCCTGAGACCGGTGCCCGCAATCCGCTGGGGGGCGCGAGCCGCCTGGGCGGGCTGGACAGCCTGCGCGGGCTGGCCATCGTGTGGATGATGGCCTTTCATTTCAGCTTCGACCTGAATTGGTTCGGCTACATCCACACCGACTTCTACACCGACCCGCTGTGGTTGTGGCAACGCGTGTGCATCGTCAGCCTGTTCCTGCTCAGCTCGGGGCTGAGCCAGGCGGTGGGCGACGCGCGCGCGCGCAGCGAAGCCGCGTTCTGGAAGCGCTGGGCGCAGATCTTCGGCGCCGGCCTGCTGGTGGTTGTGGGCAGCTGGCTGGTGTTCCCGCAGAGTTTCATCTACTTCGGCATCCTGCAGGGGGTGGCGGCGATGCTCCTGGTGCACCGGGTGCTGGGCAGGCGCCTGGGCGCCTGGGTGCTGGTGCTGGCGCCGCTGGTCATCGCGGCGCCGCATGTGCTGGCATCCGCGCGTTTCAACCCGCCGCTGTGGAACTGGACCGGATTGATCACGCGCAAGCCCGTCACCGAGGACTACGTGCCGCTGCTGCCGTGGCTGGGCGTGTTCTGGGCCGGCGCCGGCCTGGGCGCGTTGCTGCGGCGCGTGGACCTGCGTCCACTGCGCGTCTTGCCGCGCGTGGCGCCACTGGCCTGGCTGGGGCGCTGGCCGCTGAGCATCTACCTGCTGCACCAACCGCTGCTGATCGGGCTGCTGTGGCTGGGCTCGCGGGCCATCGGGCATCCGACGCCGTTCTGAACCCATCGGGCGCGCGGTCGCTCGGGCGGGCCGCGGTTTGCGCGAGGCGAATCTGGCGCGCCTTGTCGGGAATCCCGCGGATTCGACGCATTGCAGAGTTTCACCAAGCAAATCGTGAAATGCGCCGGATTGCTGCTCGGAATGGCTTGCTTACGCTTGAAACACTCCGACGCATTTATATCCAAAGCTTCGTCGTGCCGTATGACTTGGCTCAATCGAAAGATCTCCGCTCGTGCCTAGGCTTTGCTCTGGCGCCGTTTCCGGCGCGCATTCCAGCAAGGAGCCTTGTTCATGTCCGTAGAGCACCCTTATCAGCCGCTCGCGCTGCCCGGCGCGCGCGAGGGCGCGCCAGCGCTGGCCGAGGCCGATTGGCCGACACCCGACCTGAAATTCGCCCGCCCCATGGGCGCGTGGGTGATCGTCGGCGCGTTGTTCGTCGTGGTCGTCGCGCTGTGGGTGATGATCGCGGTGTTCTTTTCCGCGCACGCCTGAGGAGCCGCAATGAGTTCGACAACGACGGACGCCTTCGAGCACCGCTTCCACCAGGCCGCGCAGCGCCACGAGCGCGCCTGGGTTTTCATTTCCGTGGTCATGATCGCCGTCTTGTTCATCGCCGCGGTCTACCTGGTGGTGCATGACTACGGCGTGGTGGCCAAGACCGCGCACATCTATGCCGATCCCAACACGCCCGCCACCCTGGCCGACTTCCAGGGCAGCGGGGTGAAGCAGACGGGCCCGAACTCCTACAACGTGTACGAGATGGGACGCATCTGGTCCTGGACCCCCGGCACCGGTACACCGCTGACCCTGCCGGCCGGCGCCCACGTGACCTTCTACGTCACCAGCGGCGACGTGTTGCACGGCTTCGAGATCCAGGGCACCAGCATCAACCTGACGGCCATTCCCGGCGTCGTCGGCCACGTCAGCTACACCTTCGACAAGCCCGGCACCTACTACATCATCTGCAACGAGTACTGCGGGGCGGGGCACCAGGCGATGATCGGCAAGATCGTCATCACCGGGAGGGCCCAGGCATGAGCGCCGTCATGACCCAAGGCGCCGCGCGCAGCGACGCGCTCGCCGTATCCGAGGACGTGGTGGCGGCCAAGCGCCTGCTGCTGGCCTTCTGGATCACCGGTTTCTGCGCCTTGCTGGTGGGGATTTCCATCGGCGTGCTGCAGGGGGCCAACTACGCGGGCATCGATCTCTATCCCTACCTGGCGCCCTTCCTCAAGACCTATTACCAGGGCCTGACCCTGCACGGAGTGCTCAACGCCTTCGTGTTCACCTTTTTCACCATCTCCGGCTGGCTGATCTACCTGCCGGCGCGCGAACTCAAGCTGCGTCCGAACCTGGCGCTGGGCTGGTTCACCTACGGGCTCATGTTGCTGGGCACGCTGATGGCGGCCTACGCCATGTTCGACAACTCGTCGAGCGTGCTCTACACCTTCTATCCGCCGCTGCAGGGAAGCCCGTACTTCTATCTCGGCATCACGCTGGTGGTGGTGGCCAGCCTGCTGCCGCTGATCGTGGTGCTCGACCTGCGCGCGCGCTGGAAGCGCGCGAACCCGGGGCAGGTCACGCCGCTGGTGACCTTCATGAGCGCCAGCATCCTGCTCATGTGGCTGCTGGCCGCGCTGGGCGCGGCCAGCGAGGCGGTGTTCCTGCTCGACCCCTGGTCGCTGGGCCTGACCTCCACCATCGACCCGCTGCTGGCGCGGACCCTGTTCTGGTGGACCGGGCACCCGATCGTGTACTACTGGCTGATGCCGGGCTACATCTCGATCTACGCGCTGCTCCCGCGCCAGGCCGGCGGCAAGCTGGTGTCGGATCCGCTGGCGCGCCTGGCCTTTCTGCTGCTGATGGTGTTCTCGGTACCCGTGGGGACCCACCACCAGTACACCGATCCGGGCATCGCGCCGGTGATCAAGGGAGTGGTCACCGCGCTGACCCTGTCTGTCGCGATCCCCAGCCTGATCACCGCCTTCACGGTGGCGCTGAGCCTGGAGTACGCCGGACGCAGGCGCGGCGGCAAGGGCCTGATGGGCTGGTGGACCGCGCTGCCCTGGCGCGACCCATCGGTGGCGGCGCAGGTGCTGGCCCTGGTGAGTTTCATCTTCGGCGGCGCCGGCGGCATCGTCAACGCCAGCTGGCAGCTCGACAACGTGGTGCACAACACCCTGTGGATTCCCGCGCACTTCCACCTGACTGTGGGCACGATGACCACGCTGGTGTTCATGGGCGTGAGTTTCTGGCTGCTGCCGCACCTGACCGGCCGACGCCTGTTCGCACCGCGCCTGGCGCTGGCTTCCGTGTGGCTGTGGTTCGTCGGGCTGATGGTGTGGGGCTTCGCCGGGCACTGGGCGGGCTTGGACGGCGTGCCGCGCCGCGCCTGGATCTCGGCGCTGCCGCACGCCCAGTACATGCGCCTGTACGGCGCCGTGCACGGCGCGCTGGAGGTGGTGGGCATCGGCGGCGCGATCGCCGGGCTCGGGGCCATCGCCTTTTTCGTGTGCTTCTTCGGCACCCTGTTCGGGCGCCGCGACGAGCAGGCGATGCGCCAGATCCCCTTCGCCCAGGTGATCACCGGACCCGAGCACTCGGTGATGGCGCGCATCGCCGAGCCGCTGGGCCTGTGGACCGCGGTCACCCTGGTCATCACGCTGGCGGTGTACATCCCGACCCTGTGGCCGATGCTCACGCATCCCATCCATGCCGTCGGCTTCCACATCTGGTGATCTTCCCGCGCGCCGGGCCTGCTCCGGCGGGGGCTGGCGGGGCTCGGCGCTGCGGGCGCTGACGGTCTGCGGACTGATCGGCTTGCTGCTGTGGGCCTGGGGACGCGATGGTGGGCGCGGCCCCGCGCTGCACGGACACATGCTCGATGGGCGCCCCGCGCCAGCCTTCCAGGGCCTGCGCGACACCCATGGCCGTGCCTTCGCCTGGGGCGCCCGGCGCGGCGACGCCGTGCTGGTGTTCTTCGGCTACACCCATTGCCCCGACGTGTGCCCGCTGACCCTCGTGCGACTGGCTCGCGTGCTGGACGGCCTGGGCCCGCAGGCGGGCAGGGTCCAGGTGGTGTTCGTCACGCTGGACCCGGCGCGCGATACGCCGAAGGTGCTGCGCGCCTACCTGGATGCCTTGCTGCCCGCGGCGACGGCGCTGCGCGGTGATGCCGCGGCGACCGCGCGCAGCGCCGCGCAATGGGGCGTGCGCTGGCGCCGCGTGGACGATGCCCGTGGCGGTGCCGGTGATTACTGGTTCGACCACAGCGCCTCGGTCACGCTGGTGGGGCCGCGGGGGCATCTGCGCGCCCGCTACGGCTATGCCCAGTTGGCCGCGCACGGCCTGCTGCGCGGCGACCTGCGCGCCATGCTGCGATGACCCCGACTTCCTGGGGGGCTGGCGCGTGGGGCGGCTGGGCGCTGGGTGTGCTGACGGTTCTCGCCGGCTACGCCTGGCTGGCCTGGCGGGGTTCCTGGGGGGCTGGACGCGCCGCGCTGTTCGCGGCGGGCTGCGCGAGCACCCTGGCCGCGGCCTGGGGCCTGCACGATCCGCTGCAATCGATGAGCGCCTACGCTGCGGCCTTGATGCTGCTCGGGCAGGGCGTGTCGCCGCTGCTGTTGCTGGGGGTTCCGGTCCGCGCGCGCACGACCTGGCGCGAGCCGAACCAGCGCTGGTGGGCGCGTTGGCTGATCGATCCCTGGGTCGCCGTGTCGGTGTTCGTGCTGCTGACCCTGGCGCTGAACCTGCCCGGCCTGTTCGAGAGCGCGCTGGCCAACGCGGTGTTCAGCGCACCCATCGGGGTGCTGCTGCTGATCGGCGGCCTGATGATGTGGGCGCAACTGCTCGACGGCAGCCGCGGCATCCGGCGGCGCTGGCTGGCCGGGCTGGTCGGCTGGCTGGCGAGCCTGCCGATGATGCTGGTCGCCGCCGTCTGGGTATGGAGCCCGCGGGTGCTGTACATGCCCTATCTGGACGTGCTGTGCCTGTGGAACCTGAGCCCGCTGCAGGACCAGCACTATGCCGGACTGGCGATGTTCGTCGCCGGCCTGCCGCTGCAATTGCGCGCGGCCTGGATGCTGATCATGGGGGATGCGTCAACGCAAGGTTCGCCGTGACCGCGCCGGGTATGCTGGCATCAGCGAGGCACCCGGAGATGCGCGATGTCCAAGGCTGACGAGGATTCCCCGAGCGATCGCGGGCCCGATGCGACGCAGGATCGCGGCGACCCTGGACGGGGAGGGCGGCCGCGCATGCGCCTGCCGCGCCTGGACCCCAAGGCGCGCATCCATTTCGGCTACTGGCTGGTGGCGATGCTGGTGCTGCTGTGGCTGCAGAGCCTGTGGCAGGGCGCCGCGCAGGTGCAGACCGTGCCCTACAGCGAGTTCGAGACCGCCTTGCAGCAAGGCCGCTTCAGCCAGGTTCAGCTCGGCGAGCAGACCATCACGGGCACGCTGCGCCAGCCCGCGCCGAAGGGCCCGACCAAGCTCGTGGCGCTGCGCGTGGATCCTCAGGTTGCGCAGCAGTTGCAACGCTACGGCGTGCGCTACGAGCAGCTTCCCAGCAACGCCTGGCTGGCCAACCTGTTGTCGTGGGTGTTTCCGGCGCTGGCCTTCTTCGGGGTGTGGTACTTCATGGTGCGGCGCTTCGCAGATCGCCAGGGAGGCCTGGGCGGGGGATTCCTGTCCATCGGCAAGAGCCGCGCCAAGGTCTACATGGAGAACAGCACGGGCGTGAGTTACGCCGACGTGGCCGGCGTGGACGAGGCCAAGGCGGAACTGCAGGAAGTGGTGGAGTTCCTCAAGGATCCGCAGGGCCTCGGCCGCCTCGGAGCGCGCGCGCCCAAGGGCGTGCTGCTGGTGGGGCCGCCGGGTACCGGCAAGACCCTGCTGGCGCGCGCCGTGGCCGGGGAGGCCGGGGTGCCGTTCTTTTCGATCAGCGGCTCGGAGTTCGTCGAGATGTTCGTGGGCGTGGGGGCCGCCCGCGTGCGCGACCTGTTCGAGCAGGCGCGCGGCAAGGCGCCGGCGATCATTTTCATCGACGAGCTCGACGCGCTGGGGCGCGCGCGCGGCGCGGGGGGCTTCGGCGGCGGCGGACACGACGAGAAGGAGCAGACCCTCAATCAGCTGCTGGTCGAGCTCGACGGCTTCGACCCCAGTTCGGGCCTGGTCATCCTGGCCGCCACCAACCGCCCCGAGATCCTCGATCCGGCGCTGCTGCGGGCCGGGCGCTTCGACCGCCAGGTGCTGGTGGACCGCCCCGACAAGGTCGGGCGGGTGCAGATCCTGCGCGTGCACGTGCGCAAGGTGCGCCTCGACCCCACGGTGGACCTGGAGCAGGTGGCCGCGCTGACCCCCGGCTTTTCCGGCGCGGATCTCGCCAACCTGGTCAACGAGGCGGCGTTGCTGGCCACGCGCGACGACGCGAAGGCGGTGACCGCGGAGCATTTCACGCGTGCCGTCGAGCGCATCGTCGCCGGCCTGGAAAAGCGCAACCGCCTGCTCAATCCCCACGAGCGCGAGGTGGTGGCCCACCACGAGATGGGACATGCGCTGGTGGCCATGAGCCTGCCCGGCAGCGAGGTGGTGCACAAGGTGTCGATCATTCCTCGCGGCATCGGCTCGCTGGGCTACACCATCCAGCGCCCGATCGAGGACCGCTACCTGATGACCCGAGTCGAGCTGGAGAACAAGATGGCCGTGCTCATGGGCGGGCGCGCGGCCGAGTCCCTGGTGTTCGGCGTCGTGTCCACCGGCGCCGCCGACGACCTGGCCAAGGCCAGCGACATCGCCCGCAGCATGGCCACGCGCTACGCCATGGTGGACACGCTGGGTCAGGTGTCGCTGGAGGACACGCCGCAGAGCATGCTGGGCACGCCGTTGCCCCCGCAGCGCAACTACAGCGAGCAGACCGCGCGCGAGATCGACTGCGCGGTGCGCGATCTGGTGGGGGCGGCCTTCGAGCGCGCGCGCGCCTTGCTGGAGCAACGCCGGGGGCAACTGGAGCAGGGGGCCGCGCAACTGTTGAGCCGCGAGACCCTGACCGAGGCCGACCTGCGCCGACTGGTCGGTGAAGCCGGCGGCCCCGAGGCGCCGGCCCGCGCGGCGGGCGCCTGAGCGCTCAGGGGTGCGCTGCGCGCAGCATCGGCAGCAGCGAGGCCACCAGCAGGCCGGCCATCAGCAGGTTGAAGGCCACGACGCGTCTGCGGGTCTGCAGCAGCCGCTGCAACTGGGTGCCGCCGATCGCCCAGGCGGTGATGCTGGGCAGGTTGATGGCGCCGAACAGCATGATCGCGCCCAGCAGCACCAGCGCGCCGCTGGTCGCCGGGATGTAGGTGCTGAAGGCGCTCACCGCCATCAGCCAGGCCTTGGGGTTGACCCACTGGAAGGCCACGGCGCCGAGGAAGCTCATCGGGCGCGCTGCGGCGCGGCGCGAGGCGTCGGGCGGCGCCGCGGTGGCGATGCGCCAGGCCAGGTACAGCAGATAGGCGGCTCCGGCCCAGCGCATCAGCGCGTACAGCCAGGGCAGGCGCGAGAACGCCTCGGCCAGGCCGAATCCCACCGAGGCCACCAGGATCAGGAAGCCGCAGGCCACCCCCAGCAGGTGCGGCACCGAGGCGCGCAGCCCGAAATGGGCGCCCGAGGCGAGGAGCATCAGATTGTTCGGGCCGGGCGTGATGGACGCCGCGAAGGCGAACAACGCGAAGGCCAGCAGGCTTTCATGGGACATGCGGGGGTTCGATGCGGGGGTGGAAGAGCGGGCGCGGCATGGCCGAACTGTACCCGCTCCGAACGCCCCGCGTCAGACCCAGTGCCCGGCGACGCGCGCCGGTACATGAGGCGCAATCGGGCGCCTGTATCGCCCGGATTCCGTCGCATCTGTACCGGTCGCGGCCGCCTGCGGGGCAGCTGCCCGCGCCACGCGCGGAGCGGCCCCGACAGGTGGGTTCAGAGGGTCGACGCGATGCGCACCATCTCCTGCGCGATTCGCTCGGCCGGCAGCGCCGCGCGCTTGGCCAGCCAGATCACGAACAGGCTCCAGATCGCCACCAGGATCACGCCGGGCCAGAAGCTCAGCACGCCGTAGCCGCCGCCGACATCGCCCAGCGCGGACAGGATCCACATGCCGCCGAACCAGGCGAGCAGCCAGGAAATGTGCTTCCAGCCGAATTCACCGGCCGACCTGCCGGCCACCAGGTGGTACCAGCCGGCGTACAGCGCGAAGCCCACCGCGATCAGGATGAACAGGAAGGAGTTGGTCTGGTAGCCCGTCCAGTAGACGATCCAGTTGCTGGCGACAAAGGCCAGCGGGGCGATGATGCCGGCCGCGGGCAGCTTGAACGCGCGCTTGAGATCGGGCTGGTTTTCCCGCAGGATGAGCAACACGACGGGGCCCAGCCCGAAGGTCAGCACGGTGACGGACGTGATGTAGTTCACCATCTTCTGCCAGGCGGGGAAGGGCAGCAGGAACAGCACGCCGACCACCCACATCACCAGCACCGACAGCAGCGGCACCTGGGCGTTGTTCAGGCGGGTCAGCCAGCGCGGGCCGGCGCCCAGTTCGCCCACCGCGAACAGGATGCGCGAGCCGCCGGTCACGTACATCAGGCCGGTGCCCCCGGGGGAGACGTAGGCGTCGATGTACAGGATGGTGGCCAGCCAGCCCATGCCCAGGCTGGCGGCCAGCGCCGCGAAGGGGCCCGCATCGCCGGAGAAGGCCACATGCGCCCAGCCCTTGGCCACGTCCGCGGGATGCAAGGCCAGCAGGTAGCCCAGTTGGAGCAGGATGTAGACCACCGTGGCCAGCAGCACCGAGCCGATCACCGCCAGCGGAATGGTCCGCTCAGGGTTGCGGGTCTCCCCGCCCAGATCGATCGCGGTGCGGAAGCCCAGGAAGCTGAACACGATGCCGGCCGCGGGCAGGGCCAGGAAGATGCCGTCGAAGCTGTAGCCGGACGGGTCCACGTTCCACACCGAGGTGCCGGCCGACCAGTGCACGTGCGTGCCGACCACGATCAGCGCCGCGGCGGTCACCAGCGGCACCGCGATCTTCCACCACGTGACGGTCGAGTTCACTCCCAGCAGTTTGCGCACCGCCATCAGGTTGAGCGCGGCGAACACGCCCAGCAGCACCGCGCAGGCGACGAAACCGGTGACAGACAGCACGCCGGCGCCCTGCGGCTGGAGAAAGTAAGGCAGATAGTTGTTCGCGTAGGTGACCACCGCTTCGGCCTCGACCGCCGGCACCGCCACGTAGGCCAGGAACAGCATCCAGCCCCACAAGCGGCCGAGCGCATCGCCATGGGTCGCATGGCTCATGTGAACCAGCGCTCCGGCGCGTGGGAACAGCGCGGCGAGTTCGGCGAAGCACAGCGCGATGAACATGACGATCACCGCGCCCACGATCCAGCTCCACAGGCTCAGGGGCCCGGCGATCCTCGATGCGTGAAACGCTCCGAACAGCCAGCCCGAGCCGATCATGCTGGTGGTGCTCGCGAACAGCAGGCCGATGATGCGTGCATCCCGGCGCAATCCGGACGACTTCTGCGGTACGACAACCATGGGTGCCCTCCTGGCGTAGGTGTCTCGCTCGCGCAGCTGGACGGGATGTCAGGACTGTCGGTATTCGCGGACTGTTCGAGCACAAGACGGGGGTGTGTCCCTCATTTCTAGTGGATGGTTGGACGCGCGACGTAACGAAGTGTCACATGAAGGGGCTTTCTTGCGCTCCTTGACGCCACATCGCGCCGCGCGTCGAACGCGCAGAAAAAAGCCGACCCGAGGGTCGGCCTTCGTAACGCGGCAGGGCGCGGCTTACTGCGTGACTTTCGCTCCCGCCAGCAGTTCCTGCTGATACTTCTGCACTTCCTCGCGCTGCAGTTCCTGCACGATCTGCGGGCGCAGCTGTTCCAGCGCCGGCGGCTTGGCCGGACGCGTGGCGTCGAGCTTGATCACATGCCAGCCGAACTGGGTCTGCACCGGGGCGCTCGTGTACTGGCCGGGCTTGAGTTTCATCATGGCGTCGGCGAAGGCCGGCACGAAGTTGCCCGGGGTCGACCAGCCGAGCTTGCCGCCGTTGGCCGCCGAGCCCGTGTCCTTGGAGTACTTCTTCGCCAGATCGGAGAACTTCGCGCCCTTCTTGAGCTGGGCGATCACGTCCTCGGCTTCCTTCTGGGTCGGCACCAGGATGTGCTGGGCTTCGTATTCGGTGCTGCCGAAGGACTTGGCGAACTGGTCGTACTTGGCCTTCACCTGCGCGTCGGTGATGGGGTGCTTCTTCAGGTAGTCGCCGAGCACGGCACGGATCAGCACATTCTGGCGGTTGATCTCGAGTTCGTCCTGGATCTCGGGCTGCTTGAGCAGGCCCATCTTCTCGGCCTGCTGCACCACCACCTCGCGCAGGATCATTTCCTTCTTGATCTGTTCCTTCAGCTGCGGCGTGACCTGCTGACCCTGCTGCTTGGCCATGTTGGTCGCGACGGCGTCGACCAGCGATTCGGGAATCGCCTTGCCGTTGACGGTGGCGGCGTTCTGCGCCATCGCCAGCGGGCTGAACAGGGCCAGCGCGACAGCGGCGGGAAGGAGTTTGGTGCGGAGCAGGGTCATGGAGCGATCAGCCTGGAAAATGGGGGCAAAGACAGCAGATTAACGTAGGATCACCGAAATTTCGCGACCTGCCGGGCACGCCGAAGCCGCGGCGACCTGACTGCGTTCTGCGCCCGGGAGCATGCGCTTCCGGACGCGGCTGCCGCGGTCACCGCGGTTCAGAGGGGGCCCAGGTCCAGCGTCACCGAATGGACTTCCTGCCGTAGCAGGGGGTCGAGGGCATCATACACGAGGCGGTGTCTCGCAAGAGGGCCCAGCCCGGCGAAGCGCGCACTGCGAACGCGGACTCGGAAATGACTGCCCTGGACGTCGAAACCGGCATGTCCGTGGTGCTGCGCGGAAAGGTCCTCGACCCTCGCGTCGTCGCCGGGGAATGCGTCACGCAGGGCCTGCTCGATGCGCTGTTGCCGGGTCATCGCGGTCTCAAGGCGCCTTGGAAGGCAGGTAGCGGGCGATCAGCAGCGACTGCAGCACCGCGAACACGAGGGTCAGGCCGAGGCTGCCGAACAGTTTGAAGTTCACCCAGGCGGCCGTCGAGAACGTGTAGGCCACCCACAGGTTGACCACGCCCATGAGCGCGAAATACGCGGTCCACGACCAGTTCAGGCGAGTCCAGGCGGCTTCCGGAAGCTCGAGCTGGCTACCGAGCAGGGAGCGGATCAGGTTGCGCCGCATCAGCAACTGGCCGCCGGCCAGGGTCAGCGCGAACACCCAGTACAGCACCGTGGGCTTCCACTTGATGAAGGTTTCGTCGTGCAGCAGCAGCGTGGCGCCGCCGAACAGCACCACGATGACCAGGCTGACCCACAGCATCGGCTCGACGCGGCGACCGCGCAGCCATACCCAGGCGATCTGCAGCACGGTGGCCGCGATGGCCACCGCCGTCGCCACGTAGATGCCGCCGAACTTGAAGGCGACGAAAAACAGGATGATCGGGAAGAAGTCGAACAGCAGTTTCATCGATGGTTCCGGGTGCGGTGCCCGCGGGGGCCAGGCGCGAGTTCAGCGCGTTGAGTCGTCGGAGGTTGGGCCGCGCGCAGGATCGCCCTGCGCATCGGACCGCGGCTCGAAATCCAGCGACGCCGAGTTGATGCAATAACGCAGGCCGGTGGGGCCGGGGCCGTCGGGGAACACATGCCCCAGGTGGGCCTCGCAATTCGCGCACCGCACCTCCGTGCGGATCATGCCGTGGCTGTGGTCGATCAACTCGTCCACGCGGGCCTGCGCGGCCGGCGCGGTGAAACTCGGCCAGCCGCATCCTGAATCGTACTTGGCGTCGGATGCGAACAGCGGAACGCCACAGCACACGCAGCGGTAGGCACCGGTTTCGTGGTGGTCCCAGTACTTGCCGCTGAAAGGGCGCTCGGTGGCGCTGCAGCGGGTAACCTGATACTGCTCCGGACTCAGGCGCTCGCGCCAGGCGCGATCCTGCTCGGGGTCGGTAGGGGAGACGGGCTTGCTCGACATGGGCGATCCTCGGACATTGCGCGCGTGCCTTCCGGCGCGCCTCGCAGCACCTTTTATTGTCCTACTTCCGCCAGGGATGTGCCGAGTCCTGGGGCTGTCGTCATGACGAGCACGACAACACCGGAGGGCCGGCGTCGGACGGCGGCGGCGCGGCGAGGTCCTCGCAACCGGCCTGTTCCTCGCAGGGGCGGCGCAATACCTTCATGAGCCGGCTCGCCGCGCCGAAGTCGCCGGCCTGCGCCTGCGCGATGGCCGCCTGGGCGAGGTGATGACGCAGCACGTAGCAGGGATTGGCGCGCAGCATGCCCGCGGCGCGCGCCTCGCGCTGCGCGGGCTCCAGTTCCCCCAGGCGCTGCCGCAGGCGTTCCAGCCAATCCTGCAGGCGCTGCGGCCAGGCCGCGAACTGCTCCTGCAGCGCGGCGGGCACGCCGGCCTGCGGACGCGCGACCCAGTGCGCCAGTTGTCGATGGGAGACGGTCCAGTCGGCGCGGCAGGCGGCGAGCAGGTCGATCCAGTCCTGCACCAGGTCCGGGTCGTCGTCGCGCGCGGCTCCGAGGCCGAGCTTGGCCTGCATGCCGTCGCGCATCGCCGGCATGAAGTGATCCGCGAAGTCCTCGACCGCGTCCCGCGCGGCCTGTTCGTCGCCGATCAGGGGCAGCAGCGCCTGCGCCAGCGCGAGCAGGTTCCAGCGTGCCACGGCGGGCTGGCGGGCCCAGGCGTAGCGCCCGTACGCGTCGGTGGTGTTGGGCGTGTAGCCGGGGTCGAAGGCATCCACGAAGCCGAAGGGGCCGTAGTCGATGGTCCAGCCGAGCATCGACATGTTGTCGGTGTTCATCACCCCATGCACGAAGCCCACGCATTGCCAGCGGGCGATCAGCGCCGCGGTCGCCACCGTGACCTCGCGCAGCAACGCCAGCGCCGGGTTGGCGGCCTGCGCGGCCTGCGGGTACAGACGCGCCACGGTGTAGTCGGTCAGTCGCCGCAGCGCATCGTGTCGACCCGAGTGGCTGAAGTGCTCGAAATGTCCGAAACGCAGGAAACTCGGGCTCAGGCGCGCCACCACCGCGGCGCTCTCGATGCTCTCGCGCCGAACCGGCAGATCCGAGTCGACCAGGCACAACGCGCGCGTCGTGGGCACACCCAGATGCCACATGGCTTCGCTGCACAGGAACTCGCGCAGCGAGGAACGCAGCACGGCGCGCCCGTCGGCGTGGCGCGAGAAGGGCGTGCGCCCGGCGCCCTTGATCTGCACTTCCCACCATGCATGGCCGCAGGCCTGCGCGGAGTCGGGCACGAGGGCCTCGCCCAGCAGATGGGCGCGCCCGTCGCCGAGCTGGCCGGCCCAGTTGCCGAACTGATGACCAGCGTAGACCGTGCTGATCGCGCTGCCGTCGGCGGCCGCCGCGTTCCCGCTGAAGGTATGCGCCCACAGCGCGCGCAGGCCGTCGTCCCGCGGGTCGTCGGGCACGGGCACGCGCAGGGCGAGCAATTGCGCCGCGTCGTCGCTGACCAGGCGCAGGCGCGGTTGCGGCAGACCTTGCGGCGCGGTCGTGCTGTGGAATTCGGGGCCGAGCGCGGGGAAGGTCTGACGCAGCGCCAGCAGACGCGAGTCGCTTCCGGTCGTCTCGGGATCCGCGGGCGCGATCGGGTCGGGGCGGGCGAGGGAGTCGAGGGCCATCGCCCTATTTTCCCTCGGGACCTTAAGGCCTTTCGTCCGCAAGGTCTTCGAGTGCGGGCTGGTGCAAGTTCCGGGGCGCACTGGGAACAGGTGCCCAGGGTTTCCCCGATGCGGCGGCGCTTGTATCGTCTCGCCGCAGTGCCGCAAAATGCGGCGTTCTATCGCGCCCACGACATGTCGACAAATTTGATTCTGCGGGCCCGGGGCCTCACCAAACAATTTGCTGGATTTGCTGCAGTGCAGGATATGGACCTGGACATCGCGGAGGGGTCGATCCATGCGCTGGTCGGGCCCAACGGAGCCGGCAAGACCACCTGCTTCAACCTGCTGACCAAGTTCCTGGAACCGACTTCGGGCAGCATCGAGTTCGACGGGCGCGACGTCACGCGCATGCAGCCGGCCAGCGTGGCCCGGCTCGGACTGGTGCGTTCGTTCCAGATCAGCGCCACCTTCGGGCACATGAGCCTGCTGGACAATGTGCGCGTGGGCATGCAGCGCGCCGCTGGCATGGCCTGGCAGTTCTGGGCCTCGCCGGTGCGCCTGGACCGCCTGAACGAACGCGCCAAGGGGTATCTGGAGCAGGTCGGGTTGGGCGATCGTCCCGAGCAGCTCGCGGTGAATCTGCCCTACGGCCACAAGCGCGCGCTGGAACTGGCCACCACGCTGGCGCTGGAGCCGCGCCTCATGCTGCTCGACGAGCCCACGCAAGGCCTGGGGCACGAGGACGTGGAGCGCGTCACCGAACTGATCGCGCGCGTGGCCAAGGGGCGGACCGTGCTGATGGTGGAACACAACATGTCGGTGATTTCTCGCATCTGCGATCGGGTCACGGTGATGCAGCGCGGACGCAAGCTGGCCGAGGGCAGCTACGCCGAGGTCTCGGCCAATCCCGAGGTGATCAGCGCCTATATGGGCGAAGCGGTGGAGGATCTGCCGGCATGAATTCCACGCAGACCCTGGCGCGCGAGTCCGGGCAGGCCGGTGCGGCAGGCGAGGGCGCGACGCTGGCGCTGGACATCCACGGCCTGCACGCCTGGTACGGCGAGTCGCACGTGCTGCACGGCGTGGACCTGCAGGTTCCGGTGGGCCAGACGGTGTGCCTGCTGGGGCGCAACGGCGCCGGACGCACCAGCACCCTGCGCGCCATCATGGGGCTGACCAGCGCGCGCAGCGGAGCCGTCCGCGTGTTCGGACAGGACCTGGCCAAGGTGGCGCCGCATCGCGTGGCCGGGCTGGGCGTGGGCTACTGTCCGGAGGAGCGCGGCATCTTCGCCAGCCTGTCCACACGCGAGAACCTGCTGCTGCCGCCGCTGCTGCGCACCGGATTCGAGGGCCTGAGCCTGCAGGAGATCGACGCGCTGTTCCCCAACCTGAAGGAACGCGCGCGCAGCCCGGGTTCGCGCCTGTCGGGCGGCGAGCAACAGATGCTGGCGCTGGCGCGCATCCTGCGCACCGGCGCGCGCCTGCTGCTGCTGGACGAGATCTCCGAGGGCCTGGCGCCGGTGATTGTGCAGGCCCTGGGCCGCGCCATCGCCTCGCTGCGCGACCGGGGGTTCTCGATCCTGCTGGTGGAACAGAACTTCCATTTCTCGGCACGGCTCGCCGACAGCTTCTACGTCATGGAACGCGGTCGCATCGTCGAGCATTTCTCCCGCGAGCAGTTGCCGGGCAAACGCGAGCGGCTGGAGCAGCTGCTCGGGGTGTAGTGGTGGCAAGACCAACGTACAAACAAGGAGACTGACATGAAACTGAGCCGACTTTCCCTCGCCGTGGCCGGCGTCCTGGGCTTGAGCGCCGCGTCGGCGCAAGCCGCCGCGCCGGTCAAGATGGCCTTCATCACCGACATGTCCGGCGTGTATTCCGCGCTGGACGGCGCCGGCGGCGTGGCCGCGATCAAGATGGCCATCCACGACTTCGGGGGCTCGGTGCTGGGGCGCAAGGTCGAACTCATGACCTTCGACCACCAGAACAAGGCCGATCTGGCCGCCGGCAAGGCCAAGGAATTCTTCAGCCAGGACGGCGCCGACATGCTCATCGCCGGCACCAACAGCGCCACCGCGCTGGCCATGGAACGCGTGGCGGCCAGCTACAAGAAGCCCTTCATCGACATCGGCGGCGGCGCCTCGACCATCGTCGGCAAGGAATGCACCCCGTACACCGACATGTACGCGTACAACACCACGGCGCTGGCGCGCGGCACCGGCAAGGCCATCGTGCAGCAGGGCGGCAAGACCTGGTACTTCCTGACCGCCGACTACGCCTTCGGCAAGTCGCTGCAGAGCGATGCCGCGAAGGTGGTCGAAGCCAACGGCGGCAAGGTGGTGGGCCAGGTCTACGCGCCGCTGGCCTCGTCGGACTTCTCCTCCTACCTGCTGCAGGCGCAGGCCTCGAAGGCCCAGGTGCTGGGCCTGGCCAATGCCGGCGGCGACTCGGTGAACTCGATCAAGCAGGCGACCCAGTTCGGCATCACCAAGACCATGAAGCTGGCCGGCCTGCTGTTGTTCGTCACCGACATCCACAGCATCGGACTGCAGTCGGCCCAGGGCCTGTACCTGACCACGCCCTGGTACTGGAACCAGGACGCGCAGTCGCGCGCCTGGGCCCAGCGCTTCTACAAGGAAATGCACGTCATGCCCACCTTCGTGCAGGCCGCCGACTATTCGGCCACCATGACCTACCTGAAGGCGGTGAAGGCGGCCGGCACGACCGAGGGCGACAAGGTCATGGCCGAGTTGCACAAGATGAAGGTCGACGACATGTTCATGCATGACGGCACCATGGCCGCCAACGGCCTGATGATCCACGACATGTACCTGGCCCAGGTGAAGACGCCGGCGCAGTCCAAGAGCGAGTGGGACCTGTACAACATCGTGCAGAAGATCCCCGGCGCCGACGCATTCGGCCCGATCGCCGACTACGGCTGCCCGCTGGCGAAGTAATCGCCGACACCGTGGGCGGCGCGGGCTGAGCCCGCGCCGCCCACGCGGCATCCTTGCGTTCTGCGCGTTGCTTCCTGCCTGAGCGAGGCCCCGATTGACTGAGTTGTTCGGATTTCCCCTGCCGCTGTTGCTGGGCCAGTTGATGCTGGGCCTGGTCAACGGCGCCTTCTACGCGATGCTGTCGCTGGGCCTGGCCGTGATCTTCGGACTCATGGACGTGGTGAATTTCGCGCACGGCGCCTTTTTCATGATGGGCGCGATGCTGGCCTGGATCGGTGGCCAGTATTTCCACCTGGGATACTGGTGGATGCTGTTGCTGTCGCCGCTGCTGCTGGGGGCATTCGGCATGCTGGTCGAGCGCCTGATGCTGCGCCGGCTGCGCGGCATGGACCCGATCTACGGCCTGTTGCTCACCTTCGGGCTGACCCTGCTGCTCGAGGGGGGCTTCCGTTCCGCCTTCGGCGTGGCCGGCCAGCCCTTCGACCCGCCGTCGCAACTCGGCGGGGTGCTGAACCTCGGCTTCATGTTCCTGCCCGTCTACCACGCCTTCGCCGTGCTGGCCAGCGTGGTCATGTGCGTGCTCACCTGGGCGCTGATCGAGCGCACGCGTCTGGGGTCGTACCTGCGCGCGGGCACGGAGAATCCTGCGCTGGTGCAATGCTTCGGCATCAACGTGCCGCTGCTGGTGATGCTGACCTTCGGCCTCGGCGCCGCGCTGGCGGGACTGGCCGGAGTGCTGGCCGCGCCGGTGATCCAGGTCTCGCCGCTGATGGGCTCGAACCTGATCATCACCGTGTTCGCGATCGTGGTGATCGGCGGCATGGGCTCGGTCATGGGCTCGATCGTGTCCGGGCTGATGCTGGGCCTGGTCGAGGGCCTGACCAAGGTGCTGTACGCGCCGATGGCCAACACGGTGGTCTTCGTGCTCATGGCCGTGGTGCTCACTCTGCGCCCGGCCGGCCTGTTCGGGAGGCAGCGATGAAGCCGGGCCTGCGAGCGAGCGGGCTGTGGCTGCTGCTGGCGCTGGCCGCGCTGGCGCCGTGGCTGGGCCTGTACCCGGTGCTGGGCATGCGCATCATGTGTTTCGCGCTGCTGGCCTGTGCCTTCAACCTGCTGGCCGGCTACGGCGGGCTCATCTCCTTCGGCCACGCGGCCATGTTCGGCGGGGCCGGCTACATCGCCGGCCAGGCGCTGGCGCAGTGGCATCTGCCCACGCCGATGGGGCTGCTGCTGGGCATGGGCTTCGCGGTCGGCGTGGGTCTGGTCATGGGCTTGCTGGCGGTGCGGCGCCACGGCATCTATTTCTCGATGATCACGCTGGCGCTGGCGCAGATCGTCTATTTCTACTTCCTGCAGGCGCCGTTCACCGGCGGCGAGGACGGGCTGCAGGGCATCCCGCGCGGCAGTTTCCTGGGCCTGTCGCTGCAATCCGACCGCGTGATGTACGAATTCGTCCTCGCGGTGGTCGCGCTGAGCTGGTGGTTCCTGCGGCGCGTGAACCGCTCGCCCTTCGGCCAGATCCTGCGCGCGTCGCGGGAGAACGAACCCCGCCTGATCTCGCTGGGCTACAACGCCGCGCGCTACAAGCTGGGCGTGTTCCTGCTCTCGGCCGCCTTCGCCGGCCTGGCCGGCGCGCTCAAGGCCGTGGTCATGGGCTTCGAGACCCTGGACGACGTGCACTGGGCGACCTCGGGCCTGGTGATCCTGATGACCCTGGTGGGAGGCCTGGGCACCGACTTCGGGCCCGTGCTGGGAGCGCTGATCATCACCGTGCTCGAGGACAAGATGGGCCTGGTGGCGCGCACCCTCGTGCACGTCACCGGACTGTCCTGGTTCTCCCACCTGGCCGATTCGGTGGGCATGGTGATCGGCGCGATCTTCGTGGTGTGCGTGCTCGCCTTCCGCCGCGGCATCATCGGCGAACTCGGCGCGCGCCTGGGCACGCGCCTGAGCGCGCGGTCACGGCCCGGCGCCTGAGCGCCGCCCCGCGCGGGGCGGACGCTCAGCCCTCGGGGGCGGTGGCGGGCGCCTGCTCCAGCGCCGGGCGCGACACCAGCACCTTGTCGATGCGCTTGCCGTCCATGTCGACGACCTCGAAGCGCCAGCCGTCCCAATCGATCACGTCGCCGGTGCGCGGCAGGCGCGCCAGCAGCAGCATGAGCATGCCGGCAAGGGTGTTGTAGCGCGCCTTCTCCTCCTCGGGCAGGATGCGCAGTTCCAGCTTGTCCTTCAGGTCGCCCACCGGGATCAGGCCGTCGAGCAGCCATGAGCCGTCCTCGCGCTGGATGGCCCAGGGCTCCTCCGACGGATGGCTCTTGAACTCCCCGGCGATGGCCTCGAGGATGTCCTGCACGGTGACGATGCCCAGGGTCTGGCCGTATTCGCCGAGCACCACCGCGGTGTGGTCGGGGCTTTGCTTGAAGGTCTGCAGCAGCTCCAGGCCGGTCAGGCTCTCGGGCACATAGATCGCCGGACTCGAGGCCTTGACCAGGTCGTCGATGCCTTCGCGGCGGATGAACCGGCCCAGCAGTTCCTTGGCCGAGACCAGGCCGAGCACGTCGTCGAGATCGCCACGCACCAGCGGAAAGCGCGAATGCGAGCTTTGCGCGATCTTGCTCAGGTTGTCGCCCAGCGGGTCTTCCACGTCGAGGAACTCGATTTCGTTGCGCGGGGTCATCAGCGAGGCGATCTGGCGGTCGTCCAGACGGAACACGTTGCGCACCATCTCGTGCTCCTGCACCTCGATGACCCCGGCGTCCGAGCCTTCCTCCAGCACGACGTTGATCTCCTCCTCGGTGACGTGCTTGGGCTGGTCGGTGCGCACCCGCATCAGGCGCAGCAGCAGGTCGGTGGACACCGACAGCAGCTTCACGAACACCGACACCGAGCGCGCCAGCAACAGCATGGGCTGCGCGGTGAGCAGCGCGATGCGCTCGGGGGCCAGCTGGCCCAGGCGCTTGGGCACGAGCTCGCCGACCACGATCGACAGGTAGGTGATGACCAGCACCACCAGCGCCGTGGCCGCCACCGAGGAGGCGCTGGGCGACATGCCCAGGCGCTGCAGCCATTGGCCGATGCCGGAGGAAAAGGCGGCTTCGCCGATGATGCCGTTGAGCACACCGATCGACGTGATGCCGATCTGCACCGTCGACAACAGGCGCGTGGGCTGTTCGGTGAGCTGCAGGGCCGCGCGTGCCGGCACGCTACCGGATTCGGCCAGCGCCGTCAGGCGCGCCCTCCGTGCGGTGACCAACGCGATCTCGGCCATCGCGAACAGGGCATTGAGCAGGATGAGCAGCAGCAGAACCAGGGCTTGACTCATACCGTGCGATCCTCCTGGTCGGGCGCCGATGCGCCGTGCGGGCGGAAAGCCGCGGGCCGAGTGAGAAGGCCGCGGGGGGCGCCGGAGCAGGCCGGCGCGATCTGGGGAGCAGGGTCGGGATCCAAGGTCGGGGCAAGGGCATGTACGTTCTGCCTGCGGTGCTTCTATGCTGGAGCCCGCGGGCGCGGCATGGTGCCGCGGGCGTGCACGCAGCATTTCGCGCAGGAGAAGCTTCACCCATGTCCAATGACGAACATGGTTCCCGATTAGACCAGACTTCCGTGACATCTCAAGACAATCGCCCAGCGCGCGAGGCCATTCCCGCGCAGTCCTCCGGGGAGCATGCGTCGAGCCCCGCCGTGGCCACGCTGCTGCAGCACCATCCCTACCGCGCTCCGCAGGGCTTCGCCAGCCCGCAGCTGCCGTCGTATCGCGCCTCCACGGTGCTGTTCGACAGCGTGGCCCAGATGCGTGAGCGCCGCTGGCGCGACAAATCCGGCTACACCTATGGGCTGCACGGCACGCCGGCGAGTTTCGCGCTGGAGCGCCGGCTCGCCGACATCGAGGGGGCGCGGCACGCGGTGCTGTGTCCGTCCGGGCTGTCGGCCATCGCGCTGGTCGACCTGGCGCTGCTGCGCCAAGGCGACGAGGTGTTGATTCCCTGCAACGCCTATGCGCCCGGACGCGATCTCGCGCAGAACATGCTCGCTGCCTGGGGCATTTCCACGCGCATCTACGACCCGCTCGATCCCACGTCGGTGCGCGAGCGCATCGGGCCCGACACCCGGCTCATGTGGCTGGAGGCGCCGGGTTCGGTGACCATGGAAATGCCCGACCTGCGCGCGCTGGTGGCGCTGGCGCGCGAGGCCGGGGTGCTCACGGCCATCGACAACACCTGGTCGGCGGGCCTGGCGCTGCAGCCCTTCGATCTGGGCATCGACGTGTCCATGCAGGCGCTGACCAAGTACCAGTCGGGCGGCGCCGACGTGCTGATGGGCGCGGTGCTGGTGCGCGATGACGCCCTGCACGATGCGCTGCTGGACGCGCACATGCGCCTGGGCCTGGGGGTCGGCGGCGACGACGTCGCGTTGATGCTGCGGGGGCTGGCGTCCATGCCGCTGCGCTACGCCGCGCACGACGCGTCGGCACGGCGCATCGCCGAGTGGCTGCAAGCCCGCCCCGAGGTGCGGCAGGTGCTGCACCCGGCGCTGCCCGGCAGCCCCGGGCACGAACACTGGCGGCGGGATTTCCGGGGTGCCGCCGGACTGTTCAGCCTGTACTTTCAACCCGAGTTCGAGCCGGCGCGAGTGGATGCCTTCGTGGATGCGCTGCAGCTGTTCGGCATCGGCTATTCCTGGGGCGGTCCGATGAGCCTTGCGGTACCCTACGACCTGCGCCACGCGCGCGCCGTGGTGTCGCCGGCCGTCGGGTCGGCGGCCGCGGCGGTGGCGGCCGAGGCGCGCTATCTGGTGCGCCTGAACATCGGGCTCGAGTGTGCCGAGGACCTGATCGCGGACCTCGAGCAGGCGCTGCACGCGGCGCTCGGCCCCCGAACCGGAGTTGCATGATGGGAATGCGAAGCCTGGCAGCCGTCGTGCTGTTGATCCTGCTGGCCGCCTTCGCGGCCGCCAACTGGGGCGCCTTCACCGCGCCGACCCAGCTCACGCTGGGCGTGACCAGCGTGCAGGCGCCGCTGGGGGCGCTGATGCTGGGCGTGTGCGCGCTGCTGGTGCTAGGCCTGGGCGGGCTGGCGCTGTGGGTGCACACGCGCTCGCTGATGGAATTGCGCCGCCAGGTCAAGGCGCAGCAGGCGCTGCGCGAACTCGCGGACAAGGCCGAGGCCTCGCGCCTGACCCAGCTGCAGGCGGCGCTGGATGCGGCCACGCAGCGCCTGTCCGGGCAGATCGAGGCCTCGCAGGCCCGGCTGCTCGATCGCATCGACCACCTGCAGCGCGAGCACGCGCGCGACGTGGCCGAGAACGCCAACAGCCTGGCCGCGGCGCTGGCCGAGTTCGACCAGCGGGTCACCGGAGGCACGGGGCAGGGCGCGCAGGACTGAGCCCGCCGCACGGCCGGCCGGCGTCGGCTCAGGCGTCCTCGAACAGGCGCAGCACGCCGTCGAGCCCGCAGTGGTTGAGCGCCGCGTCGGCGGCCTGCTGCACCGCGGGCTTGCCGCGGTAGGCCACGCCCAGCCCGGCGGCGCCCAGCATCGGCAGGTCGTTGGCGCCGTCGCCCACGGCGATCGCCTGCCCGGGTTCGCAGCCCAGCTCAGCGCAGGCGTCGAGCAGCGCCTGGCGCTTGGCCGCGCCGTCGATGATGGGCCCGAGGGTGCGGCCGGTCAGCCGACCGTCGACGATGTCGAGCCGGTTGGCGCGGATGCTGTCCAGCCCCAGGCGTCGCTGCAGGCGCTCGGCGAACCAGGTGAAGCCTCCGGTGGCCAGCAGCACGTGCAGCCCGGCCGCGCGGGCGGCGCCGATGAGTTGCTCTGCGCCGGGGTTGAGCCCCATGCGCTGCCACACCTGCTCGAGCACG
>JAKBNS010000130.1 GCA_021830925.1 Pseudomonadota bacterium | reverse complement strand
GACATGGGACGGACAGCGGCTTCGGAGCGCCCCGGGCCGGGAGATCCCGGGCGCCGGAGGGTCGAGCAAGCGCGGGGCGGCCCCGGACCTGTTCAGGACGAAGTGTAGCCAGCGAGCCGGCATCCAGGCTCCTAGGAGCCTGGGCGGCAGAGGGCGAGCCTGCTGCAATTCGCCAGGGGCGGTCCATTCCGGCGTCGATTCGTCGCCCATAGTGACCACTATGGGCTCCTCACCGCCCCCGAACTGTCCTCGCCCCTGACGAATTTCGCGACGGCTCCCTCTGCCGCCCAGACTCCTAGAATTCCCCGGATGCGTCCCATTCCCGCCGATTCCCCGCGTCTGCTCGTATTGTTGGGCGCATTGAGCGCCATGGTCGCCCTGTCCATCGACATGGGGCTGCCGGCGCTGCCGGGGCTGGCGACCGCGCTGCACGCACCGCAACGCGACGGCGCCCTCACGCTCAGCCTGTTCCTGGCCGGCTTCGCCCTGGCGCAACTCGCCTTCGGTCCGCTGTCGGACCGCTTCGGCAGGCGTCCGACCCTGCTCGGCGGTTGCGTGCTGTTCAGCCTGGGCAGCGCGGCCTGCACGCTGGCGCCGGGCATGCCCACGCTGCTGTCGGCGCGCCTGCTCGCCGGCTGCGGCGCGGGCGCGGGCATGGTGGTGGTGCTGGCGGTGATACGCGATCTGTTCGAGGGCGCGCGGGCGCGCAGTCACCTGTCGACCCTGAACCTGATTCGCGCCATCGCACCCATCGTCGCGCCCTCCATCGGCGCCTGGGTGCTGCGCGTGTCCTCGTGGCGCGGCATCTACGCCTTGCTCACCGGCTTCGGGCTGCTGGTCACGCTGATGGCCTGGCGCGGTCTGGGCGAGAGCCTGCGCCGGCCGGATCCGCATGCGCTGCGTCTGCGACGCCTGGCGGCGAACTACCGCGACATGCTGGCGCACCCCGAGGCCTTCGGGCATGCCATGGTCAACGCGCTGGCCTTCGGCAGCCTGTTCGCCTATGTCGCCGGCTCGCCGCTGCTGATGACCCGCGTGCTGGGCCTGAGCCCGGCGCAGTACGGCATCGTGTTCGCCGGCACCGCGCTGGGCATCGTGGGCGGCGCCAGCACCAGCAAGTACCTGGGGAATCGCCATGTGCCGGCCCATAGGCCCTTGACCGCGGGCCTGTGCATGGCCCTGGTCGCGGCCTGCATGCTGGTCGTGCTGGGCTGGCTGCCGCAGGCCGGGCTGGCCGCCTACCTGCCGTTGCTGCTGCTGGGCACCTTCTCCTACGGACTGATCTCCCCCAACGCGGTCCATGGGGCCCTGCATCCCATGCCCCATATCGCCGGCGTCGCCGGTGCATCGCTGGGATTCGTGCAGATGGCCACCGGTGCCGCGGCGTCGGCCCTGGTGGCCTGGTTCGACGACGGGCGCAGCGCGCACTCGATGAGCCTGACCATGGTGCTGTGCTGCGCGGGCGCCTTGCTCACCTACCTGGTGGTCGCGCGTCCGGCGCAGCGCAGACGCCTGGCGCAGCCCGCGTAGTGACACGGGGCGCCCTCGCGCCAACTTGAACCCTTCTCGAACCATCATGAAATTCTCCGCACGCGCCCAGGCCATCACCCCCTTTCTCGCCATGGAGTTCGGCAAACGCGCCGCCGAACTGGAGGCCGCGGGTCGCTCGGTGGTGCGACTCAACATCGGCGAGCCGGATTTCGGCGCGCCTCCCCAGGTGCTTGAGGCCGCGGCCGAGGCGGCGCGCGGCACGCGTCTGACCTACACCGCCGCGCTCGGCCTGCCGCAACTGCGCGAGGCCATCGCCGGTTTCTACCAGCGTGCGCACGGCGTGCGCGTGGATCCCGCGCGGGTGGTGGTCACCGCCGGAGCCTCGGCGGCCTTGCTGCTGGTGACCGCGGCGCTGGTCGATCCCGGTGACGAGGTGCTGGTGGGCGACCCTTCCTACCCCTGCAACCGGCAGTTCCTGGCCGGCTTCGGCGCCGACGTGCGCCTGGTGCCCACCGACGCCTCCACGCGTTTCCAGCTCGACGAGCAGTTGGTGCGCCGGCACTGGAGCCCACGCACCCGCGGGCTGATGATCGCCACGCCGTCGAATCCCACGGGCACCTCCGCGCCGCCGGATCAGTTGCGCGCGATGTGCGGTTTCGCGCGCGAGCGCGACGCCTGGCGCGTGGTGGACGAGATCTACCTCGACCTGGCCGACGGCGACGCCAGCGGGCGCCCGGCGCCCAGCGTGCTGGCCTGCGACGACGAGGCGGTGGTGATCAACAGCTTCTCCAAGTACTTCGGCATGACCGGCTGGCGCCTGGGTTGGTGCGTGGTGCCGCCGGACATGGTGCCGGTGGTCGAGCGCCTGGCGCAGAACTACTACATCTGCCCGTCGACCCTGGCGCAGCACGCGGCGCTGGCCTGTTTCACGCCCGAGGCGATCGCGGTGTGCGAGCAGCGCCGCGCCGAGTTCGCCGCGCGCCGGCGCCTGGTGCTGGACGGCCTGCGCGAGGCCGGCTTGTCGGTGCCGGTGGAACCCGACGGGGCCTTCTACGTGTACATCGACGTCGGCTCCACCGGCCTGGACTCGATGCGCTTTTGCGAGCGCGCGCTGGACGAGGCCGGCGTGGCGCTGACGCCGGGCCACGATTTCGGCTCCTGCGGCGCGGGTCGCCACGTGCGCCTGTCCTACGCCGCGTCGCGCGAGCAGTTGCGCGAAGGCCTGCGGCGCCTGGCGCAGTTCGTGGCGGGCCTGGGTGTGCGCGGGAGCATGGCGGCATGAGCCCGGCGCGCAGCAGCGGCCGAGCCAAGTGCGGACTTGCCCAGGCATCGAGCGTGTCGGGAAGGGCGCTGCCATGAGCCTGCAATCGGTACGGGAGTTCCTGGGCCTGCACGCGCCGGACATCGAGGTGCTGGAGAGCGCCGAGCCCACCGCCACGGTGGCCGCGGCGGCGGCCGCGCACGGCGTGCTGCCGGGGCAGATCGCCAAGACCCTTTCCCTGTGGCTGCGCGACCATGCGGTGCTCGTCGTGCTGGGGGGAGATGCGCGCCTGGACAACCGCAAGTTCAAGGAGCACTTCGGTGCCAAGGCGAAGATGCTCGACGCGCAGGAGGTGGTGCACTGGACCGGGCATCCGGTCGGTGGCGTGTGCCCCTTCGGACTGGCGCACCCGCTGCCGGTGTTCGCCGATGTGTCGCTGCGGCGCTTCGACCTGGTGTTGCCGGCGGCCGGCTCCATCCACTCGGCGCTGCGCATCGAGCCGGAGCGTCTGGCGCGCATCACCGAGGCCCGCTGGGTGGACGTGGCGCAGCTCCCGGCCTGAGCCGCGTCCTGCAGATTTTCCGGGCCGGCGCTATGGTTCATGGAGCATTCGCCCTGGAGAACCGCGCATGAGTGAACAAGACACCTACACCCCGCCCCGCGTGTGGACCTGGAAGTCCGCCAACGGCGGACATTTCGCCTCCATCAACCGACCCGTGGCGGGTGCCACGCACGACAAGGAACTGCCGGTGGGGCGTCACCCGCTGCAGTTGTATTCGCTGGGCACGCCCAACGGCGTGAAGGTGACGGTGATGCTGGAGGAACTGCTGGCCGCGGGCCATGCCGGAGCCGAGTACGACGCCTGGCTGATCCGCATCGGCGAGGGAGACCAGTTCGGCAGCGGATTCGTGGAGGTCAATCCCAACTCGAAGATTCCGGCGCTGGTCGATCGCGGCGGCGCGAAGCCGATCCGCGTGTTCGAGTCGGGCGCCATCCTGCTGTACCTGGCCGAGAAGTTCGGCGCCTTCGTGCCCACCGATCCGGCACAGCGTGCCGAGTGCCTCTCGTGGCTGTTCTGGCAAATGGGCAGCGCGCCGTTTCTCGGCGGCGGCTTCGGACACTTCTTCACCTACGCGCCGGTGAAGATCGAGTACGCGATCGACCGTTACGCGATGGAGACCAAGCGCCAGCTCGACGTGCTGGACCGGCGCCTGGGGCAGTCGCCCTTCGTGGCCGGCGACACCTACACCATCGCCGACATGGCCATCTGGCCCTGGTACGGGCAACTGGTGCTGGGCGACCTGTACGGCGCGGCGGAATTCCTGCAGGTGCAGGAGTACCGGCACGTGCAGCGCTGGGCGAAGGAACTCGCGCAGCGTGTGCCGGTGCAGCGCGGACGACGGGTCAACCGCACCTTCGGCGACCCGGCGCTGCAGTTGCCCGAGCGCCACGACGCGTCGGACTTCGACAAGGCGCCGCAGCCCCGACAGGGCTGAGCCGGGGCCGTCGCGGGGTGTCGCGACGGCCGACGTGGCGCCGCCGGGGCGATCAGTTCAGCGGCGGCGCCCGTTCGGGCAGGCGGGCCCACTGCTCGGGGCTTTGCTCGCGCAGCCAGTCGCGGATCTGCATGGCGTCGACGAAGTCGTTGTAGGCCCCCCAGGTGTCGAGCAGCACGACGATCACGGGGCGCCCGCGCAAGCGGGCGTCGAAGGCCAGGCAGTGGCCTGCCTCGTTGATGAAGCCGGTCTTGGACACCACCATGTGCCAGCCGCCGCCGTACAGCAGGTGATCGCTGTTGCGGTAGACCAGGCGCTCGCCGTCGGCGCGCACCACGGTGCCCACGTGGGTGGTGTCGCGGCGGATCGTGGCGTAGCGGGTGGCGGCCCGCACCAGCAGCGCCAGGTCGTGCGCGTCGGAGCGGTTCCCGGGCCACAGGCCGGTGGGGTCCACGTAACGAGTGTGGTCCATGCCCAGCATGCGCGCCTTGCGGTTCATCGCGCGGATGCAGGCGGCCAGCCCGCCGGGATAGTGCCGCGCCAGCGCATGCGCGGCCCGGTTCTCGGAGGACATCAGCGCCAGTTGCAGCAGGCGCGCCCGCGTGAAGCGCATGCCGGGGCGCAGGCGCGACTCGCTCCACTTCAGGGTGTCGATGTCGGCGCGCGTGATGGTGATCATGCGATCCATGGACTGGTGGGCGTCCAGCACGACCATGGCGGTCATCAACTTGGTCAGCGACGCGATCGGGCGCACCACGTCGGCGTTCTTGCGCAACAGCACGCGCTGGCTGTCGGCGTCGACGACGATGGCCGACGCGGCGTGCAGCAGCAGCGGATCGCGTTGCCAGAGGCGGATCACCTGCGATCCGGACCCCGCAGCCGCCTCGTCGCGCGGGGGGACGTTGGCGCGCGCCGCTCCGATGCCGAGCAGGAGCCATGCGCACGCCGCGGCGATGCGCGCCGCTCCCCATTGTCTGCCCAAGCTGTCCCCCTTTCATGCCGGAAATTTTCCGTCCGGCTCGATCGTGAACTATTGCGCGATTGCATCACGAATCTCGCATGCGCGACAGCCCTGCGGCGACGGATTCCTCGGAAAATCCTGCCCATGGATCCGCGGGCGGCGGCGGACTCCGCGCGCGACCACCCCGGCCCGCGCTTGCGCGGCCGCAACGGAATCTCTTCATGTATCACGTCTCCTACGCCTGGCCGCTGGTGCTGGCGTCCCTGCTCGTGGCGGTCCTCGCGGCCTACACCGCGCTCGACCTCGCGGCACGCATTTCCACGGCCCGCTCCACGCAGGCGCGCGCCTGGTGGCTGGGCGGCGGCGCGCTGTGCATGGGCGTGGGTATCTGGTCCATGCACTTCGTCGGCATGCTGGCCGCCACGTTGCCGGTGCCGGTGGCCTACGACCCCGGCCTGACCCTGCTGTCGCTGCTCATCGCCATCGCCGCCTCGGGCTTCGCGCTGTATCTGGTCAGCGGCGCCGACCTGACGCGCGTGCGCCTGGGAGTCGGGGCGCTGGGCATGGGCGGCGGCGTCGCCGCCATGCACTACACGGGCATGGCGGCCATGCGCATGAGCCCCTTCATCGCCTACGACCCGTGGCTGGTATTGCTGTCCGTGGTCATCGCCATCGGCGCCTCTGGCACGGCGCTGTGGATCGCCTTTCGCCTGCGAGGGCGCACCCACCACATTGTTCGTCTGCGTGCGGGCTCGGCCGGTGTCATGGGCATGGCCATCGCCGGCATGCACTACACCGGCATGGCGGCCGCGGGCTTCCCGGACGGAAGCCTGTGCGGCGTGTTGCCCGGAGGCTGGAGTGGCCAGGGCCTGGCGCCGCTGGTGATCACCGCCGCGGTGGCCGTGCTGGCGGCCGCGATCGTGCTGTCCATGCTCGACCGGCGCTTCGAATCCCGCAGCGACCTGCTGCAGTCCTCGCTGTCGCAGGCGCACGGCGAGATCGCCTTCCTGGCGCTGCACGATGCGCTGACCAAGTTGCCCAACCGGCTGCACCTGGAGCGCCGCCTGGAGCAGGCCATGCGCGAGAGCCGGCGCAGCGCACGCGCCTGCGCGGTTCTGTTCATCGATCTCGACGGGTTCAAGGCTGTCAACGATGCCTTCGGTCACCAGGCCGGCGACCGCCTGCTGGGCCTGATCGGGCAGTGCCTGCGCGAGGCCATGCGCCCGGGCGACACCGCCGCGCGCATCGGCGGCGACGAGTTCGTCGTGGTGGCCGAGGGCGTGCGCCGCGAGGATGCCGATGCCCTGGCGGCGCGCCTGGGCTCGGCGCTGCGTCAGGAGTTCGAGGTCGACGGCCACCGTCTGCGCATTTCCGCCAGCATCGGCATCGCGCTGTACCCCGAGGATGGTCGTTCGGCGCAGGATCTCATCAGCCATGCCGACGCGGCGATGTACCGCGCCAAGGCCGGCGGGCGCGACGCGCACCATTTCTTCGATCCGTCGATGCTGGTCAACGCGCAGGAGAACCTGCAACTGCTGGCCGATCTGCGCGGCGCGCTGGCGCGCGGCGAGTTCCGCCTGCACTACCAGCCCAAGCTGGACCTGCGCAGCGGGCGCGCGGTGGGCGCCGAAGCCCTGCTGCGCTGGGCCAGCCCGACGCGCGGCAACGTGCCTCCCGACCGCTTCCTGGATCTGGCCGAGCAGGCGGGGCTGATCGTGCCCATCGGCGACTGGGTGCTCGACGAGGCCTGCCGCCAGGCCGCGGCCTGGCGCGCCGCGGGGCATGCCCACTGGAGCGTGGCGGTGAACCTGTCGGCGCTGCAGTTCGACCACCCGGGCCTGGTGCAATCGGTGCGCGATGCCTTGCGCCGGCATGCGCTGCCGCCGCGTGCGCTGGTGCTGGAGGTGACCGAGTCGACGGCGATGCGCAACGTCGAGGCCAGCATGTCCATCCTGAAGCAGTTCGAGGCCATGGGCGTGGGCATTTCCATCGACGATTTCGGCACCGGCTACTCCAGCCTGCTGTATCTCAAGCGCCTTCCAGCCACCGAACTCAAGGTGGACCGCGGCTTCATCCGTGACGTGCAGCACGACGCCGACGACGCCGCCATCGTCTCGGCCATCGTCGCGCTGGCCCAGCGCCTGCAGCTGCGTGTGGTGGCCGAAGGCGTGGAGACGCCGGCGCAGCAGGACTATCTCAAGCAGTTGCACTGCGACCAGGCGCAGGGTTTCCTGTTCAGCGAGCCGGTTCCCGCGGCGGATTTCGCGCGCGTGGTCGCGCGGGCCGAGGCCCATTTGCGCGAGTCCGACGATCTGCGCGCGGTCAATGTCGCGTAGGGTTTCACAGGCAGTCGACACCCACGCGCCGCGAGGCGCGTAGCATGCGCGGCATGCGACGAAACCTGTTCATCACCGCCGTGGGAATCTTCGTCCTCGTGGGCGCCGCGGTGTCCGCGTGGATGCTGGTGCCGATGTCCGGGCGTCCGCTGGGCTCCCTCAGCGCTTCCCAGGGAGACCGCGTGATCTGGGGCTGGGCCCTGGCCACGCTGGTGTTCGGCATGGCCTGCGTGTGGCTGGTGCTGGTGCTGCATCGGGTGATCCACCGCGCCGACCAGCGAGCCGCGCTGCGCCGTACCGCCGGGCAGTCGCGCTAGCGCGACAGGCGCGCTGGCGGGGCAGGGCCCTCAGGCGGGGCTAAGTCCCCGGACATAGGCTTGTCATGCGGCCGGGTTGGAATGCGGCCGTACGCGTCCCGCCGGGGCGCGCGCCCGCGTCCCTCGAAGCCCTGCCCATGCCTCGCATCGCCCGCCGTCCCCTGCTTTCCCGCATCCGCCGTCTTTTTCCGTCGATCCTCTGCACCGTCCTGGGCCTGGCGCCGCTGGGCGCCGCCGGCATCGCGCGGGCCGAGGCGGTTGCCGGACCGATCCGGCGCATCGACGTGCCCGGCCGGCCACTGCGCA
>JAKBNS010000141.1 GCA_021830925.1 Pseudomonadota bacterium | reverse complement strand
CCCGGCCGAGGCGCCGGCGTGGTCCAGCGTCTGCGCCGCGGCGCCCGGCGGCCTACACTGCAAGGCCCGGCGCGCGGGCCCCGCGCGCGCCGTTACTCCTTGCAACAACGCCCGTGCCAAGCCCCATGTCGAGCCCCGAGCCATCCTCCGAGCAGGTCACCGAGCAGCAAGCCGAGCAGGCCATCCGCACGCTGCTGCGCTGGGCCGGCGACGATCCCTCGCGCGAGGGCCTGCGCGACACCCCGCGGCGCGTGGCGCGCGCCTGGCGCGAATGGTGCGCCGGCTACGCGCAGGACCCCACGGCCTACCTGGCGCGCACCTTCGAGGAAGTCGCCGGCTACGACGAGATCATCGTGCTGCGCGACATCGATTTCGAGAGCCACTGCGAGCACCACATGGCGCCGATCGTCGGGCGCGTGCACGTGGGCTACCTGCCGCGCAACCGCGTGGTGGGCATCAGCAAGCTGGCGCGCGTGGTCGACGCCTACGCCAAGCGCCTGCAGGTGCAGGAAAAGCTCACCGCGCAGATCGCGCAATGCATCCAGGACACGCTGCAGCCCCATGGCGTGGGAGTGATCGTCGAGGCCTCGCACGAATGCATGACCACGCGCGGCGTGCACAAGCGCGGCGTCAGCATGGTCACCAGCACCCTGCTCGGCAGTTTCCGCAGCGACCCCGCCACGCGCCAGGAATTCATGCGCCTGGTGCGCGGAGCCGGCAGCTTCAGCCCGCGCTGAACACGAACATCGCCTCGGAGGCCAGCAGGTTGGGCAGGGTGTGCACCTCGCGCCCGGCCTGGATGCCCATGGCCTGGCGCACGCGCAGCCCGCACTTGGCGGCCAGCACGGAAAAGTCGGCGTAGGTGGTCACGCGCAGGTTCGGCGTGTCGTACCACTCGTAGGGCAGCTCCTCGGTCACCGGAAGACGTCCCGAGGCCAGGCGCAGGCGGATGCGCCAGTGCGCGAAATTGGCGAAGGTGGCGATGCCCTGGCGACCCACCCGCGAGGCCTCGCGCAGCGCGCGCTCGGTGTTGCGCAGGTTGGGCAGCGAGTCGATCATCAGCACCACGTCGAAGCTGTCGTCGGCGAACATCGCCAGGCCCTGCTCGAGGTCGAGCTGCAGCACGTCGACCCCGCGCCTGGCGCAGGCCACCACCTTGTCGGGGTCGATCTCCACCCCCTGCACCGAGCAGCCGCGGCGCTCGCGCAGGTGCGCCAGCAGCGCGCCGTTGCCGCAACCCAGGTCGAGTACCCGGCTGCCCTGGGGCACGCGCGCCGCGATGATGTCGAACCGCGGGTTCATTCCTGCACCTCCTGCGCGAGGCCGAGCTGCTCGGCGATGCGCCCGAAGTAGGCGCGCACCACGTCGTGGTAGTGGGGCTCGTCCATCAGGAAGGCGTCGTGCCCGTGCGGGGATTCGATCTCGGCGTAGCTGACCTCGCGCCGGTTGGCCAGCAGCGCGCGCACGATCTCGCGCGAACGCTCGGGCGAGAAGCGCCAGTCGGTGGTGAAGCTGGTGAGCAGGAAGCGCGCGCGCGCCGGCGCCAGCGCCGCCGCCAGGTTGCCGTCGTGCTCGCCGGCGGGGTCGAAGTAGTCCAGCGCGCGCGTCAGCAGCAGGTAGGTGTTGGCGTCGAAGTAGCCGCTGAACTTCTCGCCCTGGTGGCGCAGGTAGCTCTCGATCTGGAAATCCACGTCGAAGCCGTAGTTCAGCGCCCCCGAACGCAGGCTGCGCCCGAACTTGCGGGCCATGGCGTCGTCGCTGAGGTAGGTGATGTGGCCGATCATGCGCGCCACGCTCAGCCCCTGGCGCGGCACCACGCCGTGCGCGTAGTAGTCGCCGCCGTGGAATTCGGGGTCGGTGATGATGGCGCGGCGAGCCACTTCGTTGAAGGCGATGTTCTGCGCCGAAAGGCTGGGCGCGGTGGCGCTGGCCACGCAATGCGCCACCCGCTCGGGGTGGCGCACGGCCCAGGCCAGCGCCTGCATGCCACCCAGGCTGCCGCCCATCACCGCGGCCAGGCGGCCGATGCCCAGGCGGTCGAGCACGCGCGCCTGCGCGTCCACCCAGTCCTCCACGGTGACCACCGGAAAGCGGCTGCCCCAGGGCTTGCCGGTGGCCTCGTCGATGCTCATCGGGCCGGTCGAGCCGAAGCACGAGCCCAGGTTGTTCACGCCGATGACGAAAAAGCGCCGCGTGTCCACCGGGCGGCCCGGCCCCACCATGTTGTCCCACCAGCCGCGCGTCTTCTCGTCGCCGGCGTAGCGCCCGGCGACGTGGTGGCTGGCGTTGAGCGCGTGGCACACCAGCACCGCGTTGCCGCGCGCGGCGTCGAGCCTGCCGTAGGTCTCGACCATGAGGTCGTAGGGGGGCATCACCGCGCCGCTCTTGAGCGGCAGCGGAGTGTCGAAGTGCATGCGCTCGGGCTGCGGCTCGGGCGCTTCCGGGATCGGTGCCATGGGTCGGGAAGGAAGGCGGGCAGCGCTGCCCGCCGCGACGGCCAGTATAGGGTTCGCGTACAGTGGCGGCATGTCCAGGAAACCCAAGAGCTCGCTGCACGCGCGCAACTTCCCGAGCGCGCGCGAGGAAGCCGCCGCGCACCGCCTGCCCTCGCGCTACTCGGGGCCCGAGAGCAGTTACCGGCTGGCCTTCACCGACACCGCCTTCCTGCTGCAGGAGGACCTGCGCCCGGTGCGCATGCAGCTCGAGCTGCTCAAGCCCGAGATGGTGCAGCGCGAGCGCGGCATCGACGCCACCGTGGTGGTGTTCGGCAGCGCGCGCATCAAGGCGCCGGAACTGGCGCAGCAGCTGCTGGACCAGGCGCAGGCCGACGGCGACGCGCAGGCCGTGGCGCGCGCGCGCCAGGCGCTCAAGCTGTCGCGCCACTACGTGGAGGCGCGGCGCTTCGCCGAACTGGTGACCCGCGCCAGCCACGAGCTGGCGCAGCCCCTGGCGGTGGTCACGGGCGGCGGGCCGGGCATCATGGAAGCCGGCAACCGCGGCGCGCTCGACGCCGGCGGGCCCAGCGTGGGGCTCAACATCGTGCTGCCCCACGAGGAGGAGCCCAACCCCTACATCACCCCCGAATTGTGCTTCCGCTTCCACTATTTCGCGATGCGCAAGATGCACTTCCTGATGCGCGCGGTCGCACTGGTGTGCTTTCCCGGGGGCTTCGGCACGCTGGACGAGTTGTTCGAGGTGCTCACGCTGACCCAGACCCGCAAGGTGCACAAGCGCCCCATCCTGCTGTTCGACCGCGAGTTCTGGACCTCGCTGATCGATTTCGAGCACCTCGTGCACACCGGCATGATCGGCGCCCAGGATCTGCAGTTGTTCCATTACGTGGAAACCGCCGAGGAGGCCTGGGAACTGCTGCAACGCGAACTCGGCATCGACGCCGAGACCGGCGCCGCCTGAGTCGTCGGGACGCGCTCGCGCCATGGCCTTCGGACGCTTCGAACGCACGCAGGGCGAGGCGCCCCTGTCGGACATCAACATGACCCCGCTGATCGACGTCATGCTGGTGTTGCTGGTGATCCTGCTGCTCACCGCGCCGCTGCTGGACGGGCGCATCGCGCTGAACCTGCCCCGGGTGAGCGCCTCGCCGGCACCCGCCGCGCCGGGCGCGCTGGTGCTGGAACTGCGGCGCGACGGCGGCATGCTGCTGGGCGGGCAGCCGGTGAGCCAGGCCGCGCTGCCCGTGCTGCTGCGCGAGCGCGCGGCCGTCGACGCACACGCCGAGCTGCGCATCCGCGCCGACAGCGCGGTTCCCTACGGCGACGTGGCGCGGGTCATGGCCGCCGCGCAGGCGGCCGGCCTGAGCCGCGTGGGCCTGCTCACGCAGCCTGCGGGCGCCGCATCGCCCCCCGGGCGCTGAGGCCGCGGGGAACGCCGCCGGACGCGCCCCGCGCGGCCCGTCGGACCCCGGGCGCGCGCGGTATTCGGCGCCCCAACTAACATGCGGGTTTGCGCCCGGCCGCGCGCGGCGGGGCGAAGGACCCCTTCCCACCAGCCGACATGAATTCCAAGTACGACGCCGCCGCGGTCGAACGCGCCGCGCAACAGCACTGGCAGGCCACCGACGCCTATCGCGTGCGCGAGGAGGCCCCGGGCCGGAAGTTCTACGCCTGCTCCATGCTGCCCTACCCCAGCGGCAAGCTGCACATGGGGCATGTGCGCAACTACACCATCAACGACATGTTGACCCGGTACCTGCGCATGAACGGCCACAACGTGCTCATGCCCATGGGCTGGGACGCCTTCGGGCTGCCGGCGGAGAACGCGGCCATGAAGAACCGCGTGCCGCCCGCCCGCTGGACCTACGACAACATCGCCTATATGAAGCGGCAGATGCAGTCGATGGGCCTGGCCATCGACTGGAGCCGCGAGGTGGCGACCTGTTCGCCCGAGTACTACCGCTGGAACCAGTGGCTGTTCCTGAAAATGCTCGAAAAGGGCATCGCCGAACGCCGCACCCAGGTGGTCAACTGGGATCCGGTGGACCAGACCGTGCTGGCCAACGAGCAGGTCATCGACGGCCGCGGCTGGCGCAGCGGCGCGCCGGTGGAGCGGCGCGAGATCCCCGGCTACTACCTGCGCATCACCGACTACGCCGAGGAGCTGCTGGCGGCGGTGTCGGACCCGTCGGACCCCAACTTCCTGTCGGGCTGGCCCGAGCGGGTGCGCCTGATGCAGGAGAACTGGATCGGGCGCAGCGAGGGCGTGCGCTTCGCCTTCGATCACGACATCCGCGACGCCTCCGGGCGTCCGATCCAGGACGGGCGCATGTACGTGTTCACCACCCGCGCCGACACCATCCTGGGCGTGACCTTCTGCGCGGTGGCGCCCGAGCACCCGCTGGCCGCCCACGCGGCCGGCTCCAACCCCGAGCTGGCGGCCTTCATCGAGCGCTGCGCGCAGGGCGGCACCACCGAGGCGGAGCTGGCGCTGAAGGACAAGGAAGGCATGCCCACCGGGCTGCACGTGCGTCATCCGCTGACCGGGGAGAACGTGCCGGTGTGGGTGGGCAACTACGTGCTGATGAGCTACGGCGACGGCGCCGTGATGGGCGTGCCCGCGCACGACGAGCGGGATTTCGCCTTCGCGCGCAAGTACGGCCTGCCCATCCGCCAGGTGGTCGAGGTGCCCGGCGAGTCCTTCAGCGACGCCGCCTGGGCCGAGTGGTACGGCGACAAGCTGCGCTGCCAGTGCGTGAACTCCGGGCCCGGCTTCGAGTTCCTCGACGGCCTGGGCTACCGCGAGGCCGTCGACCGCGTGGCCTCGCTGCTGGCCGAGCGCGGCCTGGGGGAAAAGCGCACCACCTGGCGCCTGCGCGACTGGGGCATCTCGCGCCAGCGCTACTGGGGCACGCCGATCCCGATGATCCACTGCGAGCACTGCGGCACGGTGCCGGTGCCCGAGCGCGACCTGCCGGTGCTGCTGCCCGAGGACCTGATTCCCGACGGCAGCGGCAACCCGCTGGCGCGCTGCGAGTCCTTCCTGAAGGTCGACTGTCCGGGCTGCGGGCGGCCCGCGCGGCGCGAGACCGACACCATGGACACCTTCGTCGACTCGTCCTGGTACTACATGCGCTACACCTGCTCGGACAACCACCAGGCGATGGTCGACGCGCGCGCCGACCAGTGGCTGCCGATGGACCAGTACATCGGCGGCATCGAGCACGCGATCCTGCACCTGCTGTACGCGCGCTTCTGGACCAAGGTGATGCGCGACTGCGGGCTGGTGAAGGCCGACGAGCCCTTCAAGCGCCTGCTCACGCAGGGCATGGTGCTCAACCACATCTACTCGCGCCGCGCCGCCTCCGGAGGCATCGAGTACTTCTGGCCCCACGAGGTCGACAACGTGGTCGACGCGCAGGGCCACATCGTGGGAGCCACGCTCAAGGCCGACGGCAGCGCCGTGAACTACGACGGCGTCGGCACCATGAGCAAGAGCAAGAACAACGGCGTCGACCCGCAGGATCTGATCGACCGCCACGGCGCCGATACCGCGCGCCTGTTCACCATGTTCGCGGCGCCGCCGGAAGCCACGCTGGAATGGAACGATGCCGCGGTGGAGGGCGCGCAGCGCTTCCTGCGCCGCGTGTGGGACGGCGCGCAGGCGGCCGCCGCGGCCGGCGCCGCGCCGGCCGGCGCCTGGTCGGAACTGCCGCGCGAGGCCGCGGGCCTGGCCGACGCCCGGCGCGAGATCCACCTCGCGCTACGTCAAGTCACCCACGACTACGAGCGCATGCAGTACAACACGGTCGTGTCCGGCTGCATGAAAATGCTCAACCAGATCGAACAGGCGGCCTCGCTGCAAGCCGCGCCGCAGGCGTGGCGCGGCGCCCTGCTCGACGAGTCCTGGGGCATCCTGCTGCGCGCGCTGTATCCGGCCACGCCGCACATCTGCCACGTGCTGTGGCGGCAACTGGGTTTCGAGGCTCGCCTGGGCTCGCTGCTCGACGCTCCCTGGCCCCAGGTGGATCCGGAAGCCCTGCGCCAGGACGAACTCGACCTGGTGCTGCAGATCAACGGCAAGCTGCGCGGCAGCCTGCGCGTGCCGGCCGCGGCCGACCGCGCGGCCATCGAGGCGGCCGCGCTGGCCAGCCCCGAGTTCGCGCGCCACGCCGAGGGGCGTAGCGCGAAAAAGGTGATCGTCGTGCCGCAGAGGTTGGTCAATGTGGTCGTCTGAGCCCCGCGCCCGCCCGGCGCGCCGCGCCTGCCTGCGCGTGGCGGGCGTGGCCTTGCTGGCCGCCGTGCTGGGCGGCTGCGGCTTCCAGCTGCGCCACTCCACCAACCTGGAGTTCGACACCATCGCGCTGCGCGGCCAGGGCGGCCCGCTGATGGATCTGCTGCGCCGGCGCATCATGATCACCACGGCCACGCGCATCGTCGACGATCCGAAACAGGCGCAGGCGGTGTTCACGCTGATGTCCGACGCCACCGCGCAGACCCCCACCGCCTACAACTCGGACGGCACGGTGGCGCAATACGCCCTCACCGAGACGGCGCGCTTCGAGCTCACCGCGCCCGACGGCCACCCCTACATCGCGCCGACCACCATCACCCGCACCAGCATGATGAGCTACAACACCTCGACGGTGCTGGCCAAGGCGAACGAGGCGGATCTGCTGTACGCCGGCATGCGCCGCGACCTGGTCGACCGCATCCTGTTCCAGGTCGGCGCGCTGCGCGCGCCGCTGCCGGCCCCGGCGGGCCAGCGATGAGCCGGGGCGAGGCACGATGCCGCTGATCCGCCACGACCAGCTCGCCTCCGCGCTGCGTGCGGGGCTGCGCGGCCCCTACACGGTATTCGGCGACGAATTGCTGCTGGTGATGGAAAGCGTCGACGCGATCCGCGCCGCGGCCACCCAGGCCGGCTACGGCGGGCGCGAACTGCATCAGGTGGAGCGGGGTTTCGACTGGCAGGTGCTGCTGGCGCAGACCCGCGAGCGCAGCCTGTTCGGCGAACGCAAACTGGTCGAGCTGCGCATCCCGGGCGGCAAGCCCGGGCGCGACGGCGCGGCCGCGCTGGCCGAACTGGCGCGCGAGACCGACGGCGACGCGCTGGTGCTGGTGCTGCTGCCGCGCCTGGACTCCGCCGCCCAGAAGAGCGAGTGGTTCTCCAGCCTGTCCGGTCAGGGCACCGCCGTGCGCGTGGACAGCGTCGAGCCGGCGCAGCTCGGCGCCTGGATGCGCCAGCGCCTGCAGCAACGCGGCCTGCAGCTGCCGGCCGGCGCCGCCGGGCAGGCCTGCCTGGAGCTGCTGGTCGCGCGCACCGAGGGCAACCTGCTGGCCGCGCACCAGGAAGTGGAAAAGCTGGCGCTGCTGGTCGAGCCCGGCGAACTCGACCCCGAACAGGTGGAGCAGCTGGTGCAGGGGGCCGCGCGCTACAACGTGTTCCGGCTCGGCGAGACCGTGCTGGCGGCCGACAGCGCGCGCCTGCTGCGCATGCTCGAAGGCCTGCAGGGCGAGGGCGTGGCGCCGGTGCTGGCGCACTGGAGCCTGGCCGAGGAGCTTCGCGCCTGGCTGCGCGTGCGCCAGGGCCTGGACGCGGGCGAATCCTTCGCCAGCCTGGCGCGCGCCAACCGCATCTGGGGCCCGAAGGAAAAGCTGCTGGCCCGCGTGCTGCCCAACCTGGGGCAGCCGCTGCTGGAAGGCCTGCTGCTGCGCGCGGCCGCCTG
>JAKBNS010000123.1 GCA_021830925.1 Pseudomonadota bacterium | reverse complement strand
TTGCACGCCCGGCCAGGCCCTGCGGAAGTCGTGCAACAGCCGGGGAAGCAGCTCGGAAAAGGGCATCGAGCCGGCGAATCCGATGGACAGCTGGCCGCTGGCGCCGCGCCCGGCGCGCTGCGCCAGTTCCTCGGCTCGCGCCAGTTGCTGCAGCACCACGCGCGCCTGGGGCAGCAAGGCCGTTCCCGCCGCGGTAAGGCTCACGCCGCCTCGCCCACGCTCGAACAGACGCACCCCCAGCTTGCGCTCCAGCGCGCCGATGCGCTGCGACAGCGGCGGCTGGGAAATGTGCAGGCGCTGCGCCGCGCGCGAGAAATGGCGTTCCTCGGCGACCGCGAGAAAGGCCCGCAGATCCGGTATGTCCATACGAAAATCATATCAAAGAAGATGAAAAATCGATTTTCCATATGGAATACACGGGACTATGCTGGAAATCTCCTCTTCGCATTCCCGCCGTGCGCCCCGCGCACCGGCATCGCGCATGTCCACCACGCCGTCCAGCGCTCCCGGCGCCGCCTCGTCCGCAGCAGCCCACCGCCCGATGCATGCCGCACCCTCGTGGCGGGCCCGCGTCGCGGTCGTCGCCGCGGGCATGAGCGCCTTTTTCACCATGTACGTGACGCAGGGCTTGCTGCCCTCGCTGCGCGGCGTGTTCCACGCCGGGGTCGCCGAGCTCAGCCTGACCATCACCTTCACGACCCTCGCGGTGGCGCTGGCGGCTCCCTTCTCCGGCAGCGTGTCGGACCGTTTCGGGCGCCGCCGCGTGGTGCTGCTGTCGGTGGGGGCGCTGGCGCTGACCACGCTGCTGGCGGCCACCGCGCACTCCCTGCACGGGCTGCTGCTGTGGCGCCTGGCGCAGGGCTTGTGCATTCCCGGCATCTTCACCGCCACCGTGGCCTACATCGGCGAGGAATGGCCGCCTGGGCAGATTCCGTCGGTGACCGCGCTGTACATCTCCGGCTCGGTCGCCGGAGGTTTCCTGGGGCGGTTCATCGCGGGACTGGCGACCGCCCGCTGGGATTGGCAGGCGGCCTTCGTGCTGCTGGGCCTGATCAACGCGGGCATCGCCGTGGTGATCGCCGCGTGGCTGCCGGGCTCGACGCGATTCCGGCCTTCCAGCAGCCTGCGCGAGTCCCTGGCCGGGCTGCCGCTGCACCTGCGCAATCCGCTGCTGTTGGGCAGCTACGCCATCGGATTCGGCATCCTGTTCTCCCAGGTGTGCAGCTTCACCTACGTGAGCTTCCACCTGGCCGAGGCTCCCTACAACCTCGACCTGAGCCAGCTCAGTCTGCTGTTCACGGTGTACCTGGTGGGCATGGTGGTGACGCCGCTGGCGGGGCGCCTGGCCTGGCGTTTCGGGCAGCGGCGGGTGTTCTTCGCGGCCGTCGCCTGCTCGGCGCTGGGCATCGCGTTGACCCTGGCACCCGGCCTGGCGCTGATCGTCATCGGCCTGACCCTGAGCTCGGCCGGGGTCTTCATCGCCCAGAGCATGGCCACCTCGCAGGTGCCGGTGTTCGCGCGCCAGGCCCGTTCCAGCGCCGTGGGCCTGTACGTGATGTGCTACTACGTCGGGGGCAGCGTGGGCGCCTTCGCTCCCAGCGTGGTGTGGCTGCGCGCCGGCTGGCCCGGCTGCGTGGCGCTGGTCATCCTGGTGCAGGCGCTGATCGCCGCGGCGGCGTTGCGCATCTGGCCGGCACGGGCCGAATCAGCGCAACAGGCGATCCACCAGCCAGAGTCCCAGCCACAGCAGGCTTAGCGAGCCCAGCGGCAGCAGCCAGGGCTTGCCGAACATGCGCCAGCGCAGGTCCAGGGGCATGCGCCCGAAGCCGAACTTGCTCAGCCAGGGCAGCAGCGCGCTGAGCACCAGGCTGCCGAGCAGGAAGCCGATCAGGCCCATGGAGGATCCTCGGCCCCGGCCGGCGCCTCGTCCAGCGCCGCGCTGCGGTCGCCTTGCACGAAGGCGGGCAACGGGCCGTCCATGCCGCGGCCGACCGCCAGCACCTTGAAGAGTTCGCCCATTTCGTGCTCGCCCAGCAGCTTCTGCACGCCCGCCGCCAGGCGCAACGAGGCTGCGTCGCCGGCGGCCATGCGCGGCGCCAGCAAGTCCAGCAGGCCCGCGTTGAGCAGGAACCGCGCCTGGCTGGTGTAGCCCAGCAAGCGCAGGCCGGTCTCGCGCGCCGCGCGCGCCATGGCGCTGAAGTCCACGTGGGCGGTGATGTCCGAAAGCCCCGGCTCCCACAAGGGATCGTCGTGGGCGCGATGCGCGCGGTGACAGCGCAGCGTGCCGCCCGAGCGCTGCGGGTGGTCGTATTCGCGCGCCGGGAATCCGTAGTCGAACAACAGCGCCACGCCCCGGCCCAGGTGCGCGCCAAGGCTGCGCATGAAGCCTTCGGCCGCCTCGTGCCATTCGGTCACGCTGCCCTCGGGCAGTTGCCGCAGGCTCGGGCGCAGCGCGCAGCCGGGCGGCAACGGGCGCTCGCTCCAGGTCAGCCTCCCGTCGGCGTCGAGCCCCACGCCGCGCTCCAGCCAGCCGTGCTCGGCGCGGCGCAGCAGGCGTACCGGCATGGCGTCCAGCACCTCGTTGCCCAGCACCAGCGCGTCGAAGCTTTCGGGAAGGCGCTCCCACCAGCACACGCGGCGCGCCAGTTCCGCGGGCAACTCGGCCACCGCGGCGCGCTGGCGCTCGCGCATGGCCGCCGACACCTCGACGATGGCGTATTGCTCGGGCAGCCAGGCACCGGCATCGGCCAGTTCGCGCAGCAGCGCGCAGGCCAGCGCCGCGCTGCCGGCTCCGAACTCGACCACCCGATGCAGGCCCAGCGAGGCGCCGAGCTCGCCCAGCTGGCGCGCCAGCGTGGCCGCGAACAGCGGCGACAACTCGGGCGCGGTGATGAAGTCGCTGGCGCCGCCCCAGGCCCCGAGCACCCCCGCGGACGCGGCGTAATAGCCCAGGCCGGGTTCGTACAGCGCCAGGTGCATGTAGCGGTCGAAGCCGATCCAGCCGCCCGCCGCGCCGATTTCGCGGCGCAGCACATGCATCAGCTCAGCCGCTCGCCGTGCCTCTTCGGGCGACGCGGCGGCTGGCTCGCGGGGTAGACTACGCGTTTGCTCCATCGAAGCCATTGTAGGTTCGCCGTCCATGTCCGAAGCGTCATCCCGCCTTGCAGGGGAAGGTGCCCGCGAAGGCGCCGGCCCGCGGGCCGATGCCCCGGTGCAGCGCCCCGTGGCGCTGATCACCGGCGCGGCGCGGCGCCTGGGCCGGACCATCGCGACCCGCCTGGCGCAGGCCGGCTGGGACCTGGCCGTGCATTACCGGGGTTCGCACGACGACGCCGAGCAGCTGTGCGGCCAGCTGCGCGCGTCGGGCGTGCGCGCGCACGGCTTTTGCGCCGAGCTCGGCGACGAAGCCGCCGTCCGCGAGCTGGTGCCGCGGGTGGCGCGCGAGTTCGGTCGGGTCGACGCGCTGGTCAACAATGCCTCGCTGTTCGAATACGACGCGGTGGCCGACTTCGGCGCCGAGGCCGCGCTGCGTCATTACCGCATCAACACCGTCGCGCCGGTGCTGCTGGCGCGGGCGCTGCACGCCGAACTGCAGCGGCGAGACGCCCGCGGTTGCGTGGTCAACCTGCTGGATCAGAAGCTGTGGAACCCCAACCCCGACCATTTGTCCTACACCCTGAGCAAGGCGGCGCTGCGCGAGGCCAACACCCTGCTGGCGCAGGCGCTGGCGCCGCGGTTGCGGGTGGTGGCGGTGGCTCCGGGCATGACCCTGGGCAGTGAGCTGATCGACGAGGCGCGGCTGCGCGAACTGCAGGCCGCCGGCCCGCTGGGCCAGGGGCCGGGCGCCGACGACGTCGCCGACGCCGTGCTGTTCGCCCTGCGCAACCCCGGCTTGAGCGGTTGCGAGCTGCTGGTGGACGCAGGCCAGCATCTGCAACCGCGATCCCGCGATTTCGCCTTCTGACCATGCGTACCCTCTATCTCGAACGCCTGCGCGTGCAGGCCAGCGTGGGCATCCTCGAGCACGAACTGCGCTCGCGCCAGCAGTTGCTGGTGTCGATCGCCGCCGAGCTGCCCGACGCCCCCTCGCTGCCGGCTGCCGACGACGTCGCCCACGTGCTGGACTACCGCCTGCTGCGCTCGATCGCGCTGGAGGAGGTCGGCCTCGGCCACGTGAACATGCTGGAGACGCTGGCGGGTCGCATCGCGCAGCGGGTGCTGGGCCTGCAAGGCGTGCGGCGCGTGCGCGTACGGGTGGACAAGCCCAACATCTTCCCCGACTGCGACGGCGTGGGCATCGAAGTCGCCCAGGACCTCGCGAGCCGCTGATCGCACTCCGGAGGGTCGCGATGGATCCGCGCAAGCACGAGCACGAAACCAACAAGTTGTCCAAGCGCCTGCACCGCCTGGTCGGTCAGGCCATCGGCGATTTCGGCATGATCCAGGCCGGCGACAAGGTCATGGTGTGCATGTCGGGCGGCAAGGACAGTCACGTGCTGCTCGATCTGCTGCTCAGCCTGCGCGAGCGCGCTCCGGTGGACTTCGACATCGTCGCCGTCAATCTGGACCAGAAGCAGCCGGGCTTTCCCGAGGACGTGCTGCCGCGCTACCTGGCCGGGCGCGGCGTGCCCTTCCACATCGAGGAGCAGGACACCTACTCGGTGGTCAAGCGCGTGGTCCCCGAGGGGGCCACCCTGTGCAGCCTGTGCTCGCGGCTGCGCCGCGGCATTCTCTACCGCGTGGCCGGCGAACTGGGCGCGACCAAGATCGCGTTGGGGCACCACCGCGACGACATCCTGCAGACCTTCCTGCTCAACCTGTTCTTCGGCGGCAAGCTCAAGGCCATGCCGCCCAAGCTGATCAGCGACGACGGGCGCCACGTGGTGATCCGTCCGCTGGCCTACGTCGAGGAAGCGGACCTGGCGCGCTGGGCCGAGCATCGGGGCTTTCCGATCATTCCCTGCACGCTGTGCGGCAGCCAGGAGCAGTTGCAGCGCAAGCAGGTCGCCGCGTTGTTGCGCGACTGGGAGCGCCAGCATCCCGGGCGCCTGGAGTCGATGTTCGGCGCGCTGGGACGGGTGGTGCCCTCGCACCTGCTCGACCGCGACGCCTACCCCTTCGCCGAGCTGCGCGCGAACGGCATCGCCGACCCTGGCGGGGACAAGGCCTTCGACCCCGAGCCTTGCGGACCCGCCCCCGACGCGCGGCCTGCGCTGGCCTGGCTGGACAGCGTCGGCTGACCCTGCGTTCGGCCATGACGCGGCTGCGCGGCCGCAGCGCGAGTACAGTAGACGCCGAGGCGACGGACCTTCGATCCCGCGCTCTCCGATCCATGCATCCTTGCCTGCCCACCCTCGTGATGACCCGTCGCGCGACGCGCGTGCTGCGCGCCGGCGTGCTGGGCGGCGCGCTGGCGCTGTTCGGCCTGCTCGGCGGTTGCGCCTCGCTGAATGTCAACGCCTACCACGTCGATACGCCGAAGCCGGCGCCGCAGGCGCTGGTGGGTGCGCAGGTGCAGCTGCAGGCCGCCCCGGCGGACTCCGAGGGGCCGCAGGCCGAGGTCCTGCGCACGGCGGTGCTGGACGCCATGACCCACGCAGGCATGGTGCCGCTGCTGGGCAGTCCGGCGCCCTTCACGGCGCGCTACGCCTTCCACAGCTACGCCGACTTCGAGGCCAGTTTCCCCAGCGCCTGGCCGCCGCCCGGACAGCCCATCCTGCTGCCCGACGGGGCCTGGATCTACAACGGATATCCGTGGTGGTACCGCGGCTGGTCGTGGCCCCCGCCGTGGTACGAGCGGGTGTTCGAGGTGGAGATCCGGGACGCGTCCAGCGGGGCGCTGGTGTGGCGCAGCAGTTCGATGATCGGCGGCTACGACCCGCGCATCGCCCCGGTGGCGCCGCAGCTCGCCGCGGCCGCCTTCGCGGAGTTTCCGCAGGGCAGCGGCAGACGCAGCGTGCGGGAGTCCCAGTTGCCGCGCTGACTCGACGCGCCTGGCGCGTCGCGACCGCTGCGCGGCGGTGTTTTCCCTATAATCGGCACGAATCTTGCACCGGCGGCCCCCGCGGCGCGACGGTGCGCGCATGGTCTTGAAGTCCGTGCGAGCCAGCTCCATCTACAAGGTCGGCCCCAGCCCGCGATGCCGTCGGGCGAACGCATTTCGCATCAGGAGTTCGTCATGCCCATCTACGCATATCGCTGCGAGTCCTGCGGACACACGCTGGACGCTCTGCAGAAGGTTTCGGACGCGCCGCTGCGCGACTGTCCCGCCTGCGGCGCCGCCGCGCTGCACAAGCAGCTCACCGCGGCCGGCTTCCAGCTCAAGGGTTCGGGTTGGTACGCGACCGACTTCAAGGGCGGTTCGGCTTCGTCCGGCGCCGGCAAGGCCGCCAGCGCCGCGGCACCCGCCGCGGCCAGCACCGCCGAGGCCGCGCCCGCGGCATCGTGCGGCGCGTCCTGCGCCTGCCACTGAAATCCCGTGATCGGCGCGCGCCGCCGCCCCCAACCGACGTTGTCGCGCGAAAGCTGCGCATGCGCCTGAAAAACCTGTTCGTTGCCGGACTGCTGGTCTGGTTGCCCCTGACCATCACGATCTGGGTGCTGTGGCAGCTGCTGTCGGTGTTCGACGGCATTTTCCGCGCCGTGCTCGGCGCGCTGGATGCCGTCGCGCCGTCGCTGGGGCCGCTGCTGGACAACCTGGCGCGTACCCCCGGTCTGGGGGTGGTCGCGGTGATCGGGGCCATCCTGCTCACCGGGCTGCTGGTGGCCAACATCGTCGGCCAGTGGTGGCTGCGCCAATGGGACGCGGTGATCGCGCGCATTCCCATCGTCAAGAGCATCTACAGCAGCGTCAAGCAGGTTTCCGACACCCTGTTCTCCAGCAACGGCAATGCCTTCCGGCAGGCCGTCATGGTGCAATACCCCCGCGCGGGCAGTTGGACCATCGCCTTCGTCACCGGCTCTCCGGGCGGCGAGGTCGCGCGCAGCCTGCCCGGCGAGCACATCAGCGTATACGTGCCCACCACGCCGAACCCCACCTCGGGCTTTTTCCTCATGGTGCCCAGGGCCGAAGTGGTGGAGCTGTCGATGAGCGTCGACGAGGCGCTCAAATACGTGATCTCGATGGGAGTGGTCGCGCCGCTGCCGCCTTCCGTGCAGGTTCCGTCCCGCTGACCCCGTCCTCCCGGCGCCGGCGCGCGCCGCAAGTCTCCCGAAATCTCCTTTGGGCATCGCCAAAGCCTTCCGTTCCCGATCATGACCCTACGCAGCCATACCCTGGGCGCCGTCACCGAAGCCCTGCTCGGACAAACCATCAGCCTGTGCGGCTGGGTGCAGCGGCGCCGCGACCATGGCGGAGTGATATTCATCGACCTGCGCGACCGCGAGGGCCTGGTGCAGGTGGTGTGCGATCCCGACCGTGCCGACATGTTCGCGGTGGCCGAGGGCGTGCGCAACGAATACTGCGTGCAGGTGCGCGGGCTGGTGCGCGCGCGCCCGCAGGGCACCGAGAACGCCACGCTGGGCTCCGGCAAGGTCGAGGTGCTGTGCCACCAACTGCAGGTGCTCAACGCCTCGGCCGCGCTGCCCTTCCAGCTCGACGACGACAACCTTTCCGAGACCACGCGCCTGACCCACCGCGTGCTGGACCTGCGGCGCCCGCAGATGCAGCACAACCTGAAGCTGCGCTACCAGGTGTCGATGGCGGTGCGGCGCTACCTGGACGCACAGGGCTTCATCGACATCGAGACGCCGATGCTCACCAAGAGCACGCCCGAAGGCGCGCGCGACTACCTCGTGCCCAGCCGTGTCAACGCCGGACAGTTCTTCGCGCTGCCGCAATCGCCCCAGTTGTTCAAGCAGATGCTGATGGTGTCCGGCTTCGACCGCTACTACCAGATCACCAAGTGCTTCCGCGACGAGGACCTGCGCGCCGACCGCCAGCCCGAGTTCACCCAGATCGACTGCGAAACCTCCTTCCTCGACGAAACGGAGATTCGCGCGTTGTTCGAGCCGATGATCCGAGGCGTGTTCGCCGGTGTGCTGGGCGTGAGCCTGGCCGATCCCTTCCCGGTGATGCCGTACTCCGAGGCGATGGCGCGCTTCGGCTCCGACAAGCCCGATCTGCGGGTGCGCCTGGAGTTCACCGAGCTGACCGACGTCATGCGCGAGGTCGAGTTCAAGGTGTTCAGCTCGGCGGCCTCGCTGTCCGACGGGCGCGTGGCCGCCTTGCGCGTGCCGGGCGGCGGCCAGATCAGCCGCAGCGAGATCGACGCCTACACCGATTTCGTGAAAATCTACGGCGCCAAGGGCCTGGCGTGGATCAAGGTCAACGAGGTCGCGCGCGGACGCGACGGGCTGCAGTCGCCGATCGTGAAGAATCTCGACGACGCGGCGATCGCCGCGCTGCTGGAGCGCAGCGGGGCGCGTGACGGCGACCTGCTGCTGTTCGGCGCCGACCGCGCCAAGATCGTCAACGCCGCGCTGGGTGCGCTGCGCGTGAAGATCGGCCACAGCGAATTCGGGCGCGCCGGCGGCCTGTTCGAGGACGCCTGGAAGCCGCTGTGGGTGGTGGACTTCCCGATGTTCGAGTTCGACGACGACGAGCAGCGCTGGGTGGCCTGCCACCACCCCTTCACGGCGCCCAAGGACGAGCATGTCGACTACCTGGCCAGCGATCCCGGTCGCTGCCTGGCCAAGGCCTACGACATGGTGCTCAACGGCTGGGAGATCGGCGGCGGCTCGGTGCGCATCCACCGCGCGGACATGCAGAGCAAGGTGTTCACCGCGCTGGGCATCGGCGAGGAAGAGGCACGCGCCAAGTTCGGCTTCCTGCTCGACGCGCTGCAGTACGGCGCGCCGCCGCACGGCGGCATCGCCTTCGGGCTGGACCGCATCGTCACCATGATGACCGGCGCGGCGAGCATCCGCGACGTCATCGCCTTCCCCAAGACGCAACGCGCGCAATGCCTGCTCACCAACGCGCCCAGCCCGGTGGACGAGCGCCAGCTGCGCGAGCTGCACATCCGCCTGCGCCAGAACGCACCCGCCTGAGCCCGCACGTGCCCGCCATGACCCGCATCGACGATCCCCGGCACGACAGCGAGGCAGGCCGGGCCGAGGCCACGCTGGACACCACGCGCATCGACGATACCCGCATCGCCGCGGTGCGCGCACTGGTGTCGCCGGCCGTGCTGCTGGAGGAGCTGGCGGTGACTCCCGCGGTGGAGAGCCTGGTGGAACAGGCCCGCACGGACATCGCCCGCGTGCTGCGCGGCGACGACGATCGGCTGATCGTGGTCATCGGGCCCTGTTCCATTCACGATTCGGCGCAGGCCCTGGAGTACGCCACGCGCCTGCGCGACGCGCGCGGCGAGCTCGACGACGCGCTGCTGCCGGTGATGCGGGTGTATTTCGAGAAGCCGCGCACCACGGTGGGCTGGAAGGGCTTCATCAACGACCCGCGGCTGGACGGCAGTTTTCGCATCAACGAGGGCCTGCGGCGCGCGCGCGAGCTGCTGTTGCACATCGGGGAGATGGGCGTGCCGGCCGGCACCGAGTTCCTCGACCTGCTGTCGCCGCAGTATTTCAGCGACCTCATCGCCTGGGGCGCCATCGGCGCGCGGACCACGGAGAGCCAGAGCCACCGGCAACTGGCCTCGGGCCTGTCGTGCCCGGTGGGCTTCAAGAACGGCACCGACGGCGGCGTGCAGGTGGCCGCCGACGCGGTGATCGCCGCTGGCGCGCCGCATGCCTTCATGGGCATGACCAAGATGGGCGTGGCGGCGATTTTCGAGACCCGCGGCAACGCCGACTGCCACACCATCCTGCGTGGCGGGCGCCAACCCAACTACGACGCCGCCGCGGTGGATGCGGCCTGCGAGGTGCTGCGCCGCGCCGGACTGCGCGAACAGGTGATGATCGACTGCTCCCACGCCAATTCGTCCAAGCAGCCGCGACGCCAGATCGACGTGGCCGCCGACATCGGGCGGCGCATCGCGGCGGGCGAACGGCGCATCGTCGGGGTGATGGTGGAGAGCCATCTGCACGAAGGCCGCCAGGATCTGCGTCCGGGGCAGGCGCTGCGCGAAGGCGTCTCGATCACCGATGCCTGCCTGGGCTGGGCGGATTCCCTGGCCCTGCTGCACGATCTGGCCGCCAGCGTGCGCGCGAGGCGGGCGGGGGGCTGAGGCCGTGGCGGCGTCCAAGCTGCCGGTGTCGGTGCTCGTGGTGATCCACGACCCTGGGCTGCGCGTGCTGTTGATCGAGCGCGCGGCGCAGCCCGGGTTCTGGCAAAGCGTCACCGGCAGCCTGGATTTCGCGGGCGAGCCGCTGGCCGCTGCGGCCGCACGCGAGGTGGCCGAGGAGACGGGCATCGTCGCCGGCGACGCGCTGCGCGACTGGCGCCTGGCCAACGAATACGAGATCTACCCCCATTGGCGCCATCGCTACGCCCCCGGGGTGTGGAAGAACGTTGAACACGTGTTCAGCCTGGAAGTGCCCGAGGCGACGCCGGTGCGCCTGGCCGAGCGCGAGCACCGCGCCTGGCAATGGCTGCCCTGGCGCGAGGCCGCGGCGCGCTGCTTTTCCGCGTCCAACGCGCAGGCCATCGAGCAATTGCCGCGGCGCCTGCGCCGCCGGGAGCCGGTCTGATGCATCCGCGCACGCCTGCACGCGACTGGCCGCAGGCACTGCGCGTGGCCTCGTACAACATCCACAAGGGCGTGCTGGGCATGGGTCCGGCCAAGCGCCTGCGCATCCATGCCCTGCAGGAAGGCCTGCGCAGCCTGGATGCGGACGTGGTGCTGCTGCAGGAAGTGCAATTCGAGCACCGGCGCCATGCCATGCGCCTGGCCGGATGGCCGGAGCAGCCGCAGCACGAGCTGCTGGGTCAGGGCCTGGGCATGTTCGCGGCCTATCACACGAACGCACGCACGCGCCACGGCGAGCACGGCAATGCGCTGCTGTCGCGGTTTCCCATCCTCGGCGTGTCGCACGAGGACGTGTCGGACCACCGCTTCGAGCAGCGAGGCCTGCTGCACGTGCGCCTGGCCCTGCCGCAGGGCAGCGCGGGCGCGGCTCCGGCGCAGGTGCTGCACTGCGTCGTGGTGCACTTCGGATTGTTCCGCGGCGGGCGCAAGCGCCAGATCGAACGTCTGGCGGAATTCCTCGCGCGCCAGGTGCCGGCGCACGAGCCGGTGATCGTGGGGGGCGACTTCAACGACTGGCGCGGCGACCTCGGTCTCGAACTGGCCGCCGCGGGGCTGGTCGACGTGTCGGCGCGCGCCGCGGCCGCCGTGGACCCGCGCCACCCTCGCTGGCACCACCGCACGCGCACCTTTCCCGCGTGGCTGCCGCTGATGCCGCTGGACCGCATCTATGTGCGCGGCTTCGCCGCCCACGGTCTGGGCCTGGGCTGGGGCGCCGACTGGGCACGACTATCCGACCACGCGCCCTTGCTGGTCGACCTGACCGCGCAAGCCCGCGATGCGCAGCGCGTGCCGGGCCCGGGCGTGGCGCGGCACATCCTCCATGGCTAGCAGCGCCTCGCGACGCAGGCGCGTGCGCGCGTGGTGGCGGCGCAATCTGCGGGCGCTGCGCGAAGGCAGCGGTGCCGAGCAAGCCTCGTTGCGCACGCCCTGGCGCGAGGGCAATTGCATCGACTTGCTGCCCCTGGGCCAGAGCCTGTTTCCGGCCTTGCTCGAGGCCTGGAGCGAAGCGCGCAGCAGCATCTGGGTGGAAACCTACATCTTTCACGACGACGCGACCGGTCTGGAACTCGCCGAGGCGCTGATCGCCGCCGCGGGCCGCGGCGTGCAGGTGCGCGTGCTGGTCGACGGTCTCGGCTCGAACCGTTCGATTTCCGCGCTGCGTCAGCGCTTCGAGCCGGCCGGCGTGGAGTTCATGGTGTACCGGCCGTGGCGCCGCTGGCTGGACCTGCTGCAGCGCGGCCACTGGAGGCGCCTGCATCGCAAGATGTGCGTGGTCGATGCGCGCGTGGCCTTCGTCGGCGGCATCAACCTGATCGACGACCGCTACGACATCCACCACGGCTGGAGCGAGCAGCCGCGCCTGGACTACGCGGTGCGTGTGCGCGGGCCCGTGGTGGCGCAGGTGCTGCGCAGCATGCGCCGGCTGTGGCTGCGCACCGTGGCCACCGGCAGCGTGCAGCGCGGGCTGCGGCGCGCCCCGGGGCCGCGCCTGCTGGCCTCGCAGGAGCAGCGAAGGCGCTACGTCGAGGAACTGCGGGCGGCGGGCGTTCTGCCGGGCTCGCGCACGCGCCGTGCCGCCCGCGCGGCGACCGCGGCGCCGCCGCTGATCGCCGCCTGCGCCGGTGGGGCCGCGCCCCAGCGCGCCGCGCTGGTGCTGCGCGACAACCTGCTGCGCCGGCGCTCCATCGAGCACTGCTACATCCAGGCCATCGACGAGGCGCGTGAGTCGGTGCTGGTGGTGTGCCCGTACTTCTACCCCGGCCAGGCCTTTCGCGAAAGCCTGAAGGCCGCGGCGTTGCGTGGCGTGCGGGTCTGTCTGCTGCTGCAGGGGCGCGCCGACTACCGGGCCGCGGCGTGGGCCGCGCAGGCGTTGTACCGCGAGCTGATCGACGCCGGCGTGAGCATCCACGAATACCAGCGGGCCTACCTGCACGGCAAGGTGGCCGTGGTCGACGAGGCCTGGGCCACCGTGGGCAGCTCCAACATCGATCCGCTGTCCCTGCTGGTCAATCGCGAAGCCAACGTGGTCGTGCGCGACGCGGGCTTCGCCGGGCAACTGGCGCGGCACGTGTACGAGCAGTTGCACTGGGCGCTGCCCATCGACCACGCCCGCCTGCGCCAGCGCGTGGCCTGGTGGACGCGCCCGCTGGTCGGCGTCGCCGCGCGCCTGCTCATCGCGTTGGCGGGGGGGACGGGGAGGTACTGACGGCCCCCTTCGTCGCGGGGGGCGACCCCCGCTCCGTCCCCCCGAGGGGGACGCACCCCGCCTTGGGGCGGCCCTGCGGCGGGTGTGCTCTCGGCCGCGGTGCGAGGTGCAGGAACTTGCTGTGTCAGGCGGGCAAGGGCCGGCAGCGGGATGGGGTGCAGGAACTGGCTGGATCAGGCGGGCAAGGGCCGGCAGCGGGGTGGGGTGGGGCTTATGACTTTGGGTTTTATGGGTATTCAAAAAGAGTATTTATTCGGATAAGGGGGCGGGTCGGAAAATGGTGGCATGAAATCTCGTGCCGCTCTTGCTTCCGCCTCTCGCGCTGCGCCGCCTGGGCTGCCTGCTCCCAGGGTCGGGTTCTGGCGGCGATTGCTGCGCGGGCTGGGGCTGGGCCTGGCGCTGGCGGCCTGGGCCTTGAGCCAGCCTGCCGGAGCGGCGCAGCTCGACGGCGCCGCGGCAGGCTCCTTCGGGCCGCTGGTGCAACCGGCCCAGTTGCAGGCGGCCCTGCAGGACCACGCGGCCTTGCGCATCGTCGACCTGCGCGACGCCGACGACTACGCCGCCGGGCATCTTCCCGGAGCGGTGGACGCGCCCTACGGGCGCTGGCGCGGCGACGCCGCCAACCCAGGCAAGCTGCTGCCGCTGGCTGATTTCGTGCACCTCGTGCGCAGTCTCGGCCTGCAGGACTCCGACCAGGTGGTGCTGGTCTCGGCCGGCGGCGATCCCACCGACTTCGGTGCTCCGGCGCGGGTGTACTGGACCCTGAAGTGGCTGGGCATGCACCACCTTTCGATTCTCAACGGCGGCATGCAGGGCTGGAAGGACGCCGGCCTGGGCGGACTGCAGACCGCGGCGCCGCGCGTGGCGCCCTCGCACTTCGTCGCCCACCCGGATGCCGCGCTGCTGGCCACGCGCGCCCAGGTGCTGCGGGCGGTGCAGGCTCCCGAGGCTTCGCGGGTGCTGCTCGACGCGCGCCCGCCGGCCTTCTGGGAAGGCAAGGTCAAGGCGCCGGCCGCGGTGGCGCCCGGAACCATCGCCGGATCAGTGGACTTCAGCAACATGCGCTGGTTCCCGCAGGGCGGCGGCGCGCTGCCGGCGCCGGCGGTGCTGGAGGCCATCGCGCAAGGCCTGCCCGCGCAGGAGGGCCAGGCGCGGCAGACCATCTCCTTCTGCAATACCGGGCACTGGGCGGCGACCAACTGGTTCGTGCTGTCCGAACTGCTGCACCGCCCGGGAGTGCGCCTGTATCCCGGCTCCATGGTCGACTGGTCGCGCCACGACGAGCCGATGACCCACGTTCCTTCCCGCACCGATCAACTATGGGCGCAGCTCAAGCAGACCTGGCAATCCCGTTGAACGCGGCGCCCCCGCGCGCGACGCGCTCCACCCAGGTTCTGCTGATCGGGCTGGCGCTGGCCGGCTTCGTCGCCACCACCTGGCTGGTGGGCTGGCGCCAGGGCTTGTTGTGGTGCATCGGCGTCGGCCTGGGTGTGGCGCTGGCGGCCGGCAGCTTCGGCTTCACCACCGGCTGGCGGGTGTGGATCACCCATCGCGACCCCACCGGACTGCTGGCCCAGTTCTTCGGCATCGCAGTGTGCATGGTGCTGAGCGTGCCCCTGCTGGCCGCGCATCCCGAATTGCAGGGCGCCGACGGGCCGCTGTCCTGGAGCCTGCTGATCGGCTCCTTCGTGTTCGGCGCCAGCATGCAGATCGCCGACGGCTGTGGTTCCGGCACCTTGTACAAGGCCGGCCTCGGGCATCCGGTGAGCCTGGCGGTGCTGCCGGCCTTCGTGTTCGGCAGTTTCGCCGGCTCGGCGCAACTGCCGGCCTGGCTGAGCCTGGGCGCGTTGCCGCCGGTGTCCTTCGTGCATCTGCTGGGTGCGCCGGGCACGCTGGCGCTGCAACTCGGCGTGCTGGCGCTGCTGGCGGCGTGGATCTGGCGCAGTCGGCGACCCGACACCCCGCGCCGCTGGACCGGTTCCGCGGTATGGATCGCCGCGGCCGCGCTGGGCGTGCTGGGTGCCCTCAACCTGATCGTGGCCGGCCAGCCCTGGGGCATCGTCTACGGGCTGGGCCTGTGGGGCGCGAAGATCGTGCAGGCCTTCGGCGTGGACCTTTCGCACAACGCCTTCTACGGGCTGCCGGTGCAGCAGGCGCAGCTGCATGCCAGCGTGCTGGCCGACAACACCAGCATCACCGACCTGGGCATGCTGTTCGGCGCCCTGCTGGCCGCGCAGCGCGGCGGAAAACTGAGCCCGCGGGTGCGCCTGCCGGCGCGCGCCTGGGTGTCCTCGGTCGTGGCCGGGCTGCTGCTGGGCTACAGCTCTCGCCTGGCCTTCGGGTGCAACGTCGGGGCCTATTTCTCGGGCATCGCCACCGGCTCGCTGCACGGCTGGGTGTGGTTCGCCTGCGCCTTCGCCGGCAGTCTGCTCGGCGTACGCCTGCGCAAGCGCCTGGGCGTGGGGAGCTGAACATGCGCGACCCACGACGACATTCCAGTGCCCGCGCCGCCTGGCGCGGACTGCGCGGTGCCTGGCGCATCTGGCTGCCCTGGCTGGTGGCGCTGGTGCTGCTGGCGCTGGACTGGCATGCCAGCGCTCCCCATCACCGCTTCGGCGAGCCCATGCCCCTGGCCCTGGGCAATGGCCCGGCCGCCGACGCCGGCCACTGTTCGCTGGCCCCGACGAAATAGGCGAGGTCGCGGGGGGGGGGAGCTGGGGAACCCCGCGCGGTGGCGCTACAGTTGCGCCTTGCCCACTCGGCCCCGATCCGATGCTCGCCTACCGCCACGCCTTCCATGCCGGCAATCCGGCCGACGTGCTCAAGCACGTGGTGCTTTTGCGCGCGCTGCGCCTGCTGCTGAGCAAGCCCAAGGCGCTGAGCTACGTGGACACCCATGCCGGTGCCGGCAGCTATCAGCTGGCCGAACGCATGAGCCAGCGCCTGGCGGAGTACATGCAGGGCGTGGGCTGCCTGTGGCAGCGCGAGGACGTGCAGCACGCGCTGCTGGACGGCACGGCCGGCCGGGTGCCGGAGGCGGTGGTGGACTACCTGCGCGCCGTGCTGGCGCTCAATCCCGACGGCAGCCTGCGCGTCGCGCCGGGCTCGCCGCTGCTGGCCGCCGACACGCTGCGCGCGGACGACCCGATGCGTCTGTTCGAGCTGCACCCGGCGGATTGCCGGGCGCTGCGCTCGACCTTTGCGCGGCGGCGTCAGACCACGGTGAGCCAGGCCGACGGTTTCGCCGAACTCAAGTCCGTGCTGCCGCCGCCGTCGCGCAGGGCGCTGGTGCTCATCGACCCGTCCTACGAACTCGACGCCGACTACTCCCGCGTGCTGGCGGCCCTGCGCGACGCGCTGGAGCGTTTCGCCACAGGCGTGTACCTCGTCTGGTACCCGCTGCTGCAGAGCCTGGAGTCCCAGCGCCTGTCCAAGCGCCTGCGGGCGCTGGCCCCCGGCAGCTGGATGGACGCGCAATTGTGGACCGCGCCGCCGCGAGCGGACGGTTTCGGGTTGATGGGCAGCGGCATGTTCGTGCTGAATCCGCCCTTCGGGCTGCCCCAGGCCCTGCGCGAGGCCGGCCCCTGGCTGGCCAAGGCGCTGGGACAGGACGGGGCGGGACGATTCGTGCTGGACGCGCATACGCCCTGAAGCCGGGGATAATGGGCCCGAGCAACCCTGGTGGCGCGCCGTGCAGGGTATGTTGTCGTCCATGCCACTGAAGTCTCCGTCTCCTCCGTATCCGCGTTCCTTCCATGCGCTGTTGCTGACCGCCTTCGCGCTGGTCATGCTGCCGCTGGTGGTGGGCATGATCTACACGGCCTACGCGCAGCAGCGCCTGGCACTGCAGACGCGCGAGGCGATCCGCATCACCGTCGACGTCACGCGCACCACGCGTCAGATGTCCGAGGACCTGTCCGCGCTGCAACGCGCCGCCGGTCAGTACTACGTGCTGCAGGATCCACAGTTGCGCGTGGGCATGCGCGACGCGCACCGCGCGCTGCAGGCAGAGCTGCGCACCCTGAGCGCCATGCCCTTCGACGCGCAGGAACAATCCCGGCTGCAGAGCATCGGCGCCAGCGAGGCGGCGCTGTACGACGAACTCAGCGGCGCGGGTCCGGCGGACTTGCCGCGCTTCGACGCCTTTGCCCCGCGCTTCGCCGCATTGGCCGCCAGCATCGACCATGTCCTGGGCGCGGGCAACGTGCTGGTCGACCGCCAGGTCAGCGCCCTGGGGCGCCAGTCGCGCACGCTGCGCGCGGCGCTGCTGCTGCAGGCCGGCGCCGCGCTGCTGCTTTCGGTGCTCATCGCGGCGCTGCTGTCGTGGGTGCTGACCCGTCCGCTGCGCCAGATCGACCAGGCCATCCGCAAGCTCGGCGCCGGGGATCTGCAACCCCAGCCGCAGGTGCGCGGACCGCGCGACCTGGTGCAACTCGGGCATCAGCTGGACTGGCTGCGCCGGCGTCTGCGCGAGACCGACGAGCAGAAGCAGCGCTTCCTGCGCCACGTGTCCCATGAACTGAAGACTCCGCTGGCCTCGCTGCGCGAGGGCGTCGAGTTGCTGATGGACGGCGTGGCAGGGCCGCTGAGCGCCCAGCAGCGCGAGATCGGAACCATCATGCGCGGCAATGCGCGCGATCTCCAGCAGCGCATCGAGAACCTCATCGACTACAGCCGGGCGCAGCGCCGGCTGGATCCGCTGGTGTCGGCCGGCGTGGACCTGAAGGAGCTGCTGGGCTCGCTGGTGCGGCGCAATGAGCTGGCACTGCGCGCCAAGCATGTCGCAGTGCGCATCGACGGCGAGGCCGGGCCCCTGCAGGCCGACCAGGGAAAGCTCGACACGCTGTTCGAGAATCTGTTGATCAACGCCATGCGCTTCAGCCCGGCGGCGGGCATCGTGCGCATTCGCCTGCGCGACGACGACGAGGGCGTCACGGTCAGCGTCTGCGACCAAGGCCCCGGCGTCGCCGAGCAGGACCGCGAGCACCTGTTCGAGCCCTTTTTCCAGGGCATGCGCCAGCCCGCGGGCGCCGCCCCGGGCAACGGGCTCGGGCTGGCCATCGCGCAGGAATACGCGGTGCTGCATGGCGGGTTGATCCGGCTGTGCGACCCGGCCGAGGGTGGCGGCGCCTGTTTCTGCGTGCGCCTGCCCCATGTTCACGACCACGTCCCGCCCGCCTTCGCGGCGCCGGCCCGGAACCCCAAGACCCCGCGACCATGAACTTCCCTGCGTCTGTTCCACGCGCATCCTGCCGGGCGCTGCGCGCGCTGCCCCTGGTGCTCGCGGTCTCGCTCGGCGCCTGCGCGGCGCCGCGAACACCGTCCGGGGCGTCGGCGGCGCCGGAGGCGACGAGCGCGCCGCGCGCGGACTCCGCACCGGCTCCCGGCGTGGAGTCCGGCGGCGTATCCACGGCGTCGCCTTCCGCCTCCACGGCTTCGGAGTTGTCGCCTGCCGGCGTCGAGTCGCGATCCGGGACCGGTCCGTTGGCCATGCATGCCGTGGCCAAGATGCTGCGCGAGATCTCGGCGATGAGCCAGGCGGATGCCAATCTGCGCCAGCAGCAACTGCAGGCGCTGGGCCCGCGCCGGCGCCCGGAGCAGCGCCTGGAGCTGGCCTATCTGCTGATCGCGCGGGCCGCTCCGAGCAGCGACGAGGCGTCGCAGGCACATGAATTGCTTAAAGGACTGGACTCCCTGACCGAGGATCGCGCCAGCCGCCAGTTCATTCGCGTGCTGCAGCGCCTGAGCCGCCAGACCGTGGAACTGGCCCAGGCGCGCGGCGACCTCGCGAAGGCCAACCGGAAGGCCGCCGATCTGGAGGACAAGATCGGCCAGATCAAGAATCTGGAGGTGCAATTGCAAGGCCGTACCCAGGAGCATGCCCCGAAGCCCACGCCGCCCAAGGGAGCCGTGCGATGAGCGAGTCGTCAGCCAGCGTGCTCGTGGTCGACGACGACGCCGACCTGCTGCGCCTGCTGGACATGCGCCTGCGCTCGGCCGGCTACCGGCCGGTGCTGGCGAGCAGCGGCGAGCAGGCGCTGGCACGTCTGGCGGTGGCGCGTCCGCGCGCGGTGATCACCGACCTGCGCATGCCGGGCATGGACGGCCAGGCCCTGTTCGAGCGCATCCACGAGTCCGACCCCTCGCTGCCGGTGATCATCCTGACCGCCCACGGCACGATTCCCGACGCCGTCTCGGCGGCCCAGCGCGGCGTGTTCGGCTATCTCACCAAGCCCTTCGAGTCTCCGGAACTGCTGGACCTGTTGCACCGTGCGGTGGGCGAGGGTGCGGCGGGCCAGCCGGCCGCGGGCGAGCCGCGCCTGGCCGGCATCGTCACCGCGAGCCCCTTGATGGCGGCGCTGCTCGACGAAGTGGTGCTGGTCGGTGGCAGCCAGGCCAACGTGCTGATCCAGGGCGAGTCGGGCACCGGCAAGGAAATGCTGGCGCGTGCCGTGCACGAGGCCAGTCCGCGGCGCAACGGACCTTTCGTGGCGATCAACTGCGCGGCGATCCCCGAGGCCTTGCTGGAGTCCGAACTGTTCGGGCACGTCAAGGGCGCGTTCACCGGTGCCGACGTCGCCCGCAAGGGTCTGTTCCAGAGCGCGCAGGGCGGCACGGTGTTCCTCGACGAGATCGGCGACATGCCGGTGGCCCTGCAGGCCAAGCTGCTGCGCGTTCTGCAGGAGCGCGAGGTGCGTCCGCTGGGCAGCCAGCAGGCCGTGGCGGTGGACGTTCGCATCGTGTCCGCCACCCACCGCGACCTGGAGTTGCTGATCGCCGAGCAGAGCTTCCGCGAGGACCTGTACTACCGGCTCAACGTGGTCAATCTGCACATTCCCCCGCTGCGAGAGCGCCGCGAGGACATCGCCGCGCTGGCGCAGCATTTCGTCGGTACCCTGGGGCCCAAGCACGGGCGCCACGTGGTCGGCTTCGCATCCGACGCGATGGAGGTGCTGATGCGCTACGACTGGCCCGGCAACGTGCGCCAGTTGATGAACGTGGTGGAGCAGTGTTGCGCGCTGTGCACGACGGTGCGCATCCCGGCGGCGCTGGTGACCCGCGCCCTGCGCAACAAGCCGGTGGAAATCCTCAGCTACGCCGAGGCCAAGGACCGTTTCGAGCGCGACTATCTCATCCAGTTGATGAAGGTCACCGCGGGCCAGGTGTCCGAGGCCGCGCGCCTGGCGCAGCGCAACCGCACGGAGTTCTACCGCCTGCTGCAAAAGCACGAACTCTCGCCCGCGCTTTTCAAGCAGACCGATTGAACGGTTGCCCGTGCCGGTCGCGGGCCCGGTCGGGTTGTCGCCGATCGGCGACAAAAAACTCCAGTAACGGCGGCGATTTGGGCCATGGGGGCCCAAAGCGTCGGCTCCTGGCGACAAAACCGGTGCCCGGCACCCTGCGGATCGAGCTCGTGATCCGGGCGTCTCGCGGGGTGGATGGTCCAAGTTGCTGATATCGTGGGGAAAAATTTTCCTGGCACGGCGATTGCTCCTACTGGGGTGCAGGCCCAGAGGCGGGTGTCCTTCCCGACCGGGGCCGCGACCGCAAGGAGTTCCGACCATGATCCAGTTTCGCTCGAGGACCTTGACCATCGCACTGGCGGGCTGCTGTGCATGGGCGGGTGCGCGGGCGGCGGGCATGCCCCCGGAACAGCCGGCGCCCGGCGCGCAGGCCGAAGCGCAGGCACAAGCGCAGGCCACCACGCCGGCCCCGGCGCGTGCCGCCGTCGGGCACGAGCAGGCCACGAATTCCCCCTCCCCGGCGCAAGGCAAGCCGGGCAGCGGCGGCGTCATGCACTGATCCCGCCACGAACATCGCCCGGGGGTGCCCGAAGGCACCGCCAGGCTCCCGTCCCCCCTTGGCCAAGCCGCGTGCTTGGCATTTTTTTGCCCGTCGCGCACCGGGCTCCGGCCCATCGCGGGTGCGGGTGGCGCACAATGTCGGGCCAAGTCCCTGTCTCGCACTCATGTCCGACGTCGAATCCCCGTCCCCCGTCTCCGACGACCAGCCTTCCGAGGCGGGCGTCGCGTTTGCCGACCTCGGCCTTCCCGAGGCCTTGCTGCGCGCCTTGCGCGACGTGGGCTACGAGAGCCCTTCGCCCATCCAGGCGGCGACCATCCCGCCGCTGCTGGAGGGGCGCGACGTGCTGGGCCAGGCGCAGACCGGCACCGGCAAGACCGCGGCCTTCGCGCTGCCCATCCTGGCGCGCGTGGACCCGGCGCGCCGCGAGACCCAGGCGCTGGTGCTGGCGCCCACACGCGAGCTCGCGATCCAGGTGGCCGAGGCCTTTTCGCGCTACGCCTCCCACCTGAGTGGTTTCCACGTGCTGCCCGTGTACGGCGGCCAGAGCTACACCCCGCAGCTGGCCGCGCTGCGCCGCGGCGCCCAGGTCGTGGTGGGCACGCCGGGGCGCATCATCGATCACCTCGACCGTGGCACCCTCAAGCTCGATTCGTTGCGCCACCTGGTGCTCGACGAGGCCGACGAGATGCTGCGCATGGGATTCATCGACGACGTCGAGCGCATCCTCGCCAGCACGCCCCCGCAGCGCCAGGTGGCGCTGTTCTCGGCGACCATGCCCACCGCCATCCGCGCCATCGCGCAGCGCCACCTGCGCGAGCCGGCGCAGATCACCATCAAGGCCCGCACGCGCACCGCGTCGGGCGTGCAGCAGCGCTACTGGATGGTCAGCGGCATGCACAAGCTCGACGCACTGACCCGCATCCTGGAAGTCGAGACCTTCGAGGCCATGATCGTGTTCGCGCGTACCAAGGTGGCCACCGAGGAACTGGCGGAAAAGCTGGCCGCCCGCGGCTTCGCCACCGCCGCGCTCAACGGCGACATCCAGCAGGCGCAGCGCGAGCGCACGGTGCAGCGTCTCAAGGACGGCCAGGTGGACATCCTGGTGGCCACCGACGTGGCCGCGCGCGGCCTGGACGTCGATCGCATCAGCCACGTGGTGAACTACGACATCCCCACCGACACCGAGTCCTACGTGCACCGCATCGGGCGCACCGGGCGGGCCGGGCGCAGCGGGCAGGCGATCCTGTTCGTCACGCCGCGCGAGCGCTACCTGCTGCAGGCCATCGAGCGCGCCACGCGCCAGCGCATCGAGCCGATGCAGCTTCCCAGCGTCGAGGCCGTGAACGACCGGCGCACCGAGCGCTTTTTCGAGCGCATCAGCGAGGCCCGCGAGCAGGATGAGGCGCTGCGCCCGTACCAGGCGCTGATCGAGCGCTACGAGCGCGAACACAATGTGCCGGCGCTGGAGATCGCGGCCGCGCTGGCCAGCCTGCTGCAGGGCGGCAAGCCCTTGCTGCTGGGCCCCGAGGAGGCGGCCGCGCGACCGCGCGCGATGCGCGAACCCTACGAGAGCCGCGCCGTGCGCGAGGCGCGAGCGGCGGGCGAGACGCCCGCGCCGCGTCCGCCCCGGCAAGCGCCGGCCGGCGCGCCGCGCAGCCTGGAGCAATTGGCCGAGCAGGCCTTGTCGGACTTCGAGCAGACGCGTGCCGCACAGGGGGACGACGAGCATCCGCGCCGCCGACGCGCCGCTCCGGGCGCGCTGTGCACCTACCGCGTGGAGATCGGGCGCGAGCACGGCGTGGAGGTGCGCAACCTGGTGGGCGCCATCGCCAACGAGACCGGGCTGGACAACAGCCGCATCGGCAACATCGCGATTCGCCGCGACTACAGCCTGGTGGAATTGCCGGCCGACATGCCGCGCGACGTGCTGCGCATGCTGCAACGCCTGCGCGTGCTGGGGCGGCCGCTGCAGCTCGCGCCGGCCGAGGAGGCCGCCGCCGGCGCCCCGCGCAAGGAGTCGTCGTACAAGGAGTCCTCGTACAAGGATTCGGCGCGCAGGGAATCGCCGCGTGCAGGGGCCTCCGCGCGGCCGCCCGCGCGCGGCGCCGCGCCGCGTGCCAAGCCCTCCGCGCCGCGGCGCAAGCAGGAACGCTGAAACGCCGGCGCCGGCAGCATGCTCAACCGCCTGTGGCTCGGCCTGTTCCTGGTCGCGGCGGCGGCCGCGGCCGGGCGCTGGCTGATCGGCGGCGATGCCGGGGTGTTCGCCGCCATCGTGGCCAGCCTGTTCGCGATGGCCCGGCTTTCGGTGGACGTGATGGTGCTGCTGTTCGGCACCCTGACGCTGTGGCTGGGCCTGCTGGCCATCGCCGAGCGTGCCCAGCTGGTGCAGGCGATGGCGCGCGCACTGGGCCCGCTGTTCGCGCGCCTCATGCCCGAGGTGCCGCGCGGCCACCCGGCGCTGGGCCTGATCACCCTGAACATGGCCGCCAACATGCTCGGCCTGGACAATGCCGCCACGCCCATCGGACTCAAGGCCATGCGCGAGTTGCAGGGGCTCAACCCCAGCGCCGACACCGCGAGCAACGCGCAGATCCTGTTCCTGGTGCTCAACGCCTCCTCGCTGACCCTGCTGCCGGTGAGTATCTTCATGTACCGGGCGCAGCAGGGTGCGAGCGATCCGACCCTGGTGTTCCTGCCCATCCTGCTGGCCACCAGCGCCTCCACGCTGGTGGGCCTGCTGAGCGTGGCGCTGGTGCAGCGCCTGCCGCTGCGCGACGCGCGCGCGCTGGCCTGGATGGCCGCGGGATTGCTGGTGTACGCCGCGGCGCTGGCCGGCCTGGCCTCGCTGTCGGCCGCGGCGCTGGCGCGCGTGTCGGATCTCGCCGGCAACCTCATGCTGTTCGGCGTGATCGTCGCCTTCCTGCTGGTCGGCGCCTGGCGCCGCGTGCCCGTGTACGAGGCGTTCATCGACGGCGCGCGCCAGGGCTTCGAGGTGGCGCGCGACCTGCTGCCCTACCTGGTGGCCATGCTGTGCGCGGTGGGCGTGCTGCGCGCCTCGGGCGCGCTCGACATGGCCCTGCACGCGGTGCGCTGGGCGGCGCAGCACGCGGGCCTGGACACGCGTTTCGTCGACGCGCTGCCGACCGCGCTGGTCAAGCCCTTCTCGGGCAGCGCGGCGCGCGCCATGCTGATCGAGACCATGCACCACGACGGGGTCGACAGTTTCCCCGCGCTGACCGCCGCCACCATGCAGGGCAGCACCGAGACCACCTTCTACGTGCTGGCGGTGTATTTCGGGGCCGTGGGCATCCGCCGCGTGCGCCACGCCGTGGCCTGCGCGCTGCTGGCCGACCTGGCCGGCATCCTGGCCTCGATCGCCGTGTGCTACTGGTTCTTCGGCGCGCGCTGAGCCGCGGCGACTTGCGGCGCCCGCCGCTCAGACGATGGCCAGGTACTCGGTGCCGCTGGCGGGGTCGGCCTGGTCGCGCTGGCTGTCGAGCTTGATGCGCAGGCGCAGGTCGTTGACCGAATCGGCGTTGCGCAGTGCATCCTCGTAGCCGATGACTCCCTGTTCGTAGAGGTCGAACAGCGCCTGGTCGAAGGTCTGCATGCCCAGCTCGCGCGAGCGTCGCATGACTTCCTTGATCTCGCCGACCTCGCCCTTGAAGACGTGCTCGGCGATCAGCGGGGAGTTGATCATGACCTCCACCGCGGCCACGCGTCCGCGGCCGTCCTGGCGCGGCACCAGGCGCTGCGAGATCATCGCGCGCAGGTTCAACGACAGGTCCATCAGCAGCTGGGCGCGGCGTTCCTCGGGGAAGAAATTGATCATGCGATCCAGCGCCTGGTTGGCGCTGTTGGCGTGCAGCGTGGCCAGCACCAGGTGTCCGGTCTCGGCGAAGGCCACCGCGTGGTCCATGCTCTCGCGGTCGCGGACCTCGCCCATCAGGATCACGTCCGGGGCCTGGCGCATGCTGTTCTTCAGCGCCGCCTCCCAGCTCTCGGTGTCGAGCCCGACCTCGCGCTGGGTGACGATGCAGTTCTTGTGCGCGTGCACGAACTCGATCGGGTCCTCGATGGTGACGATGTGGCCGCGGCTGTGCTCGTTGCGCCAGTCCAGCAGCGCCGCCATGGACGTGCTCTTGCCGCTGCCCGTGGCCCCCACCAGCACCATCAGTCCGCGCTTGCTCATGGCCAGTCCCTCGAGCACCCGCGGCAGGCCCAGCGCCTCGATGGTCGGAAGTTCCTGGGGAATCACCCGCAGCACCAGCCCGATGCGCCCTTGCTGCACGAAGGCGTTCACCCGGAAGCGCCCGATGCCCGGCGGCGCGATGGCGAAATTGCACTCCTTGCTGCGCTCGAACTCGGCCGCCTGGCGCTCGCTCATCAAGGCTCGCGCCAGGGCCTGCGTGTGCTGCGCGTTCAGCGACTGAGCCGACACGCGGTGGACCTCGCCGTCGATTTTCATCGCCGGCGGGAAGTCGGCGGTCAGGAACAGGTCGGAGCCGCCGCGTTGCAGCAGGCTGCGCAACAGGTCCTGGACGAATTTCGATGCCTGATCGCGTTCCATGAACGAGCTCCCCGGATCCGTTTCACGCCGAGGTGCCCACCGTCGGGGCACCGAGCTTGCGCAGGCGCAGCGACAGCCGCCGCGCCAGCGAGCCGACGATGCGCACCGCCGAGGCGGGATCGCGCTCGATGAGATCATCGAGCATGCGCGCCTCCAGCACCGCGATCTCCGACGGGCGCAGGGTGGTGCAGTAGGACGCGCGCGGGCCGGCGTCGAGCAGCGACATCTCGCCCAGCACGCTGCCGGCGCGTGACTCGGTCAGGCGCACGCGCTCGCCCCAGGGTTGCTGGCGATCCACCGCGACGACGCCGTGCAGCACGATGAACATGAAACTTCCGTGTTCGTTCTGCTCGATGATGTCGCGGTCGGCATCCACTGCCCAGAACGCGAAGTGCCGGGCGCATTTATCGAGTTCGGCGCCCGACAGGCCGGTCATGAACCGGTCCTGGGTCCACAGTTCGCGCAGGCGTCGCGCGCCGGGTTCATGCGGCAGGCGCCGCGCGCCCAGCGCGCGCGCTCGTTCGTCCCAGCCCAGCACGCCGCCCGGGCTGGCCGAGGCTTCGTGAAAACCGGTGGAGAAGAACTGCGATTCGGGAAAACCCTCGCGCTCGGCCTCGGCGTCGCCGCCGGGGCGTCCGGTTCGCAGAAAACCCAGGACTTTTTTCATGGCATCCGAGCAGGGCTGGGGAGGCATCGGTGATGGGGTGCCGCAACAGGCAGCGCGCGGCTCAGCCGGGGAAATTCTCCGGTTGCTTGGCCTTGCTGCGCGCCTCGGCCGGCGAGATCAGGCTGCGGCGCACCAGGTCGGACAGGTTCTGGTCCAGGGTCTGCATGCCGTGCGCCTGGCTGGTCTGGATCATCGAGTACATCTGCGCGACCTTGTTCTCGCGAATCAGGTTGCGGATCGCCGGGGTGCCGATCATGATCTCGTGCGCCGCCACGCGCCCGCTGCCGTCCTTGAGCTTGCACAGGGTCTGCGAGACCACCGCGATCAGGGCCTCGGACAACATGGCCCGCACCATGTCCTTCTCGGCGGCGGGGAACACGTCGATGATGCGATCGATGGTCTTCGGCGCCGACGAGGTGTGCAGGGTGGCGAACACCAGGTGCCCGGTCTCGGAGGCGGTCAGCGCCAGGCGGATGGTCTCCAGGTCGCGCATCTCGCCCACCAGGATCGAGTCCGGATCCTCGCGCAGCGCCGAACGCAGCGCGTTCGAGAAGCTCAGGGTGTGCGGCCCGACCTCGCGCTGGTTGATCAGGCACTTCTTGGATTCGTGCACGAACTCGATCGGATCCTCGATGGTGAGGATGTGGCCGTATTCGTTCTCGTTCAGGTGGTTGACCATCGCCGCCAGCGTGGTCGACTTGCCGGAGCCGGTCGGTCCGGTCACGAGCACCAGCCCGCGTGGCTTGAGCGCCAGATCGCCGAAGATCTTCGGGGCGTTGAGGTCGTCCAGCGAGAGGATCTTGCTCGGGATGGTGCGGAACACCGCGCTGGCGCCGCGCTGCTGGTTGAAGGCATTCACGCGGAAGCGCGCCAGGCCGTTGATCTCGAAGGAGAAATCGACCTCGAAATATTCCTCGTAGTGCTTGCGCTGGACATCGCTCATGATGTCATAGACCATCGCATGCACCATCTTGTGGTCCAGCGGCTCCACGTTGATCCTGCGCACGTCTCCGTGCACCCGGATCATCGGCGGCAGTCCGGCCGACAGGTGAAGATCCGATGCGTTGTTCTTCACGCTGAACGCCAACAATTGCGTGATATCCACTGCAATCCCCCTGATTATCTGGCGAGCCGAAACACACTCTATAGTAAGGGCAGGGCGTCGGGCCGCCGCTTTTTGTCCCAAGCATGCCCGAGGCTTGTTGTTTCGTCCATACGTCCCGGCCGGTTCGCAGGCCGGGCATTCGCAGATTTTGTCCGTGATTCCAGATCGTGACGACATGGCCGACGGCCCCGCCGCCCGGCTGCGCCAGGTGCGCCTGCGCATCGAAGGGGCCGCGCGCGCGGCCGGGCGTGACCCCGCCGAGGTGCGCCTGCTCGCGGTGTCCAAGACTTTCAGCGCCGAGGCCGTGGCGGCGATGGCGCGCTGCGGCCAGACCGAGTTCGGCGAGAACTACGTGCAGGAAGGCGTGGCCAAGATCGACGCGCTGCGCGCCGAATGGCCGGCGCTGTGCTGGCATTTCATCGGACCGCTGCAGAGCAACAAGACCCGCGACGTGGCCGCCGGCTTCGACTGGGTGCACGGCATCGATCGACTCTCGGTGGCGCGGCGCCTGTCGGCGCAGCGCCCGCCGGCCGGCGAGCACGGCGCGCCCGCACCGTTGCAGGTGTGCCTGCAGGTCAACGTCAGCGGCGAGGCGAGCAAGAGCGGGGTGGGCCCTGGGGACCTCCCCGGGCTGGCCCGCGAGGTCGCACGCCTGCCCGGGCTTCGTCTGCGCGGGCTGATGTGCATTCCGGCGCCCGCGACCGACGCGGCCGCGCAACGCGCGCCCTTCGCGCGCCTGCGCGAGCTGCGCGACGAGCTGGCCGCGCGACTGGGGCTGAGCCTGGACACCCTGTCCATGGGCATGAGCGCCGACCTGGAGGCCGCGGTGCTCGAGGGCGCCACCATCGTGCGCGTGGGCAGCGCGCTGTTCGGCGAGCGTCCCGCGCGGGCGGGGCGCTGAGGGCCCGGCCCGTCGCGCGCTTGCGCCGGGCCGGCCTCGCCGTCAGTCCGTCTCGTCGCGCAGCCGCCGCAGGTCCAGGCCCAGCGCCTGCAACTGCTGCGCCCAGCGCCGCGCCTGCTCGTCGTCGAGCGCGCCCAGCGACTGCACCATGCGGCGCCAGTTGCCGGCCTGCTGGGGCAGCGCGGCGCAGTACAACAGGCGCGCGCCTTGCTGCACGGCCAGCACGGGAAAGTTCTCCGGCTCGAAGTCGCCCAGCGCATCGGCCTGCGACTCCACGTCCACCCACAGCCAGCGCGAGGCCGGCAGCAGGTCCGCCGACTGCTGCGCCAGCTCGCGGTAGGCGTCGCGCCAGCCGCGGCAGATGCCGCACCACTGCGCGCACAGGCAGGCGACGATCCAGTCGCCGGCCGGCGCCGCGCACGTGCCCGCCGGGTTCATGACGTTCAGCGCAGCGGCTTGAAGCGCAGGCGCTTCGGGCGGGCGCCTTCGTCGCCCAGCCGGCGCTTCTTGTCCGCTTCGTATTCCTGGTAGTTGCCGGAGAAGAAGGTCCACTGCGAATCGCCCTCGGCCGCCAGGATGTGGGTGGCGATGCGGTCCAGGAACCAGCGATCGTGGCTGCTCACCAGCACGCAGCCGGCGAACTCCAGCAAGGCGTCCTCCAGGGCGCGCAGGGTTTCCACGTCGAGGTCGTTGGAGGGCTCGTCGAGCATCAGCACGTTGCCGCCCGAGACCAGGGTCTTGGCCAGGTGCAGGCGCCCGCGTTCGCCGCCGGAGAGCTGGCCGACGATCTTCTGCTGATCCGAGCCCTTGAAGTTGAAGCGCCCGCAGTAGGCACGCGATGCCACCTGGAACTTGCCCACGGTCAGGATGTCCTGGCCGTCGGAAAGGGCTTCCCAGACCGTCTTGTCGTTCGGCAGCGAGCCGCGGCTCTGGTCCTCGTAGACCATGCGCACCGTGGGGCCGACGACGATCTCCCCGGAGTCCGGCTGGTCCTGCCCGGCGATCATGCGGAACAGCGTGGACTTGCCCGCGCCGTTGGGGCCGATCACGCCGACGATCGCGCCCGGCGGGATCTGCAGGCTCAGATTGTCGATCAGCAGGCGCTCGCCGTGGGCCTTGCTCACCGAGCGCAGCTCGATGACCTCGTTGCCCAGACGTTCGGCCACGGGAATGAAAATCTCGTTGGTCTCGTTGCGCTTCTGGTACTCGACCGCGGCCAGTTCCTCGAAACGCGCCATGCGTGCCTTGCTCTTGGCCTGGCGCCCCTTCGGGTTCTGGCGCACCCACTCGAGCTCCTGCTTCATGGTCTTGAGGTGCGCGGCCTCGGCGCGTGCCTCGTGCTCCAGGCGCTGCTCCTTCTGCTCCAGCCACGAGCTGTAGTTGCCCTTGAAGGGCAGGCCGTGGCCGCGGTCGAGTTCGAGGATCCACTGCGCGGCGTTGTCCAGGAAATAGCGATCGTGCGTGACCGCCACCACGGTGCCGGGGAAGCGCTGCAGGAACTGCTCCAGCCATTCCACGCTTTCGGCGTCGAGGTGGTTGGTGGGCTCGTCGAGCAGCAGCATGTCGGGCTTGGACAGCAGCAGGCGGCACAGCGCCACGCGGCGCTTCTCGCCGCCGGACAGCGGGCCGATGCGGGCATCCCACGGCGGCAGGCGCAGCGCGTCGGCCGCGATCTCCAGTTGCAGGTCGGTGTTCTCGCCCTCGCCGGCGGCGATCACGGCTTCGAGTTGCGCCTGCTCCTCGGCCAGCTTGTCGAAATCGGCGTCCGGCTCGGCGTAGGCGGCGTACACCTCGTCCAGGCGCTTCTTGGCCGCCAGCACCCCCCCCAGGCCCTGCTCGACCGCCTCGCGCACGGTCAGTTCCGGGTCCATCTGGGGTTCCTGCGCCAGGTAGCCGATGCGCGTGCCGGCCAGCGGAACCGCCTCGCCCTCGAAGTCCTGGTCCACCCCGGCCATGATCTTCAGCAGCGTGGACTTGCCCGAGCCGTTGAGGCCCAGTACGCCGATCTTGGCTCCGGGGAAAAAGGACAGGGAGATGTCCTTCAGGATGTGGCGCTTCGGCGGGACGACCTTGCCGACGCGGTTCATCGTGAAAACGTATTGCGCCATGGACGGAGGTGCGGAAAAACGAAAAAGGGGAAGGAGTCGGGCCGCGCCGCGCGGGGCAGGCCACCATGCGGGCACTTTAGCAGCCTGCCGGCGTCGGTGGGCCGGGCGCGCCCCGGCCCCGGGGCATGATCAGAACGCGCTCATCGCCCTTGCGATCGGGCCGTCGCCGAGTTGCTCGCGCAGCAGTGCGAACATGCGCATGTCGCGGTAGGAGCCCTTCCAGAAGGCGAACTGGCGCAGCACCGCCTCCTGTTCGAAACCCAGCGCCTGCAGCACCTTGACCGAGGCCTGGTTGTCCAGCGCCGTCAACGCGTTCACCCGGTTGAGGTCCATGGTGGCGAAGCCGTAGGCCAGCACCGCGCCGGCGGCCTCGCGCATCAGGCCTCGCCCCCAGTACTGGCTGGCCATGTCGTAGCCGAAGGAGGCCATGTTGGTGGTCTTGTCCCGGAAGAACAACCCGCAGGTCCCGATCATGCGAAGGCTGTCCGGCTCGAGCATGGCGAAGCGGTCGTGGTGCTTGAGGAAAAAATCCAGCACGCGCTGGGCCTGCTGCAGATCGGCCAGCGTATCCAGCTCGTAGTAGCGAGTCACCTCGGGCTGGCTGTAGATGCCCAGCAGTCCCGCCGCGTCGGTGAGCCCCAGCGGGCGCAGCAGCATGCGCTGGGTGCGCATGCGGCGCGTGGCGGGGTCGAATTCGAGTACGGGCACGCGAGCATCCGGTGGGCTGGGACGAGGCTCCATGGTAGTGCGCGCGCCCAAAAAAAAGCGGCGGGGACGCGCCCCGCCGCAATCGCTTGCCGCTCGCTTGAGCCCTGGCCGGAGCCACCCGGTCAGAGAGTCCCGACCGGCGCTTGCGGCGCCGGCCGGGGTTTGGGTCCCGCCGAGGCGGGGGTGCGCTGGTGGACCAGGTTCAACCCAGGTCCACCGGCACGAAGATGCGGGCGTGGCCGCGCTGGATCAGCAGCGCCACGGTGTTGCCGGCGGACTTGAGGATCGAGCGCACCTGCGCCACGCTGCTCACCGCCTTGCCATCGATGGCCAGCAGGATGTCGCCGGGTTGCACTCCGGCCTGCTCGGCCGGGCCGGACACGCCTTGCACCAGCAGCCCGCTGTGCACCTGTGCCTGCGACTGCTCCGCGGGGTTCAGCGGGCGCACCTGCAGACCCAGGCCATGACCGCTGGCGGTGCTGCCGGCGTCGGCCACCAGGGAGCCCTCGCTGAAGCTGCCCAGCGTGGCGTCCAGCGTGGTCTGGCGATGATTGCTCCACACTCCCAGCTTGACCTTCTGCCCCGGCTGCATCATGCCGATCATCATCGGCAGATCCGTCGAATCGTTCACCGGTTGGCCGTTGACGCTGAGAATGATGTCGCCGGCCTTCAGCCCGGCCTTGGCCGCCGCGCTGCCGTCGCTGACCTGCGCCACCAGCGCGCCGCGCGGGTTCTGCAGGCCGAAGGAGTTGGCCAGCTGCTGCGTGACGGTCTGCACCGCGATGCCCAGCTTGCCGTGCTGCACCTGGCCGTGTTCGATGATCTGACGCGCCACCGCTTCGGCCACGTTGATCGGAATGGCGAAGGAAAGGCCTTCGAAGGCGCCGGTCTGGGTGAAGATCTGCGAGTTGATGCCGACCACCTCGCCCTGGGTGTCGAACAGCGGGCCGCCCGAGTTGCCGGGGTTGACCGCGACGTCGGTCTGGATGAAGGGCACCATGCTGTCGTCGGGCAGCGCGCGGCTCTTGGCGCTGACGATGCCCGCGGTGACGGTGTTGTAGAAGCCGTAGGGCGAGCCGATGGCCAGCACCCAGTCACCCGGCTCGAGCTTGGACGGATCGCCGATGCGCACCGTGGGCAGCCCGGTGGCCGCGATCTTCAGCACGGCGATGTCGGTCTTCGCGTCGGTGCCCAGCACCTTGGCCTTGTAGCTGCGCTGGTCGGTCAGCGTGACGGTGACCGACTTGGCGCCCTTGACCACGTGCGCGTTGGTCAGCACCAGGCCGTCGGAGCTGATGATGAAGCCCGAGCCCAGGCCCTCGGTCGGAACCTCGCGCGGGCCCTGGTTCTGGAACTGCTGGAAGAACTGGAAGAAGGGCGAGTTGCGCAGTTGCGGAGGGACCTGCGACATGTCCGGACCGCCGGTGGTGGTGGTCTCGCCGCGCACATTGATGTGTACCACCGTGGGACCGAAGCGCTTGACGATGGACGAGAAATTCGGGCCGCCGACCGCCGCCGTCTGGCCGACCGCGGCCGGAGGGTTGTTGAACAGCGGAAGGCTCTTGTGGTCCAGTTTCACGGGCGGAGGATTGCCCGCGTAGCTGACCTGCCACAGCGCGAGACCGCCCAGCGCGATGGCGGCCGAGGCCGCGATCGCGGCGAGGAATCGGGTGTTTTTCATGATGGCGTAGCTCCTGATGTGCAATCCAGGGGAATTTGATTCGGCAGGTTCCCATGTTGCACCGCGGTGCTTAGGGGGGGCTTAAGGTGCTGCCGCCTGCGCGGCTTCGCGGTGCACGACCCCACGGAGTCTGGGTGAAGGCTTGAAGCATTGGCGTTGCCGGGCGTAGGGTTTGGGGCATCGCGGTGCGCGCGATGGCGTGCCCTGCGCGTGTCCAAGGTCCTTGCGCTCACCATCCCAGGTCCATCCCATCCCGGGTCCATCCCCTTTCGCCAAGGAGTTCACGATGCCGCAGCGCTCGCCCGCCGTACCCCTTTTCCTGCGTCGAGGCGCCATGTGCTGCGCGCTGGCGCTGGGCGCGCTGGCAGGCCCGGCATGGGCCGAGCAGCCGGCGCCCGCGGGCCTGCTGCGCCTGCAGGCGCAGGCCAGCGCCGAGGTGGTGCCGGACCGCAGCGTGGCCAGCCTGGCGGCGGTCGCGCAGGGCGACGACCTGGCGGCACTGAACGCCGACGTGGCGCAACGCCTGGACGCCGCGCTGCGCAGCGCGCGGGCAGTGCAGGGCGTGCAGGCCAGCACCGGCGAGGTGTCCACCCAGCCCAGGTTCCGCGATGTCGGCGGTACGGTGCGCCAGGACGGCTGGACCGTCAGCGCCGTGCTGACCTTGCGCACGGCCGATCCGGACAAGCTCGGCGTGCTGCTGGGCGAGTTGGGCAAGACCCTGCAATTGCAGTCGGTGCACGGCGAGATGTCCGCCACCCAGCGCCAGCATGAGCTCAGATCG
>JAKBNS010000270.1 GCA_021830925.1 Pseudomonadota bacterium | reverse complement strand
ACCATTCACCAGGAAGCATGATGGCCCAGGGAAGACTTCAAGGAAAGACCGCTCTCATCACCGGGGGCACCAGCGGCATCGGCCTGGCCACCGCGCAGTTGTTCGCGCGCGAGGGCGCGCGCGTGGCCGTCACCGGGCGTGCTGCGGGACGTTTCGATGCCATTCGCGCGCAACTGGGCGACGACTCGCTGGTGATCGACGCCGACGTGCACTCGCTGCCCGCGTTGCGGGCCATGGGCGAGCGTGTCGCCGAGGCTTTCGGCGGGCTGGACGTGTTCTTCGCCAACGCCGGAATCGCGTATCCGACACCGCTGCGCGAAACCGACGAGGCGCACTACGATGACATCATGGACGTGAACCTCAAGGGGGTGTTCTTTTCCATGCGCGCGATCGAGCCGATCCTGCGGCCCGGGGCCTCGGTGATCCTGAATTGCTCGTTCATCATCCACGTGGGGCGCCCGGGCATCTCGTTGCTGGCGGCCTCGAAGGCGGCGCTGCGTTCGCTGGCGCGCAGCTGGTCGCGCGAACTGCTGGAGCGCGGCATCCGGGTCAACGCGCTCAGCCCGGGCGGCATCGACACACCGCTGCACGAGCGCAACGGCGGAACGCCCGAGGCGATCCAGGCGCGCAAGGCCTCGCTGGCCGAGCGTGTTCCGCTGGGCCGCCTGGGCAGCGCGCTGGAAATGGCGCAGGCTGCCCTGTTCCTGGCCAGCGACGAATCGCGCTACATGCTGGGCGCGGAACTGGTGGTGGACGGTGGCATCTCGCAGATCTGAGCCGGCGCGCATCGAGCGTCGCACCGAACTGCCCGGCGGATCCCGCCTGGGCGCGATGGTCGGCAGGGCCGATTTCGTGGATGCCTTCGGCATCGAGCTGCCGCATGTGTCGGAGCTCGATGCCGAGGCCCTGGCGCGCGCCGCCTTCGAGCACGCCGCACCGTGGGTCGCCGTGCTGCTGCGCCTGCGCGACGCGCTCGTGCGCCCGCTGGGTCTGAAGACCACCGCGTCCCTGTCGCGCGCGGGCGGCGAGAGGATCGGTTTTTTCCGCGTGTTCGCGCGCCACCCCGACGAAATCATCCTGGGCGAGGACGATGCGCATCTGGACTTCCGCGTGTCCCTGCTTCTGCATCCGCCAGGCGCTTCGGGAAACCGCCGCGTGAGCGTCAGCACCGTGGTGTTCCAGCATGGTCGGCTGGGGCGCGTCTACCTGGCGCTGATCGAGCCCTTTCACCGGCTGGTCGTGCGCAGCGCCCTCAGGCGCATCGAGCGCCGGGCGGCCGGGCCCGTGATCGCGGAATGAGCGGGCCGGCGCGGGCTCGGGCCCGGGCCCATATCCCGGGCCGCCGGCGTGGCCTCAGGCCTGCGCGATGCTGGTATCCACGGCCACGGCCTCCCAGGCGGCGAGCTCGCGCAACATGCGCTGCGCATGCTCGCGCACCGAGTCCACCGCGTCGCGACCCAACTGCAGGCGCAGGGGGGTCTCGGGCGCCTGTAGAGCGCGCGCGACGGCGCGCGCCGCCTTCAGCGGGTCGCCGGCCTGGGTGCCGTGCATGCCCTGGGCGAAGCGTCGCGTGCCTCCCACGACGTCCTCGTAGGCGGCGAGGGCGGGCATGGTCTTGAGCGCGCCGGAGTCGGCGAAGCCGGTGCGAAAGGCCCCGGGTTCGACGATCAGCACCTTGATTCCGAAGGGCGCGAGCTCCTGGGCCAGGGCCTCCGACAGGCCTTCGAGGGCGAACTTGGACGCGCTGTAGGCGCCGAATCCGGCGAAGGACAGCTGGCCGCCGAGGCTGGAGATGTTGACGATGGCCCCTGCACGCTGCGCGCGCATGGACGGCAGCGCGGCCCGCATCACGGCGACCGCCCCGAAGAAGTTGGTTTCCATCTGCGCGCGCAATTCGGCCTCCGGCGTTTCCTCGACCGCGCCGACCACGCCGTAGCCGGCGTTGTTCACCAGCACGTCGATGTGCCCGAAGCGCTCCAGGGCCTGTTGCACGGCTCGGTCGGCCTGGCCCGGTCGCGTGACGTCGAGGGTCACGGCCAGCACGCGCCGCGGCTCACGCTCGGCCAGCGCCTGGATTGTCTCCTGCCTGCGCGCCGTGGCGACCACGTTGTCGCCCAGTTCGAGGGCATGCTGGACGAAAGCGGCGCCGAAGCCGGAGGAAGCGCCGGTGATGAACCAGGTACGGGGGGTGGATCGGGAAGCCATGGAACTCTCCTTGGAATGGATCGGGACGGGATCGCAAGTCGTCATGACTCACACTCTAGGTGTCGCACGGAGTGGGATAAAGATCTACATTTCGAATGAACTATTCGATGTCATGCAGGAATGGGGCGAGGCCGCATGGACAAGGAACTTCTGATCCACCTTCCGGTGGTGGCCGCGGTGGCCAGGCAGCGAAGCTTCGTCGGGGCCGCGGGTGCGCTGAACATGAGCCCTTCGGCGGTGAGCCATGCGGTACGCGCCGTGGAGGATCGTCTGGGGGAGCCGCTGTTCGCGCGCACGACGCGCAGCGTGTCGCTGACCGAGATCGGCGCGGATTTCGTGCGCAGGATCGACGCCGCGCTGCAGGACATCGACGAAGCCATGCAGGCGGTGACGGCCGCGCGCGGGGACGTGCGCGGCGTGCTGCGGCTCAACGCGTCGCGCGTGGCCTTCACGATGGCGGTGGCGCCGATCCTCGCGGCGCTGGCGCGCAGCCACCCCAGGCTGAGCGTGGAGGTGCACACGGACGACGCGCTGGTGGACATCGTGGCACAGGGTTTCGACGCGGGAGTCCGGCTGGGCGAGGCGGTCCAGCAGGACATGGTCGCGGTGCGCCTGACGCCACCCTTCGAGGCCATCGTCGTCGCCTCGCAGGCCTATCTGGACAGGCGCGGCAAGCCCTCGGCCAGCGCCGAACTCGCGCAGCACGACTGCATCGGCTATCGACTGCTGGCCTCCGGCAGCCTGTACGAGTGGGAGCTCGACGAGCGGGGCCGCCGCGTGGTGGTGCAGGCGAAGGGGGGCGCCATCGTCAGCGATGCGACGGCGGCGCGTGAACTCGCGCTGGCCGGAGTCGGCATCGCCTATCTGTTCGAGCCCCTGGTGCGAAGGGATCTGCGGGAGGGGCGCCTGTTGCGCATCCTCCCGCAGGCGAGCCTTCGCCACGACGGCCTGTTCCTGTATTTCGCGCGCCGGGCATCCATGTCGGCGAAGCTGCGCGCGTTCATCGACGCCGTCGGCGAGGCCTCGGCCCGGCCGCCGGAACCAGGCACGCCTATGCGCCGCAAGGCAGGCTAGGCGCGAACACCCGTTCGTAGCAGCGCCAACGTGCCCAGGGCCATGAGCAGCGCGGCCAGCCCGAAGGCCGGCACGGGAGAGACGAGCGTCCACACCAGGCCCACGACACTGCTCGACACCAGGCGTGCCACCGCGTTGACCGTGCCCAGCGCGGCGTATCCGGTGAGCAGCCCTTGCGTGCTCAGCATCTCCGCGCTCAGCGTGGGCTCGAGGGCCTCCTCCACGGCCACGTACAGGCCCGAAAGCAGGAACAGCGTGCCCAGCACAGCCATGCCGTGCGACTGCCACACGAAGGCCAGGGCCGCGAGCAAGGCGGTGGCGGCTCCCAGCGCATAGCCCGCGCGAAGCATGCGCAGGTGGCCGAAGCGGTCGGCGAGCCAGCCGATGGGATAGGAAGCCAGCACCTGCACCACGTTGCGCCACACGTACAACAGCCCCGCGAGCTGCGCCGCGCGCAGCATGCCCAGCGAAGGCGTCAGCAGCGTGGTGGCGGCGAGGATCAGCAGCGAGGCCGAGAAGTCCCCGGCGCCGAACAGCCCCACCGCGCCCAGGTAGCGCCGAAAGCGCGGTGGCAGTCCGCGCAGCGAGCCGAGGAAGCTCGCCTGTGGGTTGGGAGATTGCCGCGGGTCGCGTACCAGCAGCGCGAAGGCCACGACGGCCAGCAGCCCGGGGAGCAGCGACAGCCACAGCACCAGACGGAAGGGGCCGGTGGCGCCATGCCAGTGCAGACGCTGCGCCCAGCCCAGCAGGGCCACGCCGAGCAAGGGCCCCAGCACCGCGCCCACGGTGTCGGCCGCGCGGTGAAAGCCGAAGGCACGGCCCTTGGTGTGGGGCTGCACCGCCTGGACCACGATGGCGTCGCGCAGCGGCCCGCGCAGGCCCTTGCCGAACCACGACAGCAGGCGTCCGAACAGGATCAGCGGCCAGCCGGCCGCCAGCGCGATCAGCGCCTGGCCCAGCGGAGTCAGCGCATAGCCGGCGAGCACCAGCGCCTTGCGGTGCCCGAGCTTGTCGGCCGCGTGGCCTGCGCCCATGCGGGCCACGCCGGCCACCGCGTCGGCCAGGCCCTCGATGGTTCCCAGAGCGCTGGCCGGAAGGCCCAGCGCGGCCAGGAAACCGGGGAGCATGACGGTGGTGGTCTCATAGCAGAAGTCGCCCAGCGCGCTGGTGATGCCGGCGCCGGCCACCGTGGCGTTGAGCCAGCGCGGCGGCGGGTCCTCGCGGTCCTGCGCCGGTGTCATGCGCTTCAGGCCCCGCAGCGCGCCTGCCAGGTCACGATGTGCTCGGCAGGAACCAGTTCCTGGATGCGCGGCAGCACGGCGGCGACCGCCTCGGGCGTATCGAAGAACTCCAGCACCAGCGGCAGGTGCACCGCCACGCGCAGCAGGTCGTCGGCGTGGACCTCGCCGTGGCTGCCGAAGCCGGCGATGCCGCGGAACACCGTGACCCCGTGCACCTTGTGCTCGTCGTGCAGCAGGCGAAAGATCTGCTGCAGCAGGTTGTGGCCCTGCGCCTTGTCGCCTTCCTTGAGGTAGACGCGTGCGATGGTGACGTCCTTCATGCTCAGGCTCCGATGTTGCGCGACAGGTAGGCGCCGAGGATCACCGCGGTGATCGACAGCAGCACGGAGGCGGCGACGTACAGCGCCGCCCGGGTCCATTCTCCGCTTTCCATCAGGTTGAGGGTCTCGAGCGAGAAGGTGGAGAAGGTGGTGTAGGCGCCGAGGCCGCCGGTCAGGATGCCGGTGCGCAGCGAGGGGGGCAGGCTGAGGCGCTCCAGGGTCAGGAAGAACAGGAATCCCATGAGAAAGGAGCCCAGCACGTTGATCGACAGGGTCGCGAACGGAAAGCCGCGACCCAGTACGCCCTGCACGAGCAGGGTCTGGCCGTAGCGCGCGAAGGCGCCGAAGGTGGCGAAGATGGCGATGAACACGTAGGTCATGTCGAGGATCTCGATCGAGGATCACCGAAGGGGCGGACGGATGCGCGCCACGGCACGGAGCCGGGCTGCGAGGCATATGTGGGAAAAAAGGGGGGGCGACTCCTCCATGGCTGGTTGCCGCCGCATTGCGCGGCGTCCGGTAGGAGTCATCAGCCCCCAGCGCTGCGGGGCGATTGTGAATGGCGAACTCCATCGCCATGGACGCATCGAAGTCTAAGAGAGGCCCGATCTCATCGTCAATTTCCTGCATGTTTTCGCCGGGGCGGCCGATGCTTCGCTGCTAGACTTCGCCGCGTTGGTGCGCTGACGTCGCGTTCGCGACGTCACGTTAAACGGGAAACAGGAGGAGTCCGGCGCTGCCGCTCCCGGCCTGTGCTGCCCCCGCAACGGTCAACGGCCCGGAACCGAGTTCCGAGCCCGGACAAGCAGGCCACTGGGTTCGCCCGGGAAGGCCGTCCGGGCATGCCGCCAGCCCGGATACCGGCCGACACGTTGGGATTTCGCCGTCCGGGGTCGGTGGGTGAAGTCGTGCCGGGCACGTGCGGCAAGGCGCCGCGCGGAAGTTCCAGCGTTCAAGACCCCGTGCGGGAGGCGCGGGACGTGCTTGCTCCTGGAGTCGTCCGTCATGGGCCATCGTTGCCGTCGTTTCCCCAGTTTCCCCGCCGCCGTCGGCGGTCTTCCCGTCGCCATGCCGCGCCTGGTCGCGCTGCTCGGCGCCTTCGCCTGCGCCGGCGCGCAGGCCCAGTCCGCGGTCGTGCTGCCGCCCGTGGTGATCTCCGCGTCGACCTACGCGCAGCCGCTGAGCGCGGCGCTACCCAGCGTGAGCGTGCTCACGCGCCGGGACATCGAGGACTCGGGCGCGCACAACCTGACGACCCTGTTGCGCCAGGTGGCCGGTGTGCAGATCACCAGTTCGGGCGGCCCCGGGCAGAGTGGCAACGTGTTCATCCGGGGGTTCAGCGGCCCGAACGTGCTCGTGCTGCTCGACGGCGTGCCGATGAACGCGCAGGACGCGACCGGCAATGCCTACCTGAGCAATCTGCAGGCCAGCCAGATCGAGCGGATCGAGGTGATCCGGGGCAACGTGTCGGCGATCTACGGCTCCGGCGCGGTGGGCGGCGTGGTGTTGATCACCACGCGCGGCGCCGGCGCCACGCCGCATGCCAGCGTGTCCGTCGGCGGCGGAAGCCAGGGCACGGCGAGCAGTTCCGTCGAGGCCGACGCCACCGTCGGGCGCACCCAGCTGCAAGGCGGCTTCAGCCGCTACACCACGCAAGGCATCGCCTCGCAGAATCCGGCGCAGTCGGGGCTTCCCGACGAGTCCGACGGCTATCGCAACGACACCGCGAACCTGTCCATCCGGCAGAAGCTGGCGCCGGGGCATGAACTGGGGCTGCTGGCCTATGACAGCCAGGGGCGCTACACCTACGACAACGGCAGCGTGGGCGGCAGCATCCACCAGAGCCTGTTCGGGCTGCATGCGGACGACCGGTTCACCCAGGCCTGGACCTCGCACCTGAGTCTGTCGCAGCAGACCACGCGCAACAGCAACGGCGGCTCCTACGCCGCGCAGTACCGCACGCGCATCGACCAGCTGGAATCGCGCAATGTGCTGCGCCTGTCGCCCGCGTGGACGGCCACCGGCGGCTTCGACGTGCAGCAGCAGTCCATGGACAGCAGCGGCAACGGCGGCATTCCGTCGGTGACTCGCCATGCGGACGCGCTGTTCGCCGGGCTCGACGGCACACTGGCGGGCAACGAGCTGCAACTGAACCTGCGGCGCGACGACGTCGGCGGCTTCTCGGCGCAGAACACCGCGTACCTGGGCTGGGGGCGTCCGGTCGGAGGCGGCTTCAAGGTGCTCGCCGATGCGTCCACGGCATTCGCCGCGCCTCCGCTGGGCTATCTGTACTACCAGGTGCCCGGCCAGACCATCCCCAATCCCCAGCTCAAGCCCGAGAAGGCGCATTCGGTGGAGGGCGGCCTGCAATGGGCGCGGGGCCTGCAGTACCTGCGCGCCACGGTGTTCCAGACCAGGGCCACCGACCAGTGGACCTACGCCACCGTCGATCCGGTGAACTACATCGGGCAATTCCAGAACCTGGACAGCACGCGTACGCGGGGCCTGGAGCTCAGCCTGCGCGGCGCGCGCGGGGACTGGAGCTGGCACGGCAACCTGACCCTGCAGGACCCTGTGAATACCTCCGCCGGCGCCGGCAACGCCACCATCCCGTTGGTGCCGCACACCCTGGCCAACGCCGGCGTGCAGCGCGAGGTGGGCGGTCTGCGCCTGGGCTCCGAAGTGCACTTCTCGGGGCCGCGCTACGACCCCTATCCCGGAGTCACACTGGGCTCCTACGCGGTGGTCGATCTCAGTGCCGGGGCGAACATCGACCGCGAATGGCGCTGGAGCCTGCGGGTGGACAACCTGTTCGACCGCCGTTACGAGACCAACTACGGCTACGAGACCCAGCCGCTGGGCGTGTTCCTGCAACTGACCTGGACCCCGGTGGGCGCCTGAGCCCTCCGGCCACGCGCTTGCTGGTGGTCAGCGGCGCAGCCGGGGGTCGGTCATGGCCGCGAAAAACACCCCGGCGAAACCAAGGGACAGGGACATGCCCAGGCCTAGCAGCAGGCGCCAGCCGGCCGGCACGAACAGCCAGTCGGCCACCAGCGCGGCGGCCACGCCGATGGCGGCGGCGATCGCATAGCGAAAACGGGAGAACGCAGGCTTCATCGGCGAAGGTTTTGCAATACTCTGTGGTGTTGCCGCATAGGGTAGCAGGCTGTTGAAATACCGGAGGGGGTTGCGTTGGCGCAGAATCGGGATGATGGGCGTGCGCCGGATCGCAGCGCGGGCTGGGCGCCCGCGCAAGATCCGGGGTGCGGCCAGCGCCCGATTCCGCGCCAACCCTTCGGGCGCAGGCGCTGCGGGCGATCTGCGGCGTTGCCCAAGCAGGCCAGGCGTCCAGCCTGGCCTTGGCTTGGGCGCCTTGCAGCTCATCCCGCAGCGCCTGCGCGCGGCCCCCTC